>CAZKJZ010000005.1:0-51060 GCA_964553145.1 uncultured Frigidibacter sp. | reverse complement strand
GGACCGGGATCATCGCCGGTGGTCCGATGCGCGCCGTGTTCGAGATGCTGGGCATTCAGGACGTGGTGGCGAAGTCGCTTGGCTCGCAGAACCCCTACAACATGATCCGCGCCACGATGGACGGTCTGTCCAAGGAAGCCAGCCCCCGTCAGGTGGCTGCGCGCCGTGGCAAGAAGGTCGCCGACATTCTGAAAAAGGCCGATGTGGCCGAAGCGGTGGAGGCGTAATCCATGGCTGCCAAGAAAACCATCGTGGTCGAGCAATATGCCTCGGCCAACCGTCGCCCGGCGATCCAGACCGCGACCCTGAAGGGTCTGGGCCTGAACAAGATCCGCCGCCGCCGCGAGCTGGAAGATACACCCGCCGTCCGCGGCATGGTGAACAAGATCGCCCATCTGGTGCGCATCGTCGAAGAGAAGTAAGCGCGGCGGGGTACCCCGCCTGAGCGAAACGGAAGGCGGGGCGAAAGCTCCGCCATTTCCTTTTTGGGCATCCATGGCCGCCACGCGCCGACCCAGCTTGTAGATTTCGCGTTTCTCGCAACCAGTGCTACGCTTGCCCCAGCGACTCGCCCGGCCCGGAGGGGGGCGGGCAGTCTGCATGGGAGGAAGATCATGCCAGCGAAATATGCGGGGGGCTGCGAACATCATCCGGTGCGCGCCTCGGCCGAGCCGATCGACAATCACGAATGCCATTGCAATGTCTGCAAGAAGGTCACGGGCCAGCAGATGACCCATGTCGCCTTCTTCAACCATGGCGACATCGGGACCGATAACGAGGGTGCGATGAAGCGCGTGCCCTTCAATGCCGACAATCCGGGTGGGCCCCTGGAAATCTGCCTGTGCGAAAAGTGCGGGGCCGTCCTGATGCTGGACGACAAGCAGGGCCGCATCCGCGTCGCCGTGCCGAATGTCATGGGCTATGACGATGCGGCCTTCCCCAAGGCGACCTATCACGCTTTTTGGGACGAGACGAAGGGCTATCCGGCACCGGTCGACGGTCGGCCGGTTTTTGGCGGGTTGCGCCCGGAATTTGTCTGGCCCAAGGGGGCATAGCCCCTTCCGGACCGATCAGATGACCTGCCGGTGGCAGGTCATCCGGTCCGTTGGCCGAAGCGCAAGCGCAGGCCAAGGGGGTCTCCGCAGCGCCGGACGATTGGGTGCGTGGGCAGTGCCCGACCAGGTGGGCGCAAAGCGCCCGCCGCCCCTATGGGCGGGCGCGGTCCACGCGGCTATCGCCACGTGGACGGTTTTGCGGAAACCGGTCGCGGCGCCCGAGGCGATGGCCTCGGGCTTTGGATGCGGGGGCTGTTCTGCCGCTTGATCTGCCCGCGACATGGCTCTATAGCCCCCCGGTGGCCTTGATGGCCGCAGAATCAACAAGAAATGCCGTGTTGCCCCGATCCGTCGCAGGTGGGGGCCTTCCGGCCAAGGAGAGTGCGACATGAAACTGAATGAACTCCGGGACAATCCCGGCGCAGCCAAGAAGAAATTCCGCGTCGCCCGCGGCCCCGGTTCGGGCAAGGGCAAGACCGCCGGTCGCGGCATCAAGGGCCAGACCTCGCGTTCGGGCGTGGCGCTGGGTGGCTATGAAGGCGGCCAGATGCCGCTCTATCGCCGCCTGCCCAAGCGCGGCTTCACCAAGCCGAACGCCAAGCGCTTTGCGGTCGTCAACCTGGGTCTGATCCAGAAGTTCGTCGATGCGGGCAAGCTGGATGTGAAATCCGAAATCACCGAAGACGCGCTGGTGGCCGCCGGTCTGACCAGCCGCAAGCTGGACGGGATCCGCATCCTGGCCAAGGGCGAGATCAAGGCCAAGCTGACGCTGACCGTGTCGGGCGCTTCGGCCTCGGCCATCGCTGCCGTCGAAAAGGCGGGTGGCAGCCTGAAAGTTGCGGCCCCTGCGGCAGAATAAGCCGTTGCGGGCGGCAGTTTCGCCGCTTACATAGGCAAAGGTTTTCCAAGCGCCGCCGACCGGAAACCGGTTCGGCGGCGCTGACATGAAAGTGACGGAAATGGCATCTGCTGCAGAGCAAATGGCGGCGAACCTCAGCTGGTCGGCCTTTGGCAAGGCCTCGGACCTGCGCGCCCGCATCCTTTTCACCCTTGGCCTGCTGATCGTCTATCGGCTGGGCACCTATATTCCGGTGCCGGGCATCGATGCGGCGGAACTGTCCAAGTTCATGGACAAGGCGACAAACGGCATCGGCGGCATGCTGCAGATGTTCACCGGCGGCGCGCTGGGCCGCATGGGCATCTTTGCCCTGGGGATCATGCCCTATATCTCGGCCTCGATCATCATTCAGCTTCTGTCGGCCATGGTTCCGGCGCTGGAGCAGATGAAGAAAGAGGGCGAGCAGGGCCGCAAGAAGATGAACCAGTACATGCGCTATGGCACTGTGCTGCTGGCGACCTTCCAGGCCTGGGGCCTTGCCGCCTCGATCGAGGCGGGCGGGCTGGCGCAGGACCCGGGCCTGTTCTTCAAGCTGGCCTGCGTGGTCACGCTGGTTGGCGGCACCATGTTCCTGATGTGGATCGGCGAACAGATCACCGCGCGCGGCATCGGCAACGGCACCTCGCTGATCATCTTCGTCGGCATTGTCGCCAATATCCCCCGCGCTCTGGTCCAGTTTCTGGAGCAGGGCCGCATCGGCGCCATCTCGGCCCCGGTCATCATCGGCGTCATGCTGATGGTGGTGGCGGTCATCGCCTTTGTCGTCTTCATGGAACGCGCCCTGCGCAAGATCCATATCCAGTATCCGCGCCGTCAGGTGGGGATGAAGATCTATGACGGGTCGTCCAGCCATCTGCCGATCAAGGTCAACCCGGCCGGCGTGATTCCGGCGATCTTTGCCTCGTCGCTGCTGTTGCTGCCGACGACCATTTCGACCTTTTCGGGCAATCAGACCAATTCGGTCCTGTCGACGGTCCTGGCCTATATGGGGCCGGGCCAGCCGCTGCATATGCTGTTCTACGCCGCGCTGATCATCTTCTTTGCCTATTTCTATACGGCCAACGTGTCGTTCAAGTCGGACGAGGTTGCGGACAATCTGAAAAACCAGGGCGGCTTCATCCCCGGTATCCGCCCGGGCAAGAAGACCGAGGATTATCTGGACTATGTCGTTGCCCGCATCCTGATCATCGGGTCCGGCTATCTGGCGCTGGTCTGTCTTCTGCCTGAAGTGCTGCGGTCGCAGTTCGCCATTCCCTTCTACTTCGGCGGTACATCGGTGCTGATCGTCGTGTCGGTGACGATGGACACGATCCAGCAGATTCAGTCGCATCTTCTGGCCCATCAGTATGAGGGGCTGATCGAACGGTCGCAGCTGCGCAGCAAGAAGCGCGCGGCCAAGAAAGCCCCTGCATTGCGTTGAGGTGTCCATGACGAACATCATCCTTCTGGGACCGCCGGGTGCGGGCAAGGGTACTCAGGCCCGCAAGCTGGTCGAAGAACGCGGCATGGTGCAGCTGTCCACGGGTGACATGCTGCGCGAGGCGCGGACCAGCGGCACCGAGATGGGCCGCAAGGTCGCAGAGGTGATGGACAAGGGCGGGCTGGTGACGGACGAAATCGTCATTGGCCTGATCGAGGAAAAGATGCAGGGCGCCGCGGGCGGCGGGTTCATCTTTGACGGTTTCCCGCGGACCCTGGCCCAGGCCGATGCGCTGGGCGCCATGCTGAAACGGTCGGGGCAGGACCTGAATGCTGTGATCGAGATGCGGGTCGATGACGAGGCGCTGGTCCACCGCATCTCGGGCCGCTTCACCTGCGGCAATTGCGGCGAGGTCTATCATGACCAGACCAAGCCGACCAAGGTCGCGGGGACCTGTGATCAGTGCGGCTCGACCGACCTGAAGCGGCGGGCAGACGACAATGCCGAAAGCCTGAAGGTCAGGCTGATGGAATATTACAAAAAGACCTCGCCGCTGATCGGCTATTATTATGCGCAGGGCGATCTTTTCACCATCGACGGCCTGGCCGAGGTTGACGCGGTTGCCGCCGCGATGGCCCGCGTGCTGGATCAGCAAAGCCCGGCTTGACGGGCGCCCGGAAACCCACTAGGTCACGGCGTCTCGAACGAGAATCGTCCCGTTTCGGCGGGCGGTAAAAGCTGGGTCCGCAGGTCCCCGACCTTCGGGCCCAATGTTGTGAAAAAAGGTTCTGGCACGACGGAACCGCAACCAAAAGGAACTACGCGTGGCACGTATTGCTGGCGTTAACATCCCCACCGGGAAACGCGTCCCCATCTCGCTTCAATATATCCATGGCATCGGCCCGATGGTCGCGGAACAGATCTGCGACGCGCTGAAGATCGACCGCGCCCGTCGCGTGAACGAACTGGCTGATGCCGAAGTTCTGGCGATCCGCGAGTATATCGATGCGAACTTCACTGTCGAAGGCGACCTGCGCCGCGAAGTGACGATGAACATCAAGCGCCTGATGGATCTGGGCTGCTACCGGGGCCTGCGCCACCGCAAGGGCCTGCCGGTCCGTGGTCAGCGCACCCATACCAACGCCCGCACCCGCAAGGGCCCGGCCAAGCCGATCGCCGGCAAGAAGAAGTAAGGGGCACTGAGATATGGCACGTGATACCAAAGTCGCCCGCATGAAGCGGAAAGAGCGCAAGAACATCGCCTCGGGCGTTGCTCATGTGAACTCGTCCTTCAACAATACCAAAATCCTGATCTCGGACGTGCAGGGCAATGCGATTGCCTGGTCGTCGGCCGGCACCATGGGCTTCAAAGGGTCGCGCAAATCGACCCCCTATGCCGCCCAGATGGCCGCTGAAGACGCTGGCAAGAAAGCCCAGGAGCACGGTCTGAAGACGCTGGAAGTCGAAGTGCAGGGTCCGGGTTCGGGCCGTGAATCGGCTTTGCGCGCGCTGGCTGCCGTCGGTTTCAACATCACCTCGATCCGTGATGTGACGCCGATCGCGCACAACGGCTGCCGTCCGCCGAAGCGCCGCCGCGTCTGACGCTGCTTTATTGATCCGGGTCGCGGGTTTTCCCCCGCGGCCCGGACCTATTTGTTGATCCCTCGGGCGTCACCGGCCATTGGACATTGGGCTGGCGACAAGAATGGAGGCGGAACGAATGATCCACAGGAATTGGGAAAATCTGATCAAGCCGACCCAGCTTGACGTCAAGCCGGGCAACGACCCGGCCCGCCAGGCCACGCTGATCGCCGAACCGCTGGAACGCGGCTTTGGCCTGACGCTGGGCAACGCGCTGCGCCGCGTGCTGATGTCGTCCCTGCAGGGCGCCGCCATCACCAGCGTGCAGATCGACAATGTGCTACACGAGTTTTCGTCGGTCGCCGGGGTGCGTGAGGATGTTACCGACATCGTCCTGAACCTGAAGGGTGTCAGCCTGAAGATGGAAGTCGAAGGGCCGAAGCGCTTGTCGATCTCGGCCAAAGGCCCGGGCGTCGTCACCGCTGGCGACATCTCGGAATCCAACGGGATCGAGGTTCTGAACCGCAAGCATGTCATCTGCCACCTGGACGATGGTGCCGATCTGTTCATGGAACTGACCGTCGACACCGGCAAGGGCTATGTCGCCGCCGACAAGAACCGCCCGGAAGATGCGCCGATCGGCCTGATCCCGATCGACGCGATCTATTCGCCGGTCAAGCGCGTCAGCTATGAAGTCACGCCCACCCGCGAGGGCCAGGTGCTGGACTATGACAAGCTGACGATGAAGATCGAAACCGACGGTTCGCTGACGCCGGATGATGCCGTGGCCTATGCCGCACGCATCCTGCAGGACCAGCTGTCGATCTTCGTCAACTTCGACGAACCGGAAGCTGCGACCAAGTCGGCCGCCGAAGAAGGGCTGGAATTCAACCCGCTTCTTCTGAAGAAGGTGGACGAGCTGGAACTGTCGGTCCGTTCGGCCAACTGCCTGAAGAACGACAATATCGTCTATATCGGCGATCTGATCCAGAAGACCGAAGCCGAGATGCTGCGCACCCCGAACTTCGGCCGCAAGTCGCTGAACGAGATCAAGGAAGTCCTGTCGGGCATGGGCCTGCACCTTGGCATGGATGTCGAGGATTGGCCGCCGGAGAATATCGAGGATCTGGCCAAGCGCTTCGAAGATCAATTCTGATTGCGGGGCGGGGGACACCCCGCCCTGTCAAATGCCCGGGATGGCCGGGGACGTCATGGGCAAAAGCCCCAAGGTGAGCAGGGAGACGAGAGCCCTGCCGGATAAAGCAAACAAAGGTTAGGAGACCGAAATGAACCATGGTGCTGGCTACCGCCGCCTGAACCGGACCCACGAACACCGCAAGGCTTTGTTCGCGAACATGGCCGGTTCGCTGATTGAACATGAACAGATCAAGACCACCCTGCCCAAGGCCAAGGAACTGCGTCCGATCGTCGAAAAGCTGATCACGCTGGCCAAGCGCGGCGATCTGCACGCCCGCCGTCAGGCCGCCGCTGGCCTGAAGCAGGACAAGCATGTCGAACGCCTGTTCGCCATCCTTGGCCCCCGCTACAAGGACCGTCAGGGCGGCTATGTTCGCATCCTGAAGGCGGGCTTCCGCTATGGCGACATGGCGCCGATGGCGATCATCGAACTGGTCGACCGTGATGCCAGCGCCAAGGGTGCCGCCGACAAGGCCCGCACCGCGGCCGAGGAAGCTGCGGAAAGCTGAGGCTCTTCGCCCTGTGATTCTGAAAGGCCCGCCTTTGGCGGGTCTTTTCTTATCAAGGGCTTGGATTACGCAGCGTAAGATTTCACATCCTGTAGTTGCAGAAATGCAGCGCTGGGCAAGAAAGCCCCATTTTCGCCCAAAAGTAGCGCCGACCTCTGACATATCCCCTTGCCAAGCTGTTTTGCGACACCCTAACCTTTTGGTAAGCCTTGGTGGAGAGGCGAGTAGAAAGTAAGGGTTCGTGACAGGTACGATGGTTGTGGGATCAATGAACACCGGTCTGGACTTTGAACTGCGCAAGCTGGGCCTTTTGGCGCCGGGTGGCTATTTTGTCGGTCTGCACATTCGGTTTGCATCGCCGCTGATCTCGTTCCAGACCTATGATCAGGCCTGGCTCGATCACTATACCCAGCAGGCCTATGCGCTGCGCGATCCGACGATTGCCTGGGGATTCAGCACGACAGGCGTAAGCCGCTGGAGCGAGTTCAACATTCCGGACGTGTTCGGCATTCTTGCCGAGGCGCGCAAATATGGTCTGGTTTATGGGGCGACGGTATCCTGCGGACCGATTGCGTCACGCACGATTGCCAGCTTCTCGCGGGGCGACCGCGAGTTTGAACAGCATGAAATGCAGCAGATCGAGGAAATTGTGCGCCGTTTGCACGATATCACCGAGCCGCCGGAAAGCCTGAGCAAGGCCCAGATCGATGCCCTGGCCTGTGTCGCCAACGGTATGCGCCACACGGCAGCGGCGGCAAAGTTGGGCATATCGGAAAGCGCCTTCAAGGCGCGGCTGAATTCCGCGCGCCAGAAACTGCTGGCGCGTACGACCGCAGAAGCCCTGCAACGGGCCAAGGAGTATAAGCTGCTGTGACCGAGATGCCCAATGTCAACATTATCCGGCAGTCTCCGCTTGCGCCGGTGGCCGTCGGGGGCATGCGATCCACGACGCTGTCCTTTGAAAACATGCATCGTCACGGCGACCTGTTGGCAAAGATATTCCGGGCGCGCCATCAATCGTTCATTGTCCACAAAAAGTGGAACCTGCCGGAAGCCATCGGCATGGAATATGATCAATATGACACGCCGGCAAGCCGCTGGATTGCCGTCCATCAGGACGGAGAGGTCCTGGGGGGGATGCGACTGACCCCGTCGACCATGCGCTGCGGCGTTTACAGCTATATGATCCGCGACGCGCAGCGCGGGCTTCTGGATACGATCCCCACCGATCTTTTGTATGAAGAGGCGCCGGTGTCGCCACTGATCTGGGAAAGCACGCGGGTCTTTGTCTCGCATGCAGCACCTATGTCGATCCGCCGCCGCATCCATGCGATGATGGTCGACGAGATGGTGCGCGCCACCTGTGCCGAGGGCGGGGACGAGATCATCGCCCTGACCGCGGGCAACTGGAGCCGCTGGTACCCGCGCTGTGGTCTGGTGGCCAAGGCGGTTGGCCCGATGATGCGGATCGATGATGGCGATTTCCAGTGCGTCCTGATCGACGCCCGCGCCTCGTCGCGCTGACTATTCTGGGCTTGGCCCGCTTCCGGAATTCGCTTCGCTCTTGCGGCAAAGCGCTTTAGAACCGGCCCATGTCCGATCTTTTCGACAGGCCAGACCCCACTGCACCGGGACCCTTGCGCCCGCTGGCCGACCGTATCCGGCCCGCGCGGCTGGCGGATGTCATCGGGCAGGAACATGTCCTGGGCGCCGACGGGCCGTTGGGCGCCATGCTGGCGGCAAAAAGCCTGTCGTCTCTGATCCTCTGGGGGCCGCCGGGGGTAGGCAAGACCACGATTGCGCGCCTGTTGGCCGATGCGACCGACCGCGACTTTGTCCAGATCAGCGCGATCTTTTCGGGGGTGCCGGAACTCCGCCGGGTATTTGATACGGCGCGGATGAAGGCGGGGCAGGGGCGGGGGACGCTGCTGTTCGTCGATGAAATCCACCGGTTCAACAAGGCCCAGCAGGACAGTTTCCTGCCCCATATGGAGGATGGGACCATCCTTCTGGTCGGCGCCACTACCGAAAACCCGTCGTTCGAGCTGAATGCCGCCCTTCTCAGCCGCGCGCAGGTTCTGGTGTTGAACCGGCTGACGCTGGCCGATCTGGAACGGCTGGCCCAGCGGGCCGAACAGGAACTGCATCGCCCGCTGCCCCTGACCGCGCCCGCGCGCGAGGCGCTGCTGGAGATGGCGGACGGTGACGGGCGGGCTTTGCTGAACCTGATCGAGCAGGTCATGGCCTGGAAGGCGGACAGACCGCTTGATACCGCCCAACTCGCGCAGCGGCTGATGCGCCGGGCGGCGAAGTATGACAAGTCGGGGGACGAGCATTACAACCTGATTTCGGCCCTGCACAAATCGGTGCGCGGGTCCGACCCGGACGCCGCCCTTTATTGGCTGGCACGGATGCTGGAGGGGGGCGAGGACCCGCGCTTTCTGGCCCGCCGCATCACCCGCATGTCGGTCGAGGATATCGGCCTGGCCGATCCGCAGGCCCAGACCATCTGCCTGCATGCCTGGGAGGTTTACGAACGGCTGGGCAGCCCCGAGGGCGAATTGGCACTGGCGCAGGCGGTGATCTACCTGGCCTTGGCCCCCAAGTCGAACGCGGGCTATGTGGCCTATAAGGGCGCGCGGGCCGAGGCGCGGCGCACCGGGTCGGAACCGCCGCCCAAGCATATCCTGAACGCCCCCACCCGGCTGATGAAGGAACAGGGCTATGGCGCGGGCTATGACTATGACCATGATGCCGAAGACGGGTTTTCCGGGCAGAATTACTTTCCCGAAACCATGCGCCGCCCGATCCTGTATCAGCCGGTCGAACGCGGGTTCGAACGCGACCTGAAAAAGCGGGTCGAATGGTTTGCCAAATTGCGCGACAAACGGCAGGGCGGTTAGGGGCGGTTGCGGGCCAGATGGTTGACATCCCGCCCCGAAGGACCGAGGAAGGCCCGATGATCCGCACCCTTCTTCCTGTCGCCCTGGGCGGCGCGCTTGGCGCCATGTTGCGCTATCTGGCGACTCTGGCCGTGGGCACGCCCATCGCAACGCTTATGGTCAATGTTCTGGGCAGTTTCGCCATGGGGCTGCTGTTTGTCCTTCTGGCCGGGCGGCCGGGCGCTGGCCTTTTTCTGATGACCGGGGTTCTGGGCGGCTTCACCACCTTTTCCGCCTTTTCGCTGGATGCCATGAAACTGTGGCAGGCGGGGCAGGGCGGGCAGGCGGCGGCCTATGTGCTGGCTTCGGTCCTTCTCTCGCTGGCGGGGGTTGCCGCCGGGGCGGCAGTGGCGCGGGGGATTGGGGCATGAGCGCGGTCCAGATTTTGACGGTGACCGAGGACGAGGGCGAAAGCCGTCTGGACCGCTGGCTGAAAAAGCGCCTTCCCGACCTGACCCAGGGCCAGATCGAAAAATGGTGTCGCACCGGACAGCTGCGCATCGGCGGAGCGCGGGCCAAGGCCGCAACCCGCGTTGGCCCGGGCGACGAGGTGCGGGTGCCGCCCATGCCCAAGGCTGACCATCCCGCGCCGCAGTTTGATGAAACGCTGGGCATCCCCGACGAGGATGCGCGGATGATTCAGGCGGCCGTCTTGTGGAAGGACGAACATATCATCGCGCTCAACAAGCCGCCGGGCCTGCCGTCGCAGGGGGGCTCGGGCCAGACGGGCCGCCATGTCGACGGGCTGACCGAGGCGCTGAAGTTCGGCTACAAGGACCGGCCAAAGCTGGTTCACCGGCTGGACAAGGATACATCCGGCGTTCTGCTTCTGGCCCGCACCGACCGCGTCGCGCGCGCTTTGTCCGAGGCGTTCCGTTCGCGCACCACGCGCAAGATCTATTGGGCGGTGGTTGCCGGCGTTCCCACGCCCCGCATGGGGACGGTGCGGTTCGGTCTGGTCAAGGCGGCCGGTCACGGGCGCGGCGGCGAGGGCGAGCGGATGATGGCGATCCACCCGTCCAAGGTCGATCAGACCGAAGGGGCCAAGCGCGCCACGACCGATTATGCGGTGCTGGAAAACCTTGGCTCGCGGGCCGCCTGGGTCGCTTTGGTACCGATCACCGGGCGCACCCACCAGCTTCGGGCGCATATGGCCGAACTGGGCCATCCGATCGTCGGCGACGGCAAGTATGGCGGATCGGGGCAGGACAATCCCGGCGATGGCTGGGGGGCGCAACTGGGCGGCGACATCAGCCGCAAGCTGCACCTGCATGCCAGGTCGATCAGCTTTGACCATCCGATAACCGGCAAGCGCATCACTCTGACCGCGCCCTTGGCAGACCATATGAAACGCACATGGAAAACCGTGGGCTGGTCCGAAGCGGATGCGCCCCATGACCCGTTCGCCGACGACAGATGACGGGGCGGCGCCTTGTCCTTTTCGATGTCGATGGCACGTTGATCGACAGTCAGGATCACATCGTCGCGGCCATGGCTGCGGCTTACGGCGCGCTGAGCCTGCCCGCTCCCGCCCGCGCGCAGACCCTGTCCATCGTCGGCCTGTCGCTGCCCGAGGCGATCGCGCGCCTGTCGCCTGAGTTGGACCCTGATATTCAGGCCGGGCTGGTCGCGGCCTACAAGGACAGTTTCAACACCCGCCGCGCCGATCCGCCGCCCCTGTTCCCGGGGGCCCGCGCCGCGCTGATGGCTCTGGCGGGTCGGGACGGGGTGATCCTGGGCGTTGCCACCGGCAAAAGCCGCCGGGGACTGGACAAGATGATCGAGGTTCATGGGCTGCAGGGCCTGTTCGCAACCCGGCAGGTGGCCGATGACCATCCGTCCAAACCCCATCCGTCGATGGTGCTGGCGGCTTTGGCCGAAGCCGGGGTCCGGGCGGCGGATGCGGTGATCGTCGGCGACACGACCTATGACATGGACATGGGCCGGGCGGGCGGCATTGCCGCCATCGGCGTCGGCTGGGGCTATCACCCGGCCGAGGCGCTGCATGCTGCAGGGGCATGGGCGGTGGTCGATGGATTCCCGGCACTTTTGCCGGAGCTGGAGCGTTTTTGGGGGCGGGGATGAGCGGCGGCTGGACAGCGAAACGGTTCTGGACGAAGGCCGAGGTGACCCCGGCACAGGCGAGCGGCTTTGGCGTGGCGCTGGACGGTCGGCCGGTCAAGACCCCTGCCAAGGCCGCGCTGACCCTGCCGACCCGTGCCATGGCCGAAGCCGTAGCCGCCGAATGGCAGGCGGTGGACAGACTGGTCGATCCGCGCCGGATGCCCGTCACCCGGTCGGCCAATGCGGCCATCGACAAGGTGGCGCCACAGTTTGACGAGGTGGCCGAACTGATCGCCGCCTATGGCGGGTCTGACCTTTTGTGCTACCGGGCCGAGGGCGACGACGGGCTGGCTGCGGCACAAGCCCTGGCCTGGGAGCCGATGCTGGACTGGGCCGCCGCGACCTATGGTGCCCGACTGGTGGTGACGCATGGGGTGGTGCCGGTGTCGCAGCCGCCAGAGGCGCTGGCCCGACTGGCCACCGAGGTTCACGCCTGCACGAATTTCCAGCTGACCGCACTGCATGATCTGGTCAGCCTGACAGGCTCTTTGGTTCTTGGATTGGCGGCATCCAGCGGAAAATTTGAACCGCAAGCGCTTTGGATTCTGTCGCGATTCGATGAGGACTGGCAGGCCCGCCTTTGGGGAGAGGACGAAGAAGCGTCCGCCATAGCGGAAAGAAAGCGGAACGATTTCCTTCAGGCTTGCCATTTCTGGGAACTTTCCGACCCTGTGGCGGAATAAAATTTCGCTCAATCGGTGAGCAAATGCCTATTTGTGTCGCAAAGCCGCTAAATACATTCTGCCGGACGAAATGGCGGAATGTTCGCTTGACGCAACCCCGGCATCTGTCGAAACTGCCGCTACTGGGGAGCCCCACATAACCGGCCAGGAAAACTGGCGATCACATCCGTTCGCACGCGGGCGGAAACTCAGGAAGAGGTAAACATGAAAAAATCCGTATTTCTCGGAACGCTGGCCGCATCGGCGCTGCTGGCGGGCTACGCATCTGCGGGCACGCTGGATGACATCAAGGCGCGCGGCGAGCTGATCTGCGGCTCGAACACCGGTCTGACCGGTTTTGGTGCGCCGGATGCCAACAACAACTGGGCGGGCTTTGACGTTTCGCTGTGCCGTGCCATCGCTGCGGCGGTTCTGGGCGACGCGACCAAGGTCAAGTTTGTTCCGACCACCAGCGAAACCCGCTTTACCGCGCTGGCGTCAGGCGAAGTCGATCTGCTGGTCCGCAACTCGACCTGGACCTTTTCGCGCGACAATGACCTGAAGTTCGATTTCGTCGCCGTGAACTACTATGATGGCCAGGGCTTCATGGTCCGCAAGGATCTGGGCGTGTCGTCGGCCAAGGAACTGGATGGCGCCACCGTCTGCATCCAGACCGGCACCACGACCGAACTGAACCTGTCGGAATTCTTCAAGTCGAACAACATCACCTATACGCCGGTCAACGTGGCAGATGACGCCGAAGCGCAGCGCCAGTATATGGCGGGTGCCTGCGACGCCTTCACCACCGACGCTTCGGGCCTGGCCTCGGCCCGTGCCACGCTGCCGGATGCGGCGAACCACATCATCCTGCCCGAAATCATCTCGAAAGAACCGCTTGGCCCGGTCGTCCGTCATGGCGACAACAACTGGGGAGACGTGGTGCGCTGGACCTATTTCGCGCTGCTGATCGCCGAAGAAAAAGGCATCACCTCGGCCAATATCGACGAAATCGTTGCCAAGGCCTCGTCTGATCCCGCTTATGACCCCGAGGCAAAGCGCCTTCTGGGCATCGAAGGCGAGATGGGCAAGATGATGGGCGTCGACGACAAGTGGGCCTATAATGCCATCAAGGCTGTTGGCAACTATGGCGAAATCTTCGCCGCCAACATCGGTGAATCCACTCCGATCGGTCTGGCCCGTGGCCTGAACGAACTGTGGAGCAAGGGCGGCCTGCAGTACGCCCCGCCGATCCGCTGATCGGACACGAGACCACCGGGCGCGCCTCTGGCGCGCCCTTTCATACTGGAATCAAGTATCCGGCCGCGCGGGGCGCGCTAACGACCCCAGGCAATACCGGCAAGAACCGGGAACCGGCGGATGCAAGGGGGGTTTCATGGCCAATGTCGCCGACGCGCCGAAAGACAGCTTTCGGCCAAGCATGCTTATTTACGACACCCGCTATCGGGCGATCACCATTCAGGTGATTGTGCTGGTACTTGTCGGTCTGTTCGTGGGCTGGCTGGTCCACAATACGATCGTCAATCTGGCCGCCAAGGACAAGGACATCAGTTTTGCCTTCCTGTTCAACCGCGCCGGTTACGACATCGACCAACAGCTGATCCCCTACACCAATGACAGCACGCATGGGCGTGCGGCCATCGTCGGGCTTTTGAACACGCTTCTGGTTGCGGTGTTGGGATGCGTCTTGGCTACGGTCATCGGAGTTCTGGTCGGCGTCCTGCGCCTGTCGAAGAACTGGCTCGTGTCGCGGTTGATGACGATCTATGTCGAAACGCTGCGCAACGTGCCGCTGGTTTTGTGGATCATCCTGGTTTTCGTGATCTTTTCCGAAACCGCACCCGGCCCGCGCGACTTCAAGGTGATCGAGGGGCAGGAGCCAAAGGCATCGATGATGCTATTTGACACCGTCGCTGTGACCAACCGGGGCACCAACGTTCCCCGACCGCTGCTGGATCGCCCGCTTGGAACGTTCGATATCGCGGGCGTTCCCGTCAACCTGTCGGTCATCGTCGCCTTGCTGATCATAGCCGCGTCGATTTGGGCCAACAGCCGTCTGCGCGCCAATGCCAAGGCCGTGCAGGAAGCAACCGGCAACCGCCCGGTCACCTGGTGGAAAAGTCTGCTGATCCTGTTCGGGCCGATCCTGGCGCTGTTGGTCGCGCTTGGCTTCCGTCTGGAATATCCGGCGCTGGCGGGTTTCAACTTCAAGGGCGGATTCAGCCTGTCGCACTCGTTCACCGCGCTCTTGCTGGCGATTTCGCTTTACACCAGTTCCTATATCGCCGAGACGGTGCGCGCGGGCATCATGGCCGTGTCGCGCGGCCAGTCCGAGGCGGCCCTTGCCCTGGGCCTGCGTCCCGGCCGCACCATGAGTCTGGTGATCCTGCCGCAAGCGCTGCGGGTCATCATCCCGCCGCTGATTAGCCAGTATCTGAACCTGACCAAGAACACCACGCTGGGTGCCTTTGTCAGCTATATGGACCTGAAGGGCACATTGGGCGGCATCACGCTGAACCAGACGGGACGCGAGCTGGAATGCATGCTTTTGCTGATGCTGACCTATCTGATCCTCAGCCTCATCATTTCTTCGGTGATGAATACCTTCAACGCCAAAGTCCGCCTGAAGGAGCGTTGAGACCATGAGCGATACCAATCACTTCTTCGTCCGGCAGACCATGCTGGAGGCTGAGCTGCCCCCGGCCTCGCAGCGGGGCCTTTTGAAATGGCTGCGCGAAAACCTGTTTTCGGGCTGGATCAATTCGATCCTGACGCTTTTGGCCATGGCGGCCCTGTTTGTGATCCTGCGGGGGGTCCTGCCTTGGGTGTTCAACGGGGTTTGGAATGCAGGATCGCTGGCCGACTGCCGCAATGCCGTTCTGGGGGCGGCAGGGCAAAGCATGTCGCCCGAGGGCGTCGTCACCGATGCGGCGGGCACTGTGGTGCCTGCGGCATCAGGCGCCTGCTGGGCGATGATCCGCGAACGCTGGCCGCAATATATCTATGGCTTCTATCCGCCCGACCTTTACTGGCGCCCGACCCTGACCTTTGGCCTTCTGTTCGTGGCGCTGGCGCCGGTCCTTTACTATGGCAATCGCAGCGTTTCGACCCGGATGACCGGGGTGGCGCTGGGCCTTGCGGCGCTGGCGAGCTGGGCCTTGGGCAGCGAAAGCACGCCCATCCTGCTGACCCTCGCCGTGTTCGTCGGACTAACTGCGTTGGCCTGGCTTGCGCCCACGAAACTGGTCTGGGTGACGATCCTTTATCCCGCGATCGGTTTCTTCCTTTTGTGGGGCGGGTCGGTCTGGGGGCCGGTCGGCACCCTGGCCGGGTTCGGCGTCATGTGGCTGGTCTACCGGCTGACCCTGCCGGCACTTGGGTTGGTCATGGCAAGCGTGGCGGGCTTTATCGCCGCCTGCCTGTGGTGGATGTCGGTCCAGACGATCGTGACGACAGCGGTCCACGCGGCCCTGCCCTGGGGCATTGCCCCGGTTGAAAGCGACCAGTTCGGCGGCTTCCTTCTGTCGTTCGTCATCGGGGTCACGGCCATCGCCTGTTCGCTGCCCCTGGGCATCCTTCTGGCTCTGGGGCGCCGGTCGGACATGTTCCTGATCAAGACCCTGTCGGTCGGCTTCATCGAATTCGTCCGTGGCGTGCCGCTGATCACCATGCTGTTCGTCGCCTCGCTGCTGTTGCAGTACTTCCTGCCGCCCGAGACCAAGTTCGACCTGATCCTGCGCGTGGTCATCCTGGTCACCCTCTTCTCGGCCGCCTATATCGCCGAGGTGATCCGCGGCGGTCTGGCGGCCCTGCCCAAGGGCCAGTACGAGGCTGCCGATGCGCTGGGGCTGGACTACTGGCAGGCGCAGCAACTGATCATCATGCCCCAGGCGCTGAAGATCGCCATCCCCGGCATCGTCTCGTCCTTCATCGGCCTTTTCAAGGACACGACGCTGGTCGCGCTGGTCGGTCTGGCCGATCCGCTGCAGGGCATCACCAAGATCGTCAGGGCCGACATCAACTGGAAAGGCATCTACTGGGAGCCTTACCTGTTCGTCGGCCTTATCTTCTTTGTCTTCTGTTTCGGCATGTCGCGATACTCGATGTATCTCGAACGCAAGCTGAAACGCGATCACCGTTAAGGAGCCTCGCCATGACCGAAGCTATCGACCGCAAGATCGACCTCAGCCATATGCAGGTCAGCGACGAGGTCGCGATCCAGATCACCAGCATGAACAAATGGTATGGTCAGTTCCATGTCCTGCGCGACGTGAACATGACCGTTCAGCGCGGGGAACGGATCGTCATCTGCGGCCCTTCGGGGTCCGGAAAATCGACGCTGATCCGCTGCATCAACCGGCTGGAGGAACATCAGGCCGGCCAGATCGTCGTCGACGGAACCGAACTGACCAATGACCTGAAGAATATCGACAAGGTCCGGTCCGAGGTCGGGATGGTGTTCCAGCATTTCAACCTCTTTCCGCATCTGACGATCCTGGAAAACTGCACGTTGGCGCCGATCTGGGTGCGCAAGGTGCCGAAGAGGGAAGCCGAAGAAACGGCGATGCATTTCCTGTCCAAGGTCAAGATCCCCGAACAGGCCCACAAGTACCCGGGCCAGCTGTCGGGTGGCCAGCAGCAGCGGGTCGCCATTGCCCGGTCGCTGTGCATGAAGCCGCGGATCATGCTTTTTGACGAACCGACATCGGCCCTTGATCCCGAAATGATCAAGGAGGTGCTGGATACGATGATCAGCCTGGCCGAAGAAGGCATGACCATGCTGTGCGTGACCCACGAAATGGGCTTTGCCCAGGCCGTGGCCAACCGCGTCATCTTCATGGACAAGGGGCAGATCGTAGAACAGAACTCGCCCAGGGAATTCTTCAACAACCCGCAAAGCGACCGGACCAAGCTGTTCCTCAGCCAGATTCTGGGGCACTGAGGCCGTTTATCCTGAAACGAAGAAGGGGGGCTGTCTGCCCCCCTTTACCCCCCGAGGATATTTTCCGACAGAAAATGAAGGGACGGTTCAGTCCCGGCCCGTTGGGGTGAAGAAATCCAGGACCGAGCCGGTGCCAAAGCGGGCTTCGGTCCAGTCGGTGATCTGGAAATCAAAGACGGTGCTGGCAGAGGTCGGATAGCGGGCAAAGTCGCCGTGGTTCGGCGCCCGTGCCGCCAGCAACCGGGCGAATTCGGCGATGCCGGGGTTATGGCCCAGCATCAGCACCGTGTCGCCGGTCGCCTTGGCCAGAACCTTCAGCATCACATCGGGCGAGGCGTGATAAAGTGCCTCGACAAAGGACACGTCGGGGATCACCTCCAGCGGGGCGGCGCGGGCGATGTCCCAGGTCTGGCGGGTGCGCGCCGCCGTTGAACAAAGCACCTGATCCGGTTCGTAACCGCGCGAATGCAGCCATTCCCCCAGTTCCAGCGCCGACCGGCAGCCGCGCCGGTTCAGCGGGCGCTCATGATCGGCCATCGCCGGATCGTCCCAGGCGGATTTGGCGTGGCGGGTCAGGATCAGGCGGCGGTGGCCGGGCAGGGTCATCTGTGAAAAAGCCTCATGTGATAGGCGGACTGTTCCGCCACCCTGCCATAGGCATGTGACAGGGGGCAAGTGCGGCGGACGGCACAGCCCCGCGACAGGCAGTCGCCACCGCCCGGCCCGTCCAGAAAGCCGTGGCAGGCCGGGACGTCATAGCCGCCCGCCGTCAGCGCACCGGTCGGGCAGGCGGTCAGGCAGGGCCGACCCCTGCACCGGTCGCAGGGGTTGGACGAGGGGGAGGGCGCCAGAGCCTCGCGCAGCGCGATGGCCCCCCGGTAAGAGACCATCAGCCCGGCCCGGTCATGAACCAGAAGCGTGACCGGCGAGGCAAAGGCGCGACCCGAGCGCAGGGCCCATTGGTAAAAGGGCCGGTAGGGCGGCCCGCCAAAGGGAAAGGCCGCCTTGCCGCCAAGATCGCAGGCCAGCCGCCCGATCACGCGGCGCGACCAGCGGTCGACCGGATCGGGCGCGCCATCCTGCCATTCGGCGCTGGCGGTCAGATGCGGCCAGAAGCCCGGCTCATCGGGGCCCAGAAGCACAAGGCTTTGGAAGTCGGGCGGAAACCCATCCCCGGGTGCCAGATGCAGGGTGCCGAAGATCGCCAGGCGTTCGGCGCTGGCTGCGGCCGCGATCCGGCCCGCCAGGCTCACCTGCGGCGCGGCTTGACCCGCGGCTCGGTCGAGCGGATCTGGCTGCCCGCGCCATGGTCGGTGAAAAGTTCCAGAAGGCAAGCGTTAGGCGTCCGCCCGTCCATGATCGTCACCGCCCGAACGCCCTGATCCAGCGCCATCAGCGCAGTTTCGGTCTTGGGGATCATGCCGCCCGAAATCACACCGTCCTCTGTCATCTGGCGCACCTCGTCGGGGGTGATCTGGGTCATCACCTCGCCCGCCGCATTCTTGACCCCCGGCACGTCGGTCAAGAGAAGCAGGCGGTCGGCCTGCAGCGCGCCCGCGATGGCACCTGCCGCCGTATCGCCATTGACGTTGAAGGTCTCGTTATCCTCCATCCCCGTCGCCACCGGGGCGATCACCGGAATGATGCCCGCATTGTACAGATCGCGGATGACCTGCACGTTCATCTCGACCGGGCGGCCGACAAAGCCCAGCTCCGGGTCGTCGGCCACGCAGACCATCAGATCGTCGTCCTTGCCGGAAATGCCGACCGCGCGGCCGCCCTGATCGTTGATCGCCTGCACGATCCTTTTGTTCACCAGACCCGACAGGATCATCTCGACCACCTCGACCGTGGCCTTGTCGGTTACGCGCTTGCCACGGACGAACTCGGACTTGATGCCGAGCTTGGTCAGCATCTCGTTGATCATCGGGCCGCCACCATGCACGACCACCGGATTGACCCCCACCTGCCGCATCAGCACGACATCGCGGGCAAATTCGGCCATCGCCGCATCATCGCCCATGGCATTGCCGCCGAACTTGACGACCACGACCGCGCCCGAAAAGCGCTGAAGATAGGGAAGCGCCTCGGACAGGGTCCGGGCGGTGGCAAACCAGTCTCGATCCATATTCTGCTTCTTCATTGGGCCCCCCGCGTCCGTCAGGGTGTGTTAGCCCCTCTGCGCGTTCTTGCCAACCGGCCAAAATCGCTTAGGGTCGCGGGCCGGAGGACCGTGATGACCGACGACCGAAAGACCCTGCTTCTGACCGGCGCCTCGCGCGGGATCGGCCATGCGACCGTCAAGCGGTTCGAGCGCGAGGGCTGGCGGGTTCTGACCTGTTCGCGCCATCCGTTCGATGAGCGCTGCCCCTGGCCGAATGGCGAAGCGAGCCATATCCAGATCGACCTCGCCGACCCGGCCCGCACGATGGAGGCGATCGAGGTGATCCGCGACAAGCTGGACGGCAAGCTGCATGCCCTGGTCAATAATGCGGGTATTTCGCCGAAAGGGCCGGGGGGATCGCGCCTGTCGTCCATCGACACCGACCTGAGGGACTGGGGCAAGGTCTTCCATGTCAATTTCTTTGCGCCCATCGTTCTGGCGCGGGGCCTGCAGGCCGAACTGTCGGCGGCGGGCGGATCGGTCGTCAATGTCACCTCGATCGCTGGCAGCCGGGTTCATCCGTTCGCGGGCGCGGCCTATGCCACGTCAAAAGCCGCGCTCAAGGCGCTGACCCGCGAGATGGCCCATGATTTCGGCCCGCTTGGCGTGCGGGTCAATGCCATCGCGCCGGGCGAAATCGAAACTTCGATCCTGTCGCCCGGCACCGAAAAGATCGTCGAGGGGCTGCCGCTGCGCCGCCTTGGCCAGACATCCGAGGTGGCGGATCTGATCTGGTATCTCTGCTCGGACGCCTCGTCCTATGTCACCGGGACCGAGATCGAGGTGAATGGCGGCCAGCATGTCTGACATGGCGGCAGTGGGGGACTTTGCGTCCCCCAAATCCCCCGCAGGATATTTGCAAAGAGAAGACGGGCAGTGGGCGGGGCTGAACGGCGCGCCTATTCCAGCCCGGCGATGATCGCCCGCAGGCTTTCGATCCCCCAGCCCTTTTCGGACGAGGTGACAACAATCTCGGGGAAGGCGGCGGGGTGTTTTTGCAGCGCGGCGCGGACCTGGGCAAAGATCGCGTCGCGGTCTGCGGCCTTGACCTTGTCGGCTTTGGTCAGCACGACCTGAAAGGTCACGGCGGACCGGTCAAGCAGGGTCAGAATCTCCTCGTCCACCGACTTCACGCCATGGCGGCAGTCGATCAGCACGAAGGCGCGGCGCAGCGTGACGCGACCGGCGAGATAGGCCTTCAAGAGCCGCTGCCACTTTTCGACGATCGGTTTCGGCGCCTCGGCAAAGCCGTAGCCGGGCAGGTCGACCAGATAGAGGCTTTCGGCGGCGGTGAAATAGTTGATCTCTTGCGTCCGCCCCGGCGTGTTCGAGGCGCGAGCGAGGTTACGGCGCCCGGTCAGCGCGTTGATCAGGCTGGATTTTCCGACGTTCGAGCGGCCCGCGAAACAGACTTCGATCCGGTCGGCGGGCGGCATGTGCGACATGTCGGTCGCACCCTTCAGAAACTCGATCTGGCTGGTCATCAACAGACGCCCCGCCTCGCGCCGGGCGTCGTCTGGTTCCTCGGCAAAGGGGAAGGGCTGCTCTGTCACCCGCGTGACCCGACTGCGGTTGCTGCGGCCCGCCCTGGCATGTTGCGCGCTCTCATGTCACTTGGCCGCTGGCTTGCGGCCAATGCCCGCCTTGATATTGCCGAAGATGTCCGGGCGTTTTCCATGCAGCGACATGATCGTATATTGTTGCAGGAAGGTGATCGTGTTGTTGGTGATCCAGTACAGCACCAGGCCCGATGCAAAGCGGCCCAGCATGAACATGAAGATCCAGGGCATCCAGGAGAACATCGTGGCCTGTGCCGGATCGGCGGGGGCGGGGTTCAGCTTTTGCTGGAACCACATCGAGATGCCCAGCAGGATCGGCAGCAGACCCAGCGAGATGATAGTCAGCGGCGACCCTTGCGCCGGCGCCGCCCAGGGCAAAAGACCGAACAGGTTCAGGATCGACGATGTATCCGGCAACGACAGGTCGCGCAGCCAGCCGACGAACGGCGCCTGACGCAGTTCCAGCGTCACATAGATGACCTTGTAAAGCGAATAGAAGATCGGGATCTGGATCAGCATCGGCAGGCAACCCGACGCAGGGCTGACCTTTTCGCGCTTGTACAGTTCCATCATCCCCTTTTGCACCTTCATCCGGTCTTCCCCGGCCTCGGCTTTCATCTTTTCCATCTCGGGCTGAAGTTCCTTCATCTTGGCCATCGAGATGTAGGATTTGCGCGCCAGCGGAAAGACGGCGGTCTTGATGACGAAGGTCAGGGCGATGATCGCCAGGCCCATGTTGCCGATCAGCCGGTGCAGATTGTGCAAAAGCCAGAACATCGGCTTGGTCAGGAAGAAGAACCAGCCCCAGTCGATCGAATCGATAAAGCCCGCGATGCCCAGGTCCTTTTCATAGGCGCGGATCGTTTCCCATTCCTTGGCGCCCGCGAACATGCGGGTCGTCGAACTGACGGACTGGCCGGCGGCCACCTCCAGCGCGGGCAGGGCGGCACGGGTGATGTAGTAATCGCCGTCGGGGATATATTTGGTGACCAGATCAAAGGGCTGGCCCGGCGCCGGGATCAGCGTCGTCATCCAGTATTTGTCGGTCAGGCCAATCCAGCCGTTCTCGGTCACGGCGACCTTTTCGGCATTGCCTTCCTCGGGGATCGCGTCAAGACGGGCGAGTTTCTTGAAGGTCAGGTCGTGCAGCGTGCCGTCGGCCATGCCGATCGACCCCTGATGCAGCACATAGGTCGAAGGCACCTTGGGCGCGCCCTGGCGCAGTACCTGGCCAAAGGGCGCCAGACTGACCGCAGCACCCGTGCGGTTTTCGACCGACTGGGTGACGGTGAACATGTAATTCCCGTCCACTTCGATTTTCCGGCGGAAAATCAGCCCTTTGCCATTGTCCCAGGCCAGGGTGACGGGGATGTCCGGGGTCAGGACCTTGCCGCTTTCGACCGACCAGAGCGTGTCTGACCCCGGCGTGACCAGATCCGATGTCGCAGCGCGCCAGCCATAGTTGGCCGAATAGACTTCGGCATCCACCACATCCGGCGCGCCCTTGTAGCTGAGCAGGCGGACATTGGGCGATCCGGTCTCCAGCGTCTCGCGGTAGTCCTTCAGCGACAGGTCATCAAAGACAGCACCCAGCAGCGAGATCGAACCCGAAAGGCGCGGCGTGTCGATCGTCAGGCGCGGCGCGGTCGCCGCGGCCTCCTGCACGGCGGGGGCGGCCGGGGCCGCGGCGGGGGCTGCTGCCGTTGCCGCAGTGGCGACGGCCGGGTCGGTCGTCGGGTTGGGTGGCGGCGCCTTCGGGGCAAAGAACACCGACCACCCCAGCATCACCAGCACCGACAAGACGATTGCCAGCATGAGGTTCTTGTTGTTCTGATCGTCCATGGGCCCCACCGTCCAAGCCAAACTGGCGTGGTTCAACAGAAGGGGCGGGCAAAGGTCAAGCGCTTTCGGTGCCGGGCCTGTGATCCAGGGTCCGGACTGGCCGATCCTGCGGGTCGCGGACCATGGGACGCCGGTTCGGCGCCGGGGGCTGCCATGGCCTTTCAGAAATAGCTTTTGACCAGCGCCCCCGCGATCAGCGACCAGCCGTCCGCAACCACGAAAAACGCCAGCTTGAAGGGCAGGGCGACGATGGCGGGCGGCACCATCATCATGCCCATCGACATCAGGATGGCCGAGGTCACAAGGTCGATGATCAAAAAGGGCAGGAACAGAAGAAAGCCGATCTCGAAGGCACGGGCGATCTCGGACAGCATGAACGAGGGGACCAGAAGCGAAAAGGGTGCGGCGTTGCCGGTGGCGACCTGTGCGGTTTCCGGGCGCAGGGCGGCCAGGGCGCGCAGCGTATCGGGATCGGTCCGGCCAGCCATGAAGCGGTGAAAGGGGGCGCTGCCCCGGTCAAAGGCGGTCTGGATATCGATCGTCCCGTCCAGCAGCGGGCGGGCCGCCTGGGTCCAGGCCTCGGTAAAGACCGGTTCCATGATGAACCAGGTCAGAAACAGCGACAAGGACACGATCAGCATGTTGGGCGGTGCCTGTTGGACGCCGATGGCCTGGCGCAGGATCGACAGGGTGGTGACGATGAAGGGAAAGCAGGTGACCATCACCGCAAGGCCCGGCGCCAGCCCCAGAAGCGTGATCGCGGCAATGAGCAGCATGGACTGGCCGGTCAGGGTCTGGCCGGGGGCGGCCAGGGTGGCAAGGCCTGCCAGCGGCTCGGGCGTTGCCGCCGTATCTGCGGCCGTCGCCATGCCGCCCGAGACAAGAACGGCCAGCAGGGTCAGCCCGGCAAGATGGGCCAGAGAGGCGCGCAGGCCCATTCAGCCCTCGGCCTTCTGGCCAGCGACCGACAAAAGGCGCACGGCCAGCTGCCCGGCGCGGTCGCCGTCAAGTTCGGTCAGCTCGCCCCGCGCGATCAGCCGGTCGCCGACATAAAGCTCGACCGGGTCCTCGACCCGCCGGTCCAGCGTCAGGACCGCGTCGCGTCGCAGCTTCAGCAATTCGCCCACCGCCGGGTGGGCGCGCCCGACCGAGACGGTGATGGTGACGGGCACGTCGGTAAAGGGATTGGCGCCGTCGGCGCCGTCGGTCGGCATGGTCATGGGCCTTCGCCCTCCTCTTCGCGTTCAGTCAGGAAAAAGCCGCTGACGGCCTGGCCGATCGCCTGGACGACGCTGTCCAGATCGATCCGCGTCTCATGGGCGCCGACCTTGAGATAGGCCTGCCCGTCGCCAAGCGCGGGTTCGGCCCGCACCACCGCCGCCAGCCCGGCATGGGTCGCGGCCAACAGCGCCTCGACCGTCTGGCAATGCTGGGGGGCGGTCAGGATGGTGATGGGCGCTTCCGAAAGGTCGCGCGCCACCGGCTCCAAGACCTCGATGATCATCGGACCAAGCGAGCGGTGGGCAATGGCGGGCAGGACCTTGGCGATCATGTCCGACAACAGGGGCTCAAGGGCGGCCAGCACATGGCGGCGGGCATCGTGATGGTTCAGCGCCATTTCCCGCAAGGAATGGCCAAGGTCGGTGCGCAGGCGGGCGATTTCATCGTCCTGGGCGGCGATCGCATCGTCCCAGCCGGCGGCGTAGCCCTGTTCATAGGCGCCCAGGCGCAGCTCTTCAGCCTCGGCCCCCGATACGGCCGCTTCGCCGCGCGCCGGGCCGGGGCCAAGGTCAAAGGATTGAAGGCGCAGGGGGCGGGTCATCCGTTCACCTCACTCGCGGCGGGTTCGTTCATCCAGGAGCGCAGCACCTCGACCGTTTCGTCCTGCCGTTCGGCGATCATCCGGCGCAGGCGGGCGACGGGTTCCTCTAGCGCGGGGTCTGCGCCGGGCTGCGGGCGCTGGCCGGGCAGGGCCAGACCAGCGGGCGTCGGCCCCACATCCTCGATCACGCCGGTCAGGGCGGGCGAGGGGGCGGGCAGGGGGGCGGCCAGCGCGGGCAGCCGCGCAGCGCTGCGCCCGGTCAGGATCGGACGCAGGACGAAGAGACCCAGAACCAGGCTCACCAGCGCCAGAACCGCCAGCTGCACCAGCGACATCACATCGACAGGCAGGCGTGCCAGGAACGAGACCGGTGCCTCGCTGCCCGCAGGCGCGGGCGGCTCGAACGCCAGGCTGCGGATTGTCAGCACATCGCCGCGGTCCTTGTTCAGACCGACTGCGGCGGCGGCCAGGTCGCCCAGCGTTGCCAGTTCGTCGTCCGGACGCGCGGTCCATTGGCTTTCGCCCGTGTCCTTGGTGGTGGTTACGCCATCGACCAGGATCGCGATGGTCAGGCGGCGCACCGCGCCCGGGGCCTTGACCAGTTCGCGTCGCGTCTCGCTGACTTCGTAATTCACCCGTTCGCGCGACTGGTTGTCGCTTTTCTGCGAGCTTTTGCCGCCGCCGCCCGCGCCCTGACCCGACGGCAGGTTCGAGGCGACGGTCACCGCCGCCCCGCCCGTGTCGCTGCCGGACGAGGAATTTTCCTCGGTCTCAGAGGAGATGGCGACCCGGCCCTTGGGGTCGATCGTGCGTTCGCTGACGGTTTCGCTGTCGGTTGCGGTGTCGACCGCCACCTCGACCCGGGCCTTGCCGCTGCCGACCCGCGCCTCCAAAAGGCGGGTGACTTTCTGGCGCAGATCATCCGCCAAAGTGTCTCCGGCCTTGCCGGGGCCGGGTGCGTCGCCCTCGACCAGACCCGCGACCGAATCGATGACGGCGACATCGGCGGGGGTCATGCCTTCGACGGCGGCAGAGACAAGAAACCGCAGCGCCCGGACCTGCGGCGGCGCCAGCCCGCCCGCGCGGGTGGTGACGGTCACCGATGCCTTGGGCTGGGCGGCGGTGCCGAACCCTTGCGGCTCGACATTCGACAGATGAACACGGGCGCTGCGGACATCGGGCAGGGTGGCAATGGTGCGCGCCAGCTCTCCCTCTTTCGCGCGCCAATAGGCGGCGTCGAACATCTGGGCCGTGGTGCCGAACCCCGACAGCGAATCAAGAAGCTCGTAGCCCGCGCCAGAATTGGCAGGCAGGCCCTCGGCGGCCAGATCCATGCGCAGCGCGTCGCGGCGGGTGCCGTCGACATAGACCGCGTCACCGCGCACCTCGTAATTGACGCCGCGCTGGTCGAGAGCGGCCAGAACCTCGCCCGCACGGGACCCATCAAGGCCCGCATAGAGAAGCGCCATCGACGGTTTCGTCGCGACCCCGGCCAAAAGCCAGACCGCCAGGAACATGCCGACCGTCGCCCCGATGGTGATGATCTGCCGCCGCAGGTCCAGGCTTTGCCACAGGTCGATCAGCTGCTGCATGTCTCATCCTCTGCCGACACGGACTTCTGCCCGCTGGCTGATCCTTGACCGAAGCGGCTTAACAATCGGTTAGGGGCAACGGGCCTATATGTTCGCCAGAACGGATGGATGGCGGATATGGCAGACAGCCAGGACCAGGCGGAAGAAACGCCGAAGAAAAAGTCGAAACTGCCCCTGATTCTTGGGGTTCTTCTGATGCTGCTGCTGGGCGGCGGCGGATTTTATGCCGTCTATTCGGGGATGATTCTTGCGCCCCATGAGGAGGCGGCGGCCGAAGGGGCTGCGGCCGAGGAAACGCCCGAGGCGCTGCCTGAAATCGCCTTTGTGCCGGTGACGCCTCTGGTCGTGTCGCTGGGCCCGAAAGCGGGTCGGCGGTTTTTGCACTTCACCTCGCAGATCGAGGTCGCCAAGGCCGAGGAGGAGGAGGTGACGCTGCTTCTGCCCCGCATCCTTGATGTGCTGAACGGCTATCTGCGCGCCGTCGAAATGCGCGAGCTGGAGGATCCGACGGCCCTGGTGCGGCTGCGCGCGCAAATGCTGCGCCGCGTGCAGATCGTTACCGGCGAGGGCCGGGTGCGTGATCTCTTGATCACTGAATTCGTCATCAACTGAGGTGTGACCATGGTGTTGATTGCCGATCTGCTGCTGGGGGCCGGGGCGCTGGGCGCGGCCTATTTCTGTTTTGTCCTTGCCGGGCGCCTGCGATCCTTCACCCGGCTGGAATCCGGCATGGGCGGGGCGATCGCGCTTTTGTCCGTGCAGGTCGATGACATGACCCGCGCGCTTGATGCGGCGCAAGCCTCGGCCAGCGGATCGGTGGCCTCGCTGCAGGCGCTGACCGAACGGGCCGAGGGCGCGGCGCGGCGGCTGGAACTCTTGATGGCCTCGCTGCATGATATCGACAGCCCCGTCGCGCCGGGTGTGCCCCGTGGCCGCACCCGTGTCATCCGCCATGCGGCCCGCAGCCGTCAGGACGAGGCCGCGTGATGGGCTGGCGCAAAAAGACCGGGGCGGTGGCCTCTGCCGGACCCCGCCAGCCCCGGGGGCTGATCTTTCTGGCTTTGTTTCTGGCGCTGGCAGGTGTGGTGCGCCTTGGTGACGGGGTCGGGCGGGCGCTGGCCCGCACCGAAAGCGATCCCGCAGCCGGGGCGGAGGCGGACACGGCCGCCCAGCAATGCACGCCCGATGCCGGAACGATGGAACTTCTGTCGGCGCTGAAAAGCCGCGAGGCGCGGCTGGCCGAACAGGAAAAGCGCGCGGCCGAAAAGGAACAGGCCCTGGCCCTGGCCCGGCGCGAGATCGACAGCCGCCTGAGCGAGATGCAGCGCGCCGAGGAGGCCTTGTCGGCCACCATCGCCCAGGCCGACAAGGCCTCGGACAAGGATGTGGGGGCGCTGGTCGCCATGTACGAATCGATGAAACCCAAAGATGCGGCGCGCCTTTTTGCCGAAATGGAGCCGGACTTTGCCGCGGGCTTTTTGTCGCGCATGCAGCCCGAGGCGGCGGCGTCGGTGATGGCGGGGCTCGAACCGGCGCAGGCCTATGCGATCAGCGTGATGCTGGCCGGGCGCAATGCGCGCGCGCCGAAAAGCTGAGACGCTCAGAGGAAATTAACCGGCCGCCGCCAGACTGCGGCCGGAGGCAGAAGGGCAGGAGCGGAACATGATCGGCATCATCGGCATCGTCATCATCTTCGTCATGGTGTTCGGCGGCTATACGCTGCACGGCGGCAAGCTGGGTATCGTGCTGGAAGCGGCGCCGTGGGAAATGATCATGATCGGCGGCGCGGCGGCGGGCGCCTTTGTGCTGGCCAATGACGGCGCCTCGGTCAAGCAGACGATGAAGGATCTGGGCAAGGTCTTCAAAGGCCCGCGGTGGAAGCCGTCGGACTACCGCGACCTTCTGTGCCTGCTTTTTGAACTGATCCGCCTGTCAAAGTCGAACCCCGTGGCGGTCGAGGAACATATCGAAAATCCGCACGAGTCGGCCATGTTCGGCAAATATCCGAAGATCCAGCATGACCACGAGGCGGTGGGCCTGATCTGCGACACAATGCGCGCGGCCTCGATGAACTATGACGACCCCCACCAGGTCGAGGAGGTTCTGGAAAAGCAGATCGAGGCGAACCTGCATCACGCGCTGCATTCCAGCCACGCGCTGCAGTCGATCGCCGATGGCATGCCCGCGCTGGGCATCGTCGCCGCCGTTCTGGGCGTGATCAAGACCATGGGCTCGATCGACCAGCCGCCCGAGATTCTGGGGGGCATGATCGGCTCGGCGCTGGTCGGGACGTTCATGGGCGTGTTCATGGCCTATGGGCTGGTCGGCCCCTTTGCCGCCAAGGTCAAGACCGTGGTCGAGGAGGACGCCCATTTCACCCGCCTGATCCGCGAGGTTCTGGTCGCCAACCTGCACCGCCATGCGCCGAATATCTGCATCGAGGTCGGTCGCCAGAACACGCCCCACCACAAGCGCCCCAGCTTCTCCGAACTGGAGGAATCGCTGCGAGCCCTGAAGGCCGAGGCGGCATGATGGCGGGCGTTTTGCGGTGGCTGGTCCTGGCTGCAGGCCTGCTTTGGGCGGCGATCATGCCGGCCGCTGCGCGCGAACTGACGGTCCGGGGCGGTCAGCATCCGGGCTTTTCCCGGCTGGTGCTGGACCTGCCTCTGGGCACGGACTGGGCGCTGGGCCGGGGCGACAAGGGCTATGTCCTGCGCCTGCCGCCCGATGTGACATTCGCGACCTCTACGGTTTTTCAGCGGATGCCGCATGACCGGCTGGCCGATCTTCGGGCCGCGGCACCGGGCGAGCTGCAGCTTGACCTTGGTTGCGACTGCCATGTGGCGGTCACCGGTGGGGCCGGTGGCAGGCTGGTCATTGACCTGAGTGATGGCCCGCCCGACCCGTCCGGCCCCTATGAGCAGCCATTGACGGCGTCGGGCCAGACGGCAGGGCCTATGGCCACGGACGCAGGCGGTCAGGCGGATCAGGAGGCACCCACCGCCGCTGCACCGGTGGCCAGCCCTGCGCCTGCCAATCTCGGGGGGGCGACCCTGTCCTACCGTGCTGCGTTCAATACCGAGGCGAGCCTGCCGCTCTACTGGCGCGATGTGCCTTTGACGGGGCGCAAGGATGCGGCCGCGACCGGGGCTGCCCATGCGATGGCGGGCTGGGCCACGCCGCCCGCGCCGCCACCGGCGGCTGCCGCTGCCTATGCCGATGCCGAGCCTGCGCCTGAATCCCTGCCCGTCCACAATACGGCGGCGCGAGAGCAGGAACTGCTGCAGCAACTCAGCCGGGCGGCCGCCCAGGGCGTCGCGGAAATCCCCGGGCCGATCGTGCCGCCGGACGAGCACAAGGCCGCGGCTGAACCGCCCCCGCCCGATGTGCCCCCGCCCGAGGCGCCGGTTGTGCCGCCCGACAGCAGCGAGCGGGTTCACATTGAAACGGCGGTCGACCGTGATGCGCGGCGGCTGGAACTGGACGGCGCGGCCACGCCCGACGGGCTGACCTGCCCGGATGACAGCCAGCTTGCCGTGGCCGACTGGGGCAGCGATGCGCCTGTGGCCGCCCAGATCGCCGATGCACGGGCGGCGCTGGTCGGGGAATTCGACCGTGCCGACGTGTCAAAGGTCGAGGCGCTGGCCCGTCTCTATATCCATCTTGGCCTTGGGGCCGAAGCGCGGCAGACGCTCGGCGCTTTCGATGCGCCTGCGGACACCGCCGCGCTGCTGACCGACATGGCCTATATTCTGGACGACCAGCCCGGCCGCGCCCGCGCTCATCTGCGCGACTACGCGGCCTGCGGCGGGCCGGTGGCGCTCTGGGCGTTTCTGGCGGGCGAGGGGCCGCCCGCCGATCAGGACACTGCGGCCATCACCCGCGCCTTTGCCGCCCTGCCTGGCCATCTGCGGCTGCTCATGGGGCCGCGCCTGGCCGACCGGCTGATCGCCGTGGGAGAGGGAGAGGCGGCGCGCACCATCCGCAATGCGATGGGGCGTGCGGCGGCACCCGGCGATCGGGCGCTGGCCATGGTGAATGCGGACCTCCGGCATGCCGAGACGCAGGACGGCGGCGAGGCCGCCAGTGCCGCCGCCTATGAGGCTTTGTCCGGGGGCAGCGACGAAATGGCCGAAGAGGCGCGGATCGCGGCGGTTCAGCTGAAACTGGCCGCAGGCGGGACGATCGAGCCGAAGGATATAGACATGCTGGCGGCCCTGGCCTTTCAGCACCGGTCGGATGCGCGGGGTGATCTTTTCACCAGCCTGGAGATCCTGTCCCGCGCCCGTTTGGGCAGCCTGCCCGAGGCGGTCGACCGCTATGACCGCTGGGTCGAGGAACGGCCCCTGGTCGAACGGTCACTGACCGCGCGGCAGTTGCTGTCCGAGTTGGCGGAGCGGGCCGATGACGGCCTGTTCCTCAAGGCCTATTTCGGGCGCCACGACCTGCGCGCGGCTGCCGGGCCGGACGCGGACCTGTCGCTGGCCCTGGCCACCCGGCTTGCCGATCTTGGCTTTGCCAATCAGGTCCGGGCCGAGCTGACGGGGCGCGAGGCCGAGCCCGAGGCAGCCCGTCAGCTCGCCCGCGCGGCGCTGCAGGCCTATGAACCGGCGACGGCACTGGCCTTGCTGGACGCCCCGCCGGGGGGCGAGGACGACCGGATGAGGGCCGAGGCGCTGGATGCGCTGGACCGCGGGGCCGAGGCCGCCGGGCTTCTGGAGAAGGCCGGGGCCGCGCCCGAGGCCGCCGCGACCGCCCTGCGCGCTGGCGACTGGGCGCGCGCCACCGGCGCCTCGCCGGCGGCGGATCAGGTGATTGCCGCCCTGCATCTGGCCGAACCGCCCCCGGGGCGTGACGATCTGGCCACCGACACGCTGGCAGGCGGGCGGGCGCTTTTGGCCGAGGCGCAGTCGGCACGCAGTGCCCTGACGGGCCTTTTGGCCGAAGGCGACCGGGCAGACAGCGCGGCGGCGTCGGCCCCGTAAGCCGGTTACCGAATCTCAACAGACCCGCCCTAGGGTCGGATCAGTGCAGAAGCATGAAGCGTGGGTCAGAATGACGCGAATGAATGTGCGGGCCTTGTGCCACGACGGATTTGCCGGGTTGATGGCCCGGCGGGTCAGGCAGGCCACGGGCCTAGCCGCACTGATCTTCGCGGCGGGACTTGTCCCCCTCTCTGCCGCTCTGGCCAATACCGCCCAGTCCGATCCGGCGCTGATCTGCGAAACTGTCGCCCTGCGCGTGTCCGAAAGCGAAGGCGTGCCCCTGTCGGTCTTGCGCGCCATCGCGCTGAACGAAACCGGCCGCCGCCGCGAGGGTCGCTTTCGCCCCTGGCCCTGGACAGTGAATATGGAAGGCGCGGGCCATTGGTTCGATGACCGGCAGGCGGCGCTGGGCTATGCAACGCGCGAATATCAGCGCGGTGCCCGCAGCTTTGACATCGGCTGCTTTCAGATCAATTACAAATGGCACGGCCAGCATTTCACCTCGATCGAGGAGATGTTCGACCCGATGGCCAATGCGCTTTACGCCGCCCGCCACCTGCGCGATCTTTATGCCGAGCTGGGGTCATGGGACCGCGCGGCGGGGGCCTATCATTCCCGCAGCCCCGAACATGCAGAACCCTATGCCGCCCGCTTCAGCCGCCTGCGCAACCAGATCCTGAGCGAAGGGGGCGAGGCCATTCCCGAAGTGCCCGCAACCCTGCTGGCCGCGTTGGGTGCGATGGGCGGCGGGGATATTCCGGATGTCGCGGCACCGCGTGTAAACACCTTTCCGCTGCTGCAGGCCGGGGGTGGCGCAGCGCTTGGGTCACTGGTGCCTGTGGCCAATGGCGCCGGCGGGGTGCTGTTCGGCGCGTCGCCGCCGCCTGCCGGTACCGCCCTGATGGCGCCGGACGGCGAGGCCGCGCCATGACGATCGCCACCGCCGGGGCGGCACCCCGGGGCCTCTTCCTGTTTCATCCGACGGTTCTTCTGGCGTTGGCGATGATGGCGATCGTCGCCATGATGATCCTGCCGATCCCGGCCTTTGTGCTGGATACCGGCCTTGCCGCCTCGTTCGCGCTGGCGATCCTGATCTTTACCATCACGCTGTTCATCGAACGGCCGCTGGATTTTTCCGCCTTTCCGACCGTGCTTCTGGCCTCGCTGATGCTGCGGCTGGCACTGAACGTCTCGTCGACCAAGCTGATCATCGGTCAGGGGCATACCGGCACGGCGGCGGCGGGCGAGGTGATCGAAGGCTTTGCCATGTTCATCATGTCGGGCCAGATCCTGATCGGGCTGGTCGTCTTCGGCGTTCTGATGATCATCAATTTCATCGTCATCACCAAGGGCGCGGGCCGCATGGCCGAGGTTGGCGCGCGCTTTGCGCTGGACGGGATGCCGGGCCGCCAGATGGCGATCGACGCCGACATGAATGCGGGCGCCATCGACCATGCCGAAGCGCGGGCGCGGCGCGAACGCGAACAGGCCGAGACGACCTTTTTCGGCTCGCTCGACGGCGCGTCGAAGTTCGTCAAGGGCGATGCGGTCGCGGGCCTGATGATCACGCTGCTGAACCTTGTGGGCGGCCTGGCCATCGGCATCGGCGTCCATGGGATGGAGATTGGCAGGGCGCTGGAAACCTATGCGATCCTGACCGTGGGCGACGGGCTGGTGACGCAGATACCGGCGGTCATCATCTCTATCGCGACCGCGATCCTTCTGTCGCGCGGGGGCGCGCGGGGGGCGGCGGACAAGGATATATTGCGCCAGCTTGGCGGCCATCCGATGGCCCTTTGGACAGTGGCGCTGCTGCTTGGCCTTTTCGCCATTGTGCCGGGCATGCCGTTCCTGCCGTTCATGGGGGGCGCGGTGGTGCTGGGCCTGATCGGTACCGCCCGCGGGCGGGCGCTGGCGCGGGCCGCCTTGCCGCCAGCTTCGGCGCCCGATGCGGCAACGGCGGCCCCGCGCCGCCGGTCGATCGGCGACATGCTGGATATCGACGATATCCATGTGGAATTCGCCCCCGATCTGGTAGCGATGGTGCTGGACCCGGCGACAGGCCTTGATGCCCGCATCGTCAACATGCGCGCCCATGTCGCCCAGACCTATGGGCTGATCCTGCCCGAGATCCGGCTGACCGATGATGCGACGCTGGATGCGGGCCATTACCGCATCCGCATTCAGGGGGTCGAGCAGGCCCGTGACCAACTCTACCCCGATCAGGTCCTGGCCCTCTTGGCGGGGGATGCGGTGGGCATCCCTCCGGGCGGCGATGTCAAGGAACCGGTCTATGGCGCCCCGGCGCGCTGGATCCCCGACGCCATGCAGGAAGAGGCGGTTCTGGCCGGTGCCACCGTCGTCGGCCCGACCGAGGTGCTGGCCACCCATCTTCTGGAAGTGTGCAAGCGCAACTTCGCCCGGCTTTTGACGCTGAAATCCCTTCGCCGACTGCTGGAAGAGGCGACGAACCTGTCTGACCCCGCCCGGTCCGAGGCGACGCGCAAGCTTCTGGACGAACTCATCCCCGACAAGGTGCCGGTCGATCTTTTGCTGTCTGTCCTACGGCTCTTGCTGGAGGAGCGTGTGTCGGTGCGCAACCTGGCCCTGATCCTGGAAAGCATTGCCGAAGGGCGCGGGCTGGGCGCGCCCGAGGCGGTCGCCGAACATGTCCGCCGTCGCCTGGGCTTTCAGCTGGTGGCTGACCTGCGCCGCCCGGATGGCAGCGTGCCGCTGTTGCAGCTGGCCCCGGAATGGGAAGAGACGTTCCGCAAGCATCAGACCGACGGCGGCGCCGGGGACGTGGCCCTGCCGCCCGAAACCTTCAACAGGCTGGCGGGCGGCGTGGCCGAAAAGGTGGCGCGGGCCGGGGAAAAGGGGATATTCCCCGCTGTCATCACCTCGGGGCGCAGGCGGCGGTTCCTGCGGTCGGTCCTGGCCGCCAAGGGGATCATGGCGCCGGTCCTGTCCTATGAGGAATTGGCGAGCGAGGCGCGCCCGGCCATTGTCGGGCTGGTCGGCGCATGAACGAAAGCCTGGCCACGCTGATGGACCTGGCGCGCACCCATCTGGCGCTGGCCGGGATCGTCTTTCTGCGGGTCGGCGCGGCCATGGCGCTCTTGCCCGCCTTTGGCAGCCAGATGGTGCCTGCCCGGGTCCGGCTGGCGCTGGCGCTGGCGCTGACGGCGGCGGTGACGCCTGCGGTTGCCGCTATCTTGCCGCCTGTGCCCACGACGCCCGGCAGCTACCTGCCGCTTCTGTTCAGCGAAAGCTTGAATGGCCTCTGCCTGGGCTTCATCCTGCGGCTGATGGTCATGGTGGTCGAGATGGCGGGGACGCTGGCAGCGCAAAGCTTTTCCCTCTCGCAGGCCTTTGGCGCGGGGGGCGAGCCGATGCCCGCCATCGCCCATCTTCTGACCATGGCCGCGCTGGCACTGGCGATGCTGGCCGGGCTGCATGTGCGGCTGGTTCAGGCGCTGATCCAGTCCTACGACGCACTGCCTGCCGGGCATCTGCCGGGCGCGGCGCTGATCCGGGACTGGAGCGTTGGCCATATCGCCGCCGCCTTTGGCCTAGCCTTCAGCCTGGCCGCCCCCTTCATCATTGCCGCCCTTCTCTTCAACGTGGCGCTGGGTCTGATCAACAAGGCGATGCCCTCGCTGATGGTGTCCTTTCTGGGCGCGCCCGCTTTGTCGGCGGCGGCCTTGGTGCTGGCCGGGATCAGCGGTCCCCTGCTCTTGGGCGTCTGGCACGACCAGTTCCGTGGCCTTTTGGCGCACCCTTTCCGCATGGGCGCGCCATGAGCGAGGAAGAGGGCGAGAAAAGTCACGACCCGACCCAGCGGCGGCTGGAGGATGCAAGGGGCCGTGGCGATGTGGCGCGTTCGGCGGAACTGACCGCCGCGGCCGGCTTTGCCGGGCTGGCGCTGGCCGCACTGGCCTTTGGCCCCTCGGCCATGGCAGGGTCGGGCAAGGTGGCGGCGGCCTATCTGGTCGGGCTGGCGCACATGTCGGTCGCGGGCGCGCCCTGGGGTCTGGCCGGATGGGCGGGGGCGATGGCGCTGCCGCTTTTGCCGTTTTTTCTGCTGCCGGGTCTGATCGCCGCCCTGGCGCTGATCGGTCAGCGCGGCCTGACCTTTTCCCCCGAAAAGTTGCGCCCCCAGCTTGGCCGCATCAACCCCCTTGCCAATGCGGGCCAGCGCTTTGGCCGCACCGGGCTGGCCGACTTCGCCCGCAGCACGGTGAAACTCGCACTGGTCTCGGCGCTCTTGGGCTGGTTCCTGATCCGCCATCTGCCGCAGATCCTGTTTGCGGGCGCCTTGCCCGCCGCACCGGTCGGCGGGCTGGCCCTGACCCTGTTGGTGCAGTTTCTGATGCTGGGCACCGCTTTGTCGCTGGCCCTTGGCGCCGTCGATTTCCTGTGGCAGCGCCACGAGTTTCTGCGCCGCAACCGGATGAGCCGACAGGAGCTGGTCGAGGAGCATCGGGAGAGCGAGGGCGATCCCCACCAGAAAGGCCGCCGCCGCCGCCGGGCGCAGGAAATCGCCATGAACCGGATGCTGGCCGATGTGCCCAAGGCCGATGTGGTGGTGGTCAACCCGACCCATTATGCCGTGGCGCTGAAATGGAACCGCGCCGCGGGCCGGGCGCCGGTCTGCCTGGCCAAGGGCACGGACGAAGTCGCCGCCCGCATCCGAGAAGCGGCGGCACTGGCCGGGGTGCCGATCCATTCCGACCCGCCCACCGCCCGCGCGCTGCACGCGACGATCGAGGTCGGCCGCGAGATTCGCCCCGAACATTATGCCCCCGTCGCCGCCGCCATCCGCTATGCCGAACGGATGCGCAGGCGCGCCCGCGAACGGCGGGGCTATTGATGCGGCGACAGGTGCCGCCCGGGCAACGCGACAGGTTAAGGGCGCTGGGCCGGCTGGCAGACATGGTCCGCGATGCCGATCTGGCGCGGCTGGCCGCAGCCTCGGCCCGGCTGAACGATGCGGTGGCGCGGCGCGATACGCTGGATGCGGCGCTGGCGGATGCCGGGCGCTATGCCGCCGAACAGGCGGAGCTGGTGCTGTTTCAGACCTTGCAGGCGCATCTGACCCAGGCCGAATGCACGCGCGGGCGGCTGGATGACGATATCGCCCGCGCTGCCGCCGCGCACTGGGCTGAACGGGACCGTGCCGCCTTGTCGGCGGGCCGGGCCGAGGTGCTGGCCAAACTCGCCGCGCGACGCTGATCCGCCACTCCTCACGCCCGATCACGACCTGTTCAGGGGGTGCGAAAGGGATTGGCGGCGCGGGCGCGATGGGCGACATAGGGTCAGGCCCAGACCCTGGTGGAGGTGAGACTGAAACGCGCGCTGATCCTGACCGGGCTTGCCCTTTTGCTGGTGGCGCTGTGGCTCATTGCCGGGCGACTGGTGCCGGACCTTGCCGCGCTTAAGGGGGCGGTTGGCAGTCTGCGGCAGGCGGTTGCGGCGCATCCCGTGGCGGCGGGTGCGGCCTTTTTCGGCCTTTATGCCGCGTCGGCGGCCCTGTCCTTGCCGATTGCCATCTGGCTGACGCTGGCCGGGGGCGCGCTTTTCGGCTTTGGCTTTGGGTTTGCGCTGGTCCTGACCGCCGCGACGCTCGGTGCCGCGCTGGCCTTTCTGGTGGCGCGTCATCTTCTGCGCGACCGGGTCGGCGGCTGGCTGGGCGCCGATCGGGCGGGGGCCATCGGGCGCGGGATTGATCGCGACGGCACCTTTTACCTCTTTACCCTGCGGCTGATCCCGGCGGTGCCGTTCTTTGCCGTCAATCTGGCCATGGGCCTGACCCGCCTGCCGCTGGCGCAATTCGTCTGGGTCAGCCTTCTGGGCATGGCGCCCGCGACCGCACTTTATGTCAATGCCGGAACCCGGCTGGCCGAGTTGGAGGGGCTGAGGGGCATTCTGTCGCCCGCCATTGCCCTGTCGTTCGTGGCGCTGGGACTGTTTCCCTGGGCGGCCCGCGCGGCCCTTGGTGTCTGGACCCGCAGGCGCGCCTACGCCCGCTGGACCCGGCCTGCAGCGTTCGACCGCAACCTGATCGTCATCGGTGGGGGGGCGGCGGGGCTGGTCTCGGCCTATGTCGCGGCGGCGACCGGCGCCCGCGTGACGCTGGTCGAAGGGGGCGCCATGGGCGGCGACTGCCTGAACCGGGGTTGCATTCCTTCGAAGGCGCTGATCCGGTCGGCAAAGCTGGCCCATCAGATGCGCCATGGCGCCGCGCTGGGGCTGGGTGATGTGGAACCGCCCCTGTCCTTTCGCCGCATCTTTCAGCGCATCGACAGTGTCATTGCCACCATCGCCCCCCACGATTCCGTCGAACGCTATGCCGCGCTTGGCGTCGAGGTTCTGACCGGCCACGCCCGCCTGACCGACCCCTGGACCGTCGAAGTGACCAAGGCCGATGGTGCCTCCAGCCGCCTGACGGGCCGCGCGATCATCCTGGCCACCGGGGCCGAACCCCTGCTGCCCGATCTGCCGGGGCTGGACCAGGTCGGCGCGCTGACCACCGATACGCTATGGCAGGCCCTGGCCGCCTATGACACGCCGCCCGGCCGGATGCTGATCCTTGGGGGCGGGCCGGTCGGGGTGGAACTGGCGCAGGCGCTGCAGCGGCTGGGGGTTCAGGTGACGCTGGCCGAGGCCGGGCAGCGCCTGTTGCCGCGCGAGGATAAAGATGTGTCCGCGCTGGCCGAAACGGTTCTGCGGCGCGAGGGGGTTGAGGTGCTGATCTCGGCACGGGTCACGAGCTGCGGATCGGGCGAGGGCGGCAAGTGGGCCGAGATCGCCACGGGCGCGGGCCCCTTGCGCGTGCCGTTTGATGAAATGATCGTCGCCATCGGCCGCAAGGCGCGGGTGCAGGGGTTCGGGCTAAAGGAGTTGGGCATTCCGGCGGGCCGGGTGATCGAGACCAACGACTATCTGGAAACGCTTTATCCCAACATCTATGTCGCGGGCGATGCGGCGGGCCCCTATCAGCTGACCAATGCCGCCGCCCATCAGGGCTGGCATGCGGCTGTCAACGCGCTCTTCGGCTTTGTGCGCCGCATCCGCCCCAGCTACACCAACCTGCCACGCGCCATATTCCTTGACCCCGAAATCGCCACCCTGGGCCTGACCGAGGCCGAGGCGGCAGAGCGGGGCATTGCGGTCGAGGTGACGCGGTTTGATCTGGCCAGCTTCGACCGGGCGGTGGCCGATGGCAGCACCGAAGGGTTCGTCAAGCTGATCACCCGGCCGGGGCGCGGGCGCATTCTGGGGGCGGCCATTGTTGCGGACCATGCGGGCGATCTGATCGCCGAACTGGCGCTGGCGATGCGCAACGGGCTGGGCCTTGGCCATGTGCTGCGCACGCCCCATGCCTATCCGACGCTGGCCGATGCGGTGAAACTGGCGGCGGGCCAGTGGCGGCGCGCCCATGTCAGCCCGCGCCTTTTGGCGATGCTGACCCGGCTGCACGCATTCAGGCGCGGGCGGCCATGATCGACCGCACTCTGATGAAAGCACAGGCACCGGTCCTGCGCCCCGCCGCCCGGCTGGCCCTGTCGCTGGGGGCGACGGCGGACCGTGTCACGCTGGCGGGCTTTGCCCTTGGCGCGGCGGGGGCGGCGGCGATTGCGCTCGGTTGGTTCGGCGCGGGGCTGGCCCTGATCGGGCTGAACCGGCTGGCCGACGGGCTGGACGGCGCCATGGCACGGCTGGCGGGCCCGACAGACCGGGGCGCCTTTCTGGACAGTGCCTGCGATTTTCTTTTTTACGCTCTTGTCCCCCTTGGTTTTGCGCTGGCTGATCCTGCCCGAAACGCGCTGCCTGCCGCGCTCTTGATCGCCTCTTTCGTCGGCACCGGGTCCAGCTTTCTGGCCTTTGCCGCGATTGCCGCCCGGCGCGGCCTGACCAATGCGGCCTTCCCCGCCAAGGGCCTATATTACCTTGGCGGCCTGACCGAGGGGGCGGAAACCATCGCCCTTTTCGCCGCCATGTGCCTCTGGCCCGCGCAATTTCCCGCGCTGGCGCTGATCTTTGCGGCCCTGTGCCTGTTCACCATGGCCCTGCGCTGGCACATGGGTTGGACCCTGCTGGCCGATCCCGCCCAACCCAAGGACCAAAGCTGACATGCGATTTCTGCACCCCTTCCTGACCCTGTTCCTTGGCCTGGCCGCCCTGCCTGCCGTGGCAGACGATTGGCAGGCGACGGTCGATGCCGCGCGGGGGCAGACGGTCTATTGGAACGCCTGGGGCGGCGATGCGCGGACCAATGACTTCATTGCCTGGGTCGGGGATGAACTGCAGGCGCGCTATGGCGTCACCGTGACCCAGGTCAAGCTCACTGACACGGCCGAGGCGGTGGCCCGTGTGCTGGCCGAAAAAGAGGCGGGCCAGACGGTCGGCGGTTCGGTTGACCTGATCTGGATCAACGGCGCGAATTTCCTGTCGATGAAGGACAAGGGGCTCCTCTATGGCCCCTTTGCCGCCGACCTGCCCAATGCGGCCTATCTGGACCTGAGCACAGGTGCTGCGGCATCGACCGATTTCACCCTGCCGACCGAGGGGTACGAATCCCCCTGGCGGCTGGCAAAGTTCGTCCTGACCCATGACAGCGCCCGCGTGCCCGACCCGCCCCGGACCATGGCAGCACTTCTGGACTGGGCGCGCGCGCATCCGGGGCGCTTCACCCATCCGGCGGTGGCGAATTTCATGGGGGCGACCTTCCTGAAACAGGCTTTGGTCGAACTGGCGCCCGATCCCGCGCTGCTGCAGGCGCCGCCGACCGCCGCCAGTTTTGCCGCCGCCACCGCGCCCTTGTGGGATTGGTACGACGCGCTTGGCCCGGTGATGTGGCGCGGGGGCAGGACCTTTCCCGAAAATGAAAGCGTTCTGCAACAGATGCTTGCGGACGGCGAGGTGGATTTCGCCATGGCCTTTGACCCCGCAGCCGCAGCCAATGCCGTGGAGCAGGGGCTGTTGCCGGACACGGTGCGCAGCTATGGGATGGCGGGCGGATCCTTGGGCAATATCTCGTTCGTGGCGATCCCGTTCAATGCCGCGCACAAGGAAGGGGCGATGGTTCTGGCCAACTTCCTGCTGGACCCCGCGACCCAGGCCCATGCGCAGGATATCCGGGTTCTGGGCAGCTATTCGGTGCTGGACCCGGCCCGGCTGGATGCGGGCGGGCAGGCGGCCTTTGCCGCCCTTCCGACCTCTCCCGCGCTGCCTGATCCGGCAAGCCTCGGCAAGACGCTGGTCGAGCCTCATCCTGACTGGATGGTGCGGCTGGCCGCGGAATGGGGGCGCCGGTACACGAAATGAGCGTGCGAGCAGGGCGGGGGCTGCGGATGATCGTGCTTGCGCTGGTCGCGGGCGGGGTCATTGCGCCGGTCGTCGCCGGGCTTTCCCAGACGGTTCTGGCGGCGCTGGGCCATCTGCCCTCGGCAGGCCATGCGGGCCTGACGCTGGCAGCCTTTCGCGATCTGGCCGCGCTGCCGGGCCTTTGGACCGCGCTTCGCCTGTCGCTGGTCACGGGTCTGGCCGGAACGCTTCTGGCCTTTCTTCTGGCGCTGGCGCTGGTCTTCGGGGGGGGGCGGGTCCGCGGACTGGCGGTGCCCTTGCTGGCCGCGCCCCATGCGGCGCTGGCGGTGGGGCTGGCACTGATGATCGCCCCCTCGGGCTGGATCGCCCGGCTGGCGGGCTTTGCCCTGACCGGCTGGCGCCAGCCACCAGACATCGCCAGCCTGCATGACCCGGCCGGGCTGGCGCTGATCCTGGGGCTGGCGGTCAAGGAACTGCCGTTTCTGTGGCTGGTGATGCAGGTCGGCCTGACCCGCCTGCCGGTCGCGGCCCATATGGCGCAGGGCCGGTCGCTGGGCCACGGGCCGGGGGTGGCCTGGCTGGCGGGTGTGCTGCCGCCGCTTTACCGGCTGATCCGGCTGCCCCTGTTCGTGGTGCTGGCCTATGCCACCTCGACCGTCGATATGGCCATCGTGCTTGGCCCGTCGAACCCGCCGCCCCTGTCGGTTCTGGTGCTGCGGCTGGCCAGCCAGCCCGATGTTGGTGCCATCACCGGTGCGGCTGCGGCGGGCCTGGTGCAGGCGGCCCTTGCCGGGAGTGCGATCCTGATCTGGTGGGCGGGGGAACGGCTGGTGGCCGCGCTGGGTCTGGGGTGGCTGCAGCTGGGTGGCCCGCCTTTGCCCTCCGCTGTCCGCATTCTGCCCAACCTTTTGCTGTGGCTGGGTCAGTGCGCGCTGGCCCTTGGGTTGGCCGCGCTGGCGCTGCTGCTTTTGTGGTCTTTGGCCGCGCGCTGGCCCTTTCCCGATCCCTGGCCGGATGGGCTGAGCCTGTCGGCCTGGATGCATCCGGGGCAGGGCTGGGGGCCGGCGGCGCTGCAGACGTTGGCGCTGGGCCTGATCACCAGCCTGATGTCCCTGCTCTTGGCCGTTCTGTGGCTGGAGGGCGAGGACAGGGGCCAGTTGCCCCGCGCCCCCTGGGCCGAGGCGCTGGTCTATCTGCCGCTGATCCTGCCGCAGGTCACGTTCCTTTTCGGCCTGCATGTGATGGCGCTGCGGTTCGGGCCGGGCACCGGTCCTCTGGCGGTGATCTGGGGGCAGGTTCTCTTTGTCTTTCCTTACGTGCTTTTGTCCTTGTCCGAGGCCTGGCGGGCGCTGGACCCGCGCTTTGCCCGGACGGCGGCGGCACTGGGGGCGGGGCCCTGGCGGCGGCTGGCGATGGTCAAGCTGCCCTGCCTGATGGCGCCGCTGCTGACTGCCGCCGCCATCGGCTTTGCCGTGTCGGTGGCGCAATATCTGCCGACGCTGGTGCTGGGCGGTGGCCGGATTGCCACCCTGACGACCGAGGCAGTGGCCCTGTCCTCGGGCGCTGACCGTCGGTTGCTGGCGGTTATGGCCTCACTGCAGGCCGCGTTGCCGCTGGCGGCCTATGGTCTGGCGCTGACCGTCCCGCCGCTGGCCTTTCGCAACCGGCGCGGGCTGCGCGGGGGGCGGGCATGAGCGGGCTGGACCTGACCGGCATACGCCTGACCGCACCGGGTGCCACAGCCCCGCTTTTCCCCGATCTGTCGCTGACGGTCGGCCCCGGCGTGATCACCGCGCTGATGGGGCCGTCCGGCGTGGGCAAATCCAGCCTGATTGCCTTCGTCGCGGGCCATCTGCCTGCCGGGTTTCGGGCGACGGGGCAGGTGCGGCTGAACGGGCGCGACATCACCGCCGAGGTGCCCGAGGCGCGGGGCATCGGCCTTTTGTTTCAGGATGCGGTCCTGTTCCCGCATCTGTCGGTCGGCGACAATCTGGCCTTTGGCCTGTCGCGCCGCACCCATGGCCGCGCCGCCCGCCGCGCAAGGGTAGAGGAGGCGCTGGCGCAGGCCGGGCTGGCCGGATTTTATGCCCGCGACCCGGCCACCCTGTCGGGTGGTCAGGCGGCGCGGGCGGCGCTGATGCGCGCCCTTCTGGCCGATCCGGCGGCGCTTTTGCTGGACGAACCCTTTGCCCGGCTGGACCGGACCCTGCGGGACGAGATGCGCCGCTTTACCTTTGACCTGATCCGCGCCCGCGCCATCCCGGCGCTGATCGTCACCCACGACCCGGCAGATGCCGAGACGGCGGGTGGAGCGGTTGTGGCTCTGTAGCGGGCGGCAGGCGCTTCGCACCCGCCTGGTCGGGCACTGACCACGCCCAAGCGTCCGGTGCTGCGGATGCCCCCTTGGCCTGCGGCTTACGCCCCGTCCGGGAAGAAAAGGGTTTGGCGGTCTTTCCCGTGCGGTTGACCTGAACGCCCCGGATCAGAAGTCCAGATTCTCGACGCTCAGCGCATTCTGCTGGATGAACTCGCGCCGCGGTTCCACAACGTCGCCCATCAGCTTGGTGAAAATATCCTCGGCCTCGGCCAGATCGTCGACCTTGACCTGCAACAGCGTCCGGGCCGAGGCGTCGAGCGTGGTTTCCCACAGCTGTTCAGGGTTCATCTCGCCCAGACCTTTGTAGCGCTGCAGGGTCAGGCCCTTTTCCCCTTCGGCCAGAATGGCGGCCAAAAGTTCGGTCGGCCCGTGGATCGGCTGTTCGCGATCCTTCCTGACCAGCCGCGCCAGAGTGCCATAGGTGTCGCGCAGCCCGTCGGTATGGCTGGCCAGACGCCGCGCCTCGCCCGACCGCAGCACGCCGCCGTCCAGCGTCCGCACTTCCTCGACCCCGCGCAGCGAGCGGGAAAAGCGCAGGCCATGGTCCTGCGTCGGGCGCCCCGACCAGCCGCGTTCATATTCAACGGCCACTTCATCCAGACGCCGCGCCACCTCGTCGGCCACGCCTTGCGCATCGGCATCGACCCGACCCGCCATCAGCGCCCCGGCGATTGCCGCCTGTTCCAGAACATGGCGCGGATAATGGGTGGGGAAGGCGGCCAGAATGCGTTTGACCACCCGCGCTTCCTCGATCACGCGGGCCAGATCGGCGCCGGAAATATCCTCGCCCGTGCCCAGTTTCAGCACCGCGCCGTCGACGCCGGCCTGAATCAGGTAATCCTCCAGCGCCGCCTGATCCTTGAGATAGACCTCGGACTTGCCACGCGCGACTTTGTACAGCGGCGGTTCGGCAATATAAAGATGCCCGCGTTCGATCAGTTCAGGCATCTGCCGGAAGAAGAAGGTCAAGAGAAGCGTGCGGATATGGGCGCCGTCGACATCGGCGTCGGTCATGATGATGACCTTGTGATAGCGCAGCTTGCCGACGTTGAATTCATCGCGGCCAATGCCGGTGCCCAGGGCAGTGATCAGTGTGCCGATCTGTTCGGACCCCAGCATTCGGTCGAACCGCGCCCGTTCCACGTTCAGGATCTTGCCGCGCAAGGGCAGCACCGCCTGATTTTTCCGCTCGCGCCCCTGTTTGGCCGACCCGCCCGCGCTGTCGCCCTCGACCAGGAAAAGTTCCGACAGGGCGGGGTCCTTTTCCTGGCAATCGGCCAGCTTGCCGGGCAGGGACGCCACATCCATCGCCGTCTTGCGCCGCGTCAGTTCGCGGGCCTTGCGGGCGGCCTCGCGGGCCAGCGCCGCTTCGATGATCTTGCCGACGATGATCCGGGCCTGGGTGGGGTTCTCCTCGAACCACTCCCCCAGCTTTTCGTTCACCAGATTCTCGACCGCCGGCCGCACTTCGGACGAGACGAGCTTGTCCTTGGTCTGGCTGGAAAATTTCGGATCGGGCACCTTGACCGACAAAACGCAGGTCAGCCCTTCGCGGGCATCATCGCCGGTGAAATCGACCTTTTCCTTTTTCGCAATCCCCGACGACTGGGCATAGGCGTTGATCGTGCGCGTCAGCGCGCCACGGAAGCCCGCCAGATGGGTGCCGCCGTCCCGCTGGGGGATGTTGTTGGTAAAGGGCAGCACGCTTTCGTGGTAGCTGTCGTTCCACCACATCGCCACTTCAACGCCGATCCCGCCCCGTTCGCCGGTCATATAGATCGGCTCGGCCATCACCGACTGTTTGGACCGGTCAAGGTATTTGACGAACTCGCGCACGCCGCCGTCATAGAACAGCTCGGTGCGCACCGGCTCGGCATGGCGGTCGTCCTCGATGATGATGCGGACGCCGGAATTCAGGAAGGCCAGTTCCCGAAGCCGGGTTTCCAGCACCTTGAAACTATAGTCGAGGTTCGAAAATGTGCCGTCCGCCCGGTTGGTCTTGGCCGAGGCCAGGAACCGCACTTCGGTCCCGCGCTTGCCCGGCGCCGGGCCGACCTCGTGCACATGGGTGGTGCAGTCGCCATCCTCGAACCGGGCGCGATATTCGGTGTCATTGCGCCAGACGGTCAGTTCCAGCCATTCCGACAGGGCATTGACGACCGAAACACCAACGCCATGCAGCCCGCCCGAGACCTTGTAGGCATTGCCGCTGTCGTCGGTATTGTTGAATTTGCCGCCTGCATGCAGCTGGGTCATGATCACTTCGGCGGCCGACACGCCTTCCTCGGCATGGATGTCGACCGGGATGCCACGGCCATTGTCGCGGACCGAAACGGAATCGTCGGCATGGATTTTCACCACCACCTCGGTGGCGTGACCGGCCAAAGCCTCGTCAATTCCATTGTCGACGACTTCATAGACCATGTGATGCAGGCCCGACCCGTCGTCGGTGTCGCCGATATACATGCCGGGGCGCTTGCGCACCGCCTCCAGGCCCTTGAGAACCTTGATGGAATCCGCGCCATATTCGCCGGGCTTTTGCGCCTTCTCAGCCATGCCTGTCCGCCTGTCTTTTATCTGCCCGTCTTATAGGGGCTTGGGCCGGGAATGTCACGCGCCCGCCCCAAGATTTGGGGGTCAAAGCAGCGTAATCAGAAGTCCGACCACAATCAGCAGGCACCCGGCCCCGATGTTCAGACGCCTCAGCCATTCGGGCGACGAGAGAAGCTTGCGCGCCTGCCCGACGCCATAGGCGGTCAAAAGATTGCCGGCCAGCGGAATGGCCATCGACAGGGTGACGATCGCAGCAATGTCGGGGCCGGTCACATGGCGCAGATCGAAAAAGCCGGGCAGGATCGCCATATAGAAAAAGATCGCCTTGGGGTTGCCCAAGACGGCGGCAACCCCGGCGGAAAAGGCAGGCCAGATGCCGGGGCGGGTCAGCCGCCCCTCGCTGGTCAGGATCGAATTGTCGGCATGGCGGATCAGCATGATGCCCATGAACAGGAACATGGCGACGGCCAGCCAATGCAGGATGGTCATCAGATTGCCGAACTGGTCCAGAATCCAGCTCAGGCCAAAGATCGCCACCAGCGGCCACAGAACATCACCCAGCGTCACCCCCACGGCCAGGGGCCATGCCGACTGGAACCCGCCGCTCAGCGCCCGCGCGGTCAGCGCCACAAAGACCGGGCCGGGTGTCATCCACAAGATCACCAGGGCGCCGGCATAAAGCCACAGCGCCTGCAACGTCACTGTCATCATGCCTCCGGCAGGGTCAGGGTTCCGTCCGCGGCAAGCGGCCAGAACGGATTGTAGGCCAGTTCCCAGACATGGCCGTCCGGGTCGGCGACATAGCTGGAATAGCCGCCCCAGAATACCTTTTGCGGGTCCTTCAGAACTGTCGCACCGGCGGCACGGGCGGCGGCGAAGGTGGCATCCACCTCGGCCTCCGATGTCAGGTTCTGCGCCAGCGTCATCGCGCCTGTTCCCAGCGACGCCATGTCGCGGTGCTGATCCTTGGCCAGTTCGCCCAGCTCGAACAAGGCCAAAGCCTGGCCTCTCATCTGGAAAAGCACCAGACCGGGCGGCGATGCCGGATGCACCCGCCAGCCCCAGGCCTCGTAAAAGCCGCGCGCCCGGTCGGGATCACGGACGCCCAGCGTGATCAGCGTCACCCGTTCCTGTTTCATGTGCCTTTTCCTTCCCTCACCACCGACTGCCCGCCCGCTTCGGCAACCTCAAGCCAGGCCGCCCGGTCGCCCAAAGCCTCAAACAGCTCCGGCCCGGTTCCGGTCATGAAGGCCTGCGCCCCCAGACCGACGATCTCGTCATAAAGCGCCGAGCGGCGGTCGCTGTCCAGATGGGCCGCGACCTCGTCCAAGAGCAGGACCGGCGGCGCCCCCAGATCGGCCTTCAGCGCGCGGGCATTGGCCAGGATCAGCGCGATCAGCAGCGCCTTTTGTTCGCCCGTCGATGATTGCGCCGCCGCCACGCCCTTGGCGGCAAAGGTCGCTTCCAGATCGGCGCGATGGGGGCCGGTCAGGGCCCGCCCGGCGGCCATGTCGCGCGCGCGGCCCCGCGCCAAAGCTTCGGCCAGCGCTTCGGCGCCCTCGGGCAGGCGGCCCTCCGGGTCGATCAGCGCCAGATCCGCCACCGGAAAGGCGCTGCCCGCACCCCTTTGCGCCTCGGCCAGCCGCCCGATGACCCGCAGGCGGTTCACCTCCAGCGCAGCGCCCGCCTCGCCCATCTGCGCCTCCAGCGCCCCATACCAGCCGGGGTCGCGCACCTCGTCCTTCAACAGCCGGTTCCGCTCGCGCATCGCTTTGTCATAGGCCAGCGCCAGATCGGCCTGTTCGGGAAGAAAGGACAGGACCATCCGGTCCAGAAACCGCCGCCGCCCTTCGGCACCTTCGGTCCAAAGCCGGTCCATCGCGGGCACCAGCCACAGGATGCGCGCCACCCGCCCCAGCGCCGCCTGGGTTGCGGCCTTGCCATCGATGGTCACCTGCCGCGCGGCCCCGCCCTCGGCCCAGCTTTCCACCTCGTGCCCGTTCAGATGGGCGGCGATCTTCCAACCCAGCGCCTCGGGCCGCCGCGCCAGCTCGTCACTGCCCGCCCGCCGCAGACCCCGGCCCGGCGACAGCAGCGAAACCGCTTCCAGAATATTGGTCTTGCCCGCCCCGTTCAGCCCGTGAAGGGCCACCGGCCGCCCGTCAAAGCCCAGCACCGTCCGGCGGTGCGAACGGAAATGGGACAGCAGCAGACTGCTGACGACCGGTTCAGGCAAGCCAATGCCCCTTCATCAGTTCACAAATATCCCGGGGGGTTGCGGGGGGCAGCGCCCCCCGCCCTTTAAACCCGCATCGGCATCACGACATAGACAGCGGACATATCGCCACCCTCGCGCATCAGCGTCGGATCCCCTGCGGAATTGAACAGGAAGACGGCATTTTCCCGGTCGACCTGGCTGGCGATTTCCAGAAGATATTTGGCGTTGAACCCGATCTCCAGCCGCTCGTCGCCGTAGGCCACGGCCAGCTCTTCCTCGGCCGCGCCGCTGTCGGGGGCGTTCACCGACAGGATCAGCCGGTCTTCGTCCAGCTGCAGCTTGACCGCGCGCGAGCGTTCCGACGACACGGTTGCCACCCGGTCCACGGCCTTGGCGAATTCGGCCGCATCCACCTCCAGCCGCCGGGTGTTGCCGGTCGGGATCACCCGCGAATAATCGGGGAAAGTGCCGTCGATGACCTTCGATGTCAGCGTGATCGCCGGGGTGGCAAAGCGCACCTTGGTTTCGGACACCGACACGGCAATCTTGGCCTCGTCATCCTCCAAAAGCTTCCTAAGCTCGCCCACCGTCTTTCTGGGCACGATCACGCCGGGCATCCCCTGCGCCCCATCGGGCAGCGGCGCGTCGATCCGTGCCAGCCGGTGGCCGTCGGTCGCCACGCAGCGCAGAACCGGCCCTTCGTCGCCCTGGGCCACATGCATATAGACGCCGTTCAGATAATAGCGCGTCTCTTCGGTCGAGATGGCGAATTTCGACTTGTCGAATAGCCGCCGCAGCACCCCGGCGGGGGCCGAGAAATTGGCGCTATATTCGGACGAGGCCATGACCGGGAAATCCTCGCGCGGCAGGGTGGCCAGCGAAAAGGTCGACCGCCCCGCCTGCACGGTCAGACGACCGGCGGCACCGTCGTCGGTCAGCTGCACCAGCGCGCCGTCGGGCAGCTTGCGGACAATCTCGTGCAGCATCACCGCCGACACGGTCGTGGCGCCCGCGCGTTCGACCATCGCCGTCGCCTTGTCCGTCACCTCGATATCAAGGTCGGTGGCGCGCAAGGACACGGTCGACCCTTCGGCCTCGATCAGCACATTGGCCAGGATCGGAATCGTGTTCCGCCGTTCGACAACCGATTGGGCCTGCGCCACTGCCTTGAGTAGGGTCGCGCGTTCAATGCTGAGTTTCATGTCCGTCCCCTGTCGTGCCGGGCAGCGCCCGGGAGGGGAAAGCTAGCAACTTTCCGTCCGGGCTCAAGGTTTTTCAGATGGTTCAACCGGAAAGGCGGGCCCGGGTCAAGCGCGCCGCTCAGCTTTCCAGCAACCGGCGCAGCAGTTCGACATCCTCGCCCAGTTGCGGGTCGCTGACCTTCATCTCTTCGATGACGCGGACGCCGTGCATGATCGTCGTGTGATCGCGCCCGCCAAAGCGGCGGCCGATCTCGGGCAGGGACCGGGTTGTCAGCTGTTTGGCCAGATACATGGCGACCTGCCGGGGCCGGGCGATGGTGCGGGTCCGTTTGGGCCCGATCATGTCTGACAGGCGGATGTTGAAATGTTCGCTGACCTTGCGCTGGATTTCCTCGATGGTGATCTTGCGGTCCGAGGCGCGCAGAATGTCGGCCAGGCAATCCTGGGCCAGATCCAGCGTCACCTCGCGCCCGACCAGCGAGGCAAAGGCGAAAAGCCGGGTCAGGGCGCCTTCCAGCACGCGGACATTGGTGGTGATCCGGTGGGCCAGGAATTCCAGCACACCCGAGGCCAGCCGCACTTCGGGATGGACGGGCAGATAGGCCTCGGCCTTTTGCTGCAGGATCCCCAGCCGCAGTTCATAATCGGTCGGGTGCAGATCGACGACCAGCCCGCACTGCAGGCGCGACTTGATCCGGTCCTCCAGATCCTTGATTTCGCCCGGCGCGCGGTCGGCGGAAATAACGATGCGCTTGTTCTGATCGACCAGCGCGTTGAACGTGTGGAAGAATTCCTCCTGGGTCGAATCCTTGCCGGCGATGAACTGCACATCATCGACCATCAGCACATCGACCGACCGGAACAGTTCCTTGAAATCCATGATCTGCTTGTCGCGCAGCGCCTGGATGAACCGGTACATGAACTGTTCGGCCGACAGGTAAAGGACGCGCAATTCCGGCTGGCGAGCCTGCATCTCATGCGCGATCGCATGCATGAGGTGGGTCTTGCCCAGCCCGACCCCGCCATAAAGGAACAGGGGATTGAACGTGACCGGCCCGCCTTCGGCCACCCGGCGGGCAGCGGCATGGGCCAGTTCGTTCGGCTTGCCGACGACGAAAGAGTCAAAGGTGAAACGCGAATCAAGGGTGGCACCGGGCAGCTCGCCATCCTCGCTGCGTGCGGCCGCAGCCCGGGGCGCCGCCTTGCGCTGCGGTGCCGTGACCTTGTCGATCGGCACGGCGCGGGTGCGCGGCACGGAGAATTCCACACGCTCGACCTCGGCGCCCGCGATCGCCAGATGCTGGCGGATTTGTTCCGAATAGTTCCGGCTGACCCAGTCACGCATGAAATTGGTCGGCACGTCAAACCGCGCAACGCCGTCCCGAAGGCTCGCCAGGCTAAGCGGTTCGATCCAAGAGGCAAAGGCATTCTTGCCCACCGCCTTGCGCAGTTCCGCCTGTGCCTGCCCCCAGTAGTCCTTTGTCATTCTTTCCAGCCCACACAACCCAGTCCCTGACAGCGGCCCCTCGGGACCACCGGCGTTCCTTCGTTCATTCTCGCGCGCCAAGGGCTGCCCAAAAGGCATCCGCCCGGCACGGGGCTGGTGGGGACATGAAACAGGCGATCCTTGCCAGACAGCTCGGGCAAGAACCACCACATGCAGACGGATCATGCAGCGCATGACCAAAACACACATACACCCCGTCGGCAGGCCGACGGGAAAGAATGTCGCGGGCAGGCCCGCATCATCCGATGCTGTTCGTCCCCCCAGGACGAAGTGAATCGCAAGATGACGCTAGCAACGCCGGTCATGGCCCCGCAACAGAACTTCGCGCTTGACTGAAACTTTGCCCGGCGAATCCCGCCAGCCTGTGCAAAGGGGTCACAGGCTGCGGAAAAGGGGCTGCCGAAGGGGGCAAAAAGCAAAAGGGACGCGATCCGAAGATGCGTCCCATGCGTCGTTTCAGCTCTGGCCGCGATCAGGCGGTGGCAAGCGCCTTCACGCGGGCGGCCAGGCGCGACATTTTGCGCGCGACGGTGTTCTTGTGCAGAACGCCCTTGGTGATGC
>CAZKJZ010000004.1:3779-51728 GCA_964553145.1 uncultured Frigidibacter sp. | reverse complement strand
GCATGGGCCGCCCGACCACGGTCTTTGTCGAAATTACCCTGTCGGGTCAGGCGGATGAGGTGCTGGAGGCGTTCGAGCGCGAAGTGCGCCGCGTGCCCGCCGTTCTGGAATGCCACCTGATGGCGGGAACGGCCGACTATCTGTTGAAGGTCGTGGCCGAGGATACGGACGATTTCGCCCGCATCCACCGCCAATATCTGGCCCGCCTGCCGGGCGTGGCGCAGATGCATTCATCCTTTGCGCTGCGGACAGTGTTCAAGACGACGGCGATTCCCGTCTGACCGGTCAGGCAGGGGTGTGGCTGATATCGGCGCCCAGCGCCCGCATCAACCCCTCGAACGCCGGAAAGCTGGTGGCGATGGGTGATCCGTCGTCAACCGACACCGGCTTTTGCGCCGCCAGCCCCAGCACCAGAAAGGACATGGCGATCCGGTGGTCGATATGGGTTCTGGCGGTCGCGCCGCCCGGCACGCCGCCCGACCCCATGCCGTGGACGATCAGCGTATCCTCATCCTCTTCAACCTTGACGCCGCAGGCCTCCAGCCCGCGGGCCATCGCGTCGATCCGGTCGCTTTCCTTGACACGCAGCTCCTTGACGCCGCGCATCACCGTCACGCCCTCGGCACAGGCAGCCACCACCGACAGGACCGGATATTCGTCGATCATGCTGGCCGCGCGCTCTTTTGGCACCTCGATGCCCTTCAGCGCCGAAAAACGCACGCGCAGGTCGGCGACCGGTTCGCCGCCTTCCTCGCGCGGGTTCTGAAAGTCGATGTCGGCGCCCATTTCGACCAGCGTGGTGTAAAGCCCGTTGCGGGTCGGGTTCTGGCTGACGCCGGGCACAAGAATGTCCGACCCTTCGACGATCAGCGCGGCACAGACCGGAAAGGCGGCGGAGGACGGGTCGCGCGGCACGGCGACCGTCTGGGCGCGCAGTTCCGGCTGGCCCTTCAGCGTGATCACCCGGCCCTCGGCCCCATCCTCGACCGTCAGATCGGCGCCAAAGCCGCGCAGCATCCGTTCGGAATGGTCGCGCGTCGGCTCCTTTTCGATCACCACGGTTTCACCGGGCGCGTTCAGCCCGGCCAGCAGCACCGCCGATTTCACCTGCGCCGAGGGCATCGGCACCCTATAGCGCACCGGCACCGGATTGCGCGCCCCGACCAGTGTCATCGGCAACCGCCCGCCCTGACGACCGTAAGCCGTGGCTCCGAACAGGGCCAAAGGGTCCGTCACCCGGCCCATCGGGCGTTTGCGCAGCGAGGCATCGCCCGTAAAGGTCGCGGTGATCGGCGATGTCGCCATCGTCCCCATGATCAGCCGCACGCCGGTGCCGGAATTGCCGCAGTCGATCACATCGACAGGCTCGGCAAAGCCGCCGACCCCCACGCCAAAGACCGACCAGCTGCCCGGCCCGTGCTGCACCACCTCGGCGCCAAAGGCGCGCATGGCGCGGGCCGTGTCCAGCACATCCTGCCCTTCCAGAAGACCTGTCACCTTCGTCTCGCCGACCGACAGCGCGCCAAGGATCAGTGACCGGTGCGAGATCGACTTGTCGCCCGGCACCTCTGCACGGCCCGTCAGCGGCCCCGTCCTGCGGGCGGTCATCGGAATGGCGGTGCCGTGGGCGGACATGGCAATCTCCCTTAAATCCCCGGCGCTGATAGCGCAGGACCCCCAAAGGGTCCATGCCCTTTCATTGTGGGCCAAATATCCTCGCCGAAGGCATCCGCGGCTAAGGCTTGCGGAAGGTCAGATAGTGGGGCACCCGGCCTTCGCGCAGGGCCTTTTGTTCATATCGGGTCGAGATCCAGTCGTCCCAGGCGGCACCGCCCTGATCCACCAGCGCGAACCCGGCCTTGGGCACCTCTTCCAAAGTCTGGCGGACATAGTCGGAAATGTCGGTGGCCACCCGAAACTCGGCACCCGGCGCCAGCACCCGGTGCAGGCCCGCCAGATAGCCCGGCGTCACAAAGCGGCGGCGATGGTGTCGGGCCTTGGGCCAGGGGTCGGGATAGTTCAGGAAGACCTTTTCGAACGCAGCTTCCGGCGCCACGTCAAAAAGGTCGCGCACATCGCCAGGATGCAGGCAGAGATTGTCGACCCCAGCGGCGCGGATCTTGCCCAAAAGCATGGCAATGCCGTTCACGAACGGCTCGCAACCGACGATCCCCACGGCCGGATAGCGGGCAGCCATATGCACCAGATGCTCGCCACCACCAAAGCCCACTTCCAGCCACAGGGGGCCGTCGCCAAAGATGGGGCGCAAGTCGATCGGAACGCGGGCCGGATTATCCTCGCGCGTGATTCCGGTCAGGCTGAGGCGGGCCAGATCCTCGGCCAGATAGGTCTTCTGACTGGCGCGCAGTGTCTTGCCATGCACGCGGCCATAGAAATTGCGACGGGCGGTGGCAGGTTCGGCTGACATCTGATCCTCCTGGGACGGGCGGCCAACTGCGCCACCAGGGCCAAAAGGTCAAGCCCCAAGGATTCATTTGCCTGCGGACGCACGCAGGTCTAGCCTGTTCCTGCGGCGCATGCGGCACATCCGACCGTCTTCACTGAAAAGGACAGGTCATGGCGTTGGACGTCATCAGCTCCGGCTTTGGCCGGACAGGTACGCGATCTTTGAAGGACGCACTGGAGATACTGGGTTTCGGCCCCTGTCACCATATGGACGAAGTCCTGGCAAGCCCTGCGCAGGTGGCGCTGTGGCAGGCCTATGCTGCGGGCGCGCCTATGGATGTTGCGGATTTCTTCGTCGGCTACCGATCGCAGGTCGATTTTCCCGGCGCCCATGTCTGGCGTGAATGCGCCGCCCGGTTTCCGAAGGCCAAGGTGCTGCACTCGGTTCGACCTGAAGAAAAATGGTGGAACAGCTATTCCCAGACCATTGCCAAGCTGAATTCGCTCCATCGCAGCCTGCCTCTGCCACCACACGTCCATGACATGGTGGATGTTGCAGAGGAGCTTTTCACCCGGCGCACCTTGGGAGGGGATCCGACCAACCGCGACGCCTGCATCGCGGCGTTTCGCGCCCGTCAGGCCGAAGTCGAGGCGACGATCGCCCCCGAGCGGCTCATGATCTTCGATGTCGCCCAGGGCTGGGAACCGCTCTGCGCCTTTCTTGAGGTGCCGGTCCCCGACCAACCCTTCCCGCGCCGCAACGATTCGGCGCAATACTGGGACGACCTGGGTGGCGCGCCCGCCTGACCCTTATCCCCGCCCGCGATAGGGCTGAACGCCCTGATCGGGGATCCAGACGCCTTCGGGCGGGGCGCCGGTCTGCCAGAAGACATCGATGGGGATGCCGCCGCGCGGGTACCAATAGGCGCCGATCCGCAGCCAGGCCGGGGCCAGCAGATCGACCAGCCTTTTGCCGATGTCGATCGAGCAGTCTTCGTGAAAGGCGCCGTGGTTGCGGAAGGAATGCAGATAGAGCTTCAGGCTTTTGCTTTCGACCAGCCAGTCGCCGGGCACATAGTCGATGACGATATGGGCAAAGTCGGGCTGGCCGGTCATCGGGCAGATCGAAGTGAATTCCGGCGCGGTGAAGCGCACCACATAAAGCGTGCCGGAATGGCCGGCGGGCACTTTCTCCAGCACCGCCTCGTCCGGGTTCTGGGGTGCTGCGGCCTGTTGGCCAAGCTGGGTCAGGCCGGAAACATCGGTCTTGGTCATGGCGGGCTCCTGTCCTAGGGTGGTGCCCCGATAGCCGATTGCGAAGCGTCCGAACAGGCCTATGCCGGGGGCATGCTGGCCATCAGCTGCAAAAGGACCGCCGCATAAAGCGTCAGGCTGGCGACCAGCACCATCACATGCCAGGCCGTATAGTGAAAGGGCAGCCGGTCGAAGAGATAAAGGCCGACGCCCAGGCTATAGATCAGCCCACCCGTCACGATCAGCGACAGGGCCGTGGGGTTGAGGCTGGACAGAAAGTCGCCCCCGGCAAACAGGCCCGCCCAACCCATGCCAAGATAGAGCGCCAGCGCGGCAGGCCGGAACCGTTCGGGCGAGACCAGCTTCAGCGCCATGCCTGCCAGTGCGGCCAGCCAGATCAGTGTCAGAAACCAGCCGCCCTTGCCGGTCAGCAGGGCAAAGGGCGTATAGGTTCCGGCGATCTTGGCATAGATCGCCGAATGATCCAGCCGCTGCAAAAGCCAGGTCCAGCGCCCGCCGCCCAGCATGTTGTAAAGCCCCGAGAACAGGATCATCGCCAGAAAGGTCAGGCCATAGACGGTCGACCCGACCAGTGCCGCCATGTCGCCCCGCAGAAGGGCGGTCAGCGTGATCAGCACAGGGATCGACACAAGCACGATCACCAGCCCCGCCAGATGGACGATGGCATCGCTGAGATATTCAGCGCGGCTATAGCCGATACGTGTGATCAAAAGACTCATGCCCCCAGTGTGGCACGATCACGGTTTAACGGACATGAAGGGGACGTAACGTTACAGTGACAAGACGCTGCCCATAGGCCATAGGTGGCCCGGCCTGTAACCTTTCGTGAAAGGTCAGCGCCGCGCCTTGGGCTTTCTCGGTTTGGGTTCGGGCAGCGCCACCGCCACGGCCCGCACAAGGCGGGCCATCAGGTCGGGATCATCCAGCTCGCCGGTCAGCAGAAGATGGGGTTTGGCGCCCGGGTAGGGCGGGCCATAGGCTGGCGTCCCGATCATCGCCAGCGCCTCGGGCAGGGGCTTGAGGAAAAACTGGTTGTCGCAGACCAGCGCCACAACCTTGCCCTGACAGTAAAGCGCATATTCCCCGAACATCTTGCGGATCGCCACATCCCCTGCGCCCCGCACCTGATCCAGAACATAGTCGGCAAAGGCGGCGTCGGTTCCCATGGGTCAGTCCCCAGCCCGCACAGCGAACCCCGCCTCGGCCATCAGCCGGTTCGACGCGCTTTCAACGGATTTCTCAACCTCGGTCATAAAGGTGCCGACCGACCGGCCCGCCGGAATGCGCGGCAGAAATTCGACAACCGCCAGCCCCGGTTTGCGCAAAATCCCGTGGCGCGGCCAGAAGACGCCGACATTTGTGGCGGCGGGCACGCAATCCTGCCCCAACTCGCTGTAAAGAACGCCGACGCCGATCTTGTAAGGTTTCTGGTCGCCTGCCGCGACGCGCGTGCCTTGCGGATAGATGATCAGCTGGCCGGGCTTTTGTGCCCCTGCCTTGACTGTGGCCACCATCTTTTTCATCGCTTCGGACCGTTTGCCCCTATCGACCGGGATGCAGCCGATGCGCTTGGCGTACCAGCCCAGGATAGGCGCCCACAGAAGCTCTTTCTTCATGATGAATTTCGGCCGGGGAACCGCCGAGACGATCATGATGATGTCAAAGAAGCTTTGGTGTTTTGAGGCGATCAGCACCTCGTCCTGCGGCACCTCGCCCCGGATTTCAGAGCGGAGGCCGACCAGTCGCGCCGCCGACCAGCGCACCCAGCGGCAATAGGAATGGACGGCGTCAAAGGCGGCGTCAGAGCGGAAAAGGACAAAGGGCGTCCAGAACAGGGCCAGCACCGCCATGGCCAGATACATCTGGATGATGAAGATCAGGGACAGGATATATTGCAGCGCCAGTTTCATCGGATCGTCCTTAGCGTGCGGAAAGCGGCAAGGCGGGTGGCCAGAAAGGCGACCAGTGCCGCCAGGGGTGCGATCAAGAGGGGCCAGGCCCAGTCGGCGCCCTGAAAGCCAAGGCCAGTCAGAAAGGCGCCTTCCTCGGCGGCGGCGGGCATCAGGGCGATGGCGATCATGCCGGCCAATGTGCCAGCAGCAGCGCCGCCAAAGGCGCGCAGCGTGAACCGGCGGACAAAGGCCCGGGCAATATAGCTGTCGCGCGCGCCGACCAGCCGCAGCACGCGGATCACTTGCGCATTGGCGGCCAGCGCGGCCTGTGCGGCCAGCGTGATCATCGCCGCCGTCGCCCCGCCGATCAGGACCAGCGACAAAAGCCCAAGCGCCCGGATCCGTTCGGCCGAGGCTACCAGCGGGCGCCGCCAGCGGGTATGGTCGTCCAGGACGGCACCGGGGGCTTCGGCCTGCAGGCGCAGCTTCAGCCCGTCGGCATCGAATCCCTCGGTGCTTTCGGTCACTTCGATCAGCTGCGGGATCGGCAGGTCGGCGACCGGCAGGTCAGGGCCGATCCAGGGTTCCAGAAGCGCGCGGGTATCCTCGGGGCTGAGCGGGCGGGCGAAATCCACGCCCGGCGTGGTTTCCAGGACATCCAGCACCTTGCGGGTCTGCGCCTCGATCTGGTCGGCGGGGGCGGAAATGCGGATCGTGGCGGATTGGGCCAGCGCCCCCGCCCAACGATCGGCCAGATGGCCGGTCGAGAGGGCCAAAGCCAGCGCAAAGACGGCCAGAAAGGCCATGGCCCCCGCCGTCAGCAACGTCAGCAGCGCGGTATATCCGGACGGCGGCACGACCCTGTCGGCACGGCCACCCGTCAGCGCGGAACCAAGGCGTGAAAGGATCGGCGTCACAGGTCGGCCCCCGCCAGTTGCAGCTTGTTGCCCTGAATGCGCAGGACCCGGGCGGCGACCTGCGCGCGGGCGGCGCGGATCAGGTTCATGTCATGGGTGGCGATCAGCACGGTCTTGCCCATCCGGTTCAGCTCGGTCAACAGCCGCAGAAGGCGCAGCGACATGTCCCAGTCGACATTGCCCGTCGGTTCATCCGCCAGGATCAGGTCTGGCGAGGTGATGACGGCGCGGGCCAGGGCGGCGCGTTGCCGTTCGCCGCCCGACAAGGACGGCGGCAGGGCCTGCGACTGGCCGCCAAGCCCGACCCAGGCCATCAGCTCGTCCAGCGCCTCGGTATCGGCGGTCTGACCGGCGGCGGTCAGCGGCAGGCCGATGTTTTCGCTGACCGGCAGATGGTCAAGGAACTGGCAGTCCTGGTGCATGATGCCGATCCGCCGCCGCATCAGGGCAATGGCGTCACGGTCCATCGTGCCGGTGTCCTGACCGAAAATCTCGACCCGGCCAGACTGGGGTGCCAGCTCTCCATAGCACAGTTTGATCAGCGAGGTCTTGCCCGCACCCGACGGGCCGGTCAGGAAATGGAACGACCCCGGCGCCAGCTTGACCGACACGTCAGACAGAAGCACGCGGTCGGCATAGGCCAGCGTGATGTTCTGAAATTCGATCACCCGATCGGTCCCCCGCGCAGTCGCATCAGCCAAATCGCCCCCCATGCCCTACAAAGGCTTGGATGGTTGCCTTGGGCTTGCTACAACACCGCCAGGACAAAGGCCAGAATGGCTGGTGGAAAAGTCGGGCAAAGTCGGCCCCGGCAAGCGGATTGGATTGATGCGGCTTATTTGCACGAATTGCGATGCCCAGTACGAGGTCGATGCCGCGGTCATCCCCGATGACGGGCGCGACGTGCAATGTTCGAACTGCGGCCATACCTGGTTCCAGATGCCGGAGGGGGCCGAGGAGGCGGAGACCCCGCTGGCCCTGACCACCCCGACGGCCGACAGTGCACCGGATGGGACGGCAGAAGCGGCAAAACCGGAACGCCGCCGCCGATCGCTGGATGACGCGGTTCTGAATGTGCTGCGCGAGGAGGCCGAGCGCGAATCCCAGGCGCGCAAGGCCGAAGGCACCACGCTGGAGACCCAGGCCGATCTTGGCCTGTCGGCGCCCGTCCCCGCCGAGGTGCCGCCGCCGCCGCTGGCGCCAAGGGCCGACATGGAGGCCGCCGTTCAGGACGAGGCGGCCTTGGTGTCGCGCGCCGCCAAGCGCGAGCTTTTGCCGGATATCGAGCATATCAATTCGACCCTGCGTCCCAGCGCCGAGCGGCCGGGCGAGGCCGCCACGCGCGATGCGCCCCAGGTGGTGCGGATGCGCCGCAATGATTTTCGCAGGGGCTTTTTCAGCTCGCTTCTGGTCGCACTGCTGCTTTTAGGGGCCTATATGACGGCCGATCTGATCGCGGCCAAAGTGCCCGCGCTGGAACCGGCGCTGTCATCCTATGTGCGGACGGTGGACGGGATGCGGCTGTGGCTGGACGCGCGGATGCGCTCGACCACGCAGTCGCTGCAGGCGCCGGCGGCGGACGGTCAGGGCTGACCTCAGTCGAACGTGCCGCTGACCCGGCCAAGCAGCATGAAGGCGCGCGCGGTGCGGGTCTCGGCCAAGGTGGCCATATCCTGATCCGAGGCATTCTGTTCGAACTCGGACAGAGTCTTGTCGAACTGGCGCAGGAAATGGTGGGCCGCATCGCGGAAAATCGTATCCTGCCGCATCCGGCCCGAAGCCAGCGCCAGGCTTGACCGGTCGCGCACGCCGCCCAGACCTGCGATGGCCTTGCCGCGTTCGCCCTTGGCAAAGCGGCGCCAGACCTCGGGCCGGGCGCGATCAGGCTTCAGATCATCCATGAAGATGCCGTCCTGCCCCAGAAGGGTCAGCACATCCTGCGCGGCGCGGATCAGCTTGGCCACCGACCGGTCATCCAGCGCCCGGCGCAGGGCGCGGATACCGTCCTTGTCATCCTGACTGTCGGGAAAGTTCAGCGCCCGGACGAAATCGGCGACCGAAACCGGCTGCGCCATATCCTCGGCCGGGGTGCCAAGGGCCAGGGCGGGCTGGTCCTCGCCCATGCGCGCGGCGGTCGGGGTCGCCAGCGCCGCCTTGTGATCGGCCGAGGGTTGCGTCGCCTCGGCATCGCGGCGCGAGGTAAAGGTGGCGATGGCGCTTTCGGCCTGCCGTGCCGCTGTGGCGATCTCTTCCAGCCGCTTTTCCACGGCGGGGCGGGCGGCGGCATTCTGCGTCTGCAAGGTCAGCCGCATGGAATCCAGCGTCGCCTGCAGGCGCTGGGTTTCGGCGCGCATGGCGCGGGCGGTGCGGCTGGTGACGGCGGCAAGCCAGATCAGCGCGACCGGCAGAAAGATCGCGACCAGAACCATGATCGTGCCCAGCGCGCCACCGCCGCCGCCCTGCGCCCCGGCGAACAGGAAAAAGCCGCCGACCAGCGCCAGCCAGACAAGGCTGAGGATCACGGCAATGATATCGCCGGGGGGGAGACGCTTTTCATCCACAGTCGGGCGGGCAAGGCGACCAAGGTCGGCCCCGGCGGCCATGGGATTGTCCTGGGTCGGGTCGGTCATGTTGCCTCCGGCACGTCAGACGTAACGGATACTTACGATCTCGTAACTCTTTTCACCACCGGGTGTGCGCACTTCGGCCGAGTCGCCCACATCCTTGCCGATCAGGGCCCGGGCAAGGGGTGAGCGGATGTTCAAAAGGCCACGTTCGATGTCGGCCTCGGCCTCGCCCACGATCTGATAGGTCTTTTCCTCGTCCGTATCATCGTCGACGACGGTCACGGTTGCCCCGAACTTGACAGCGCCCGACAGTTTCGCCGGATCAAAGACCTCGGCCAGCGACAAAAGCGCCTCCAGCTCCTTGATCCGGCCTTCGACGAAACTCTGCCGTTCGCGGGCGGCATGGTATTCGGCATTCTCCGACAGGTCGCCATGTTCGCGCGCCTCGGCGATGGCACGGATCACAGCCGGACGCTCGACCGATTTCAGCGCCTTCAGTTCTGCGTCAAGCGCACCGTGTCCGGCGCGCGTCATCGGAATCTTTTCCATTGTCACCGCGTATGGGGTTCTTTTCGTCGGGCAGATAGGTGTAAATCCGGGTTGCAGGGCCGGTGTCAAGCCTGCCGTCCTGTCAGGGGGCGGCCGCAATGGGACAAAACTTGTCGAATCGCGACCTTGCCGCAACAAAATTGCGTCGCGTTGCGATTGCGTGGCCTAATGCGCTGGGCTAAGGCCCGCATAGGCGCCCCAGGGGCAGACGGAAAGGGCATAAGATGACCGGCATCACGCGCGAGGCGATGGAGTATGACATTGTGGTCGTGGGCGCGGGTCCGGCGGGCCTGTCGGCGGCGATCCGGCTGAAACAGCTTGATCCCGAACGGTCGGTCGTCGTGCTGGAAAAGGGCTCGGAAGTCGGCGCACATATCCTGTCGGGCGCGGTCCTGGACCCGTCGGGGCTGGACGCGCTGCTGCCCGGTTGGCGGTCGATGGGCGCGCCGATCAAGACCGAGGTCAAGAAGGACAATTTCTATGTCCTGGGTCAGGCGGGTCAGGTGCGCATTCCGAACTGGCCGATGCCGAAGCTGATGTCGAACCATGGCAATTACATCGTCTCGATGGCCAATGTCTGCCGCTGGATGGCGATCGTGGCCGAAGGCCTGGGGGTCGAGATTTTCCCCGGCATGTCCTGTTCGGAACTGGTCTATGGCCCGAATGGCGAAGTGAAGGGCGTGGTTGCGGGCGAGTTCGGCAAGAACCCCGATGGCACGCCCGGCCCCTCCTATGAGCCGGGGATGGAGCTGCATGGCAAATATGTCTTCCTGTCCGAAGGCGTGCGCGGGTCGCTGGCCAAGGAAGTGATTGCCAAGTACGACCTGTCGAAAGACCATTGCCCGCAGAAATTCGGCCTGGGCATGAAGGAAATCTGGGAGATTGATCCCAAAAAGCACCGGCTTGGTACCGTAACGCACACGATGGGCTGGCCCCTTGGCAAGAACGCCGGGGGCGGGTCGTTCATCTATCACCTGGAAAACAATCAGGTCTATATCGGGTTCGTGGTCCATCTGAACTACCAGAACCCGCATCTTTATCCCTACATGGAATTCCAGCGGTTCAAGCATCACCCGATGGTGGCCGAGTTGCTGAAGGGCGGCAAGCGCGTGGCCTATGGCGCGCGGGCGATCAGCGAGGGCGGCTGGCAGTCGATTCCCAGGATGGTGGCGCCGGGTGTGGCGCTTTTGGGCTGTTCTGCCGGTCTGGTGAACGTGCCACGCATCAAGGGCAATCACAATGCCATGCTGTCGGGCAAGGCGGCGGCCGAAGCCGCCCATGCGGCGATCACGGCGGGTCGCGCTGGCGACGAGCTGGCGGCCTATGAGGCGGATGTGCGCGGTGGCGCCATCGGCAAGGACCTGAAGCGGGTGCGCAACGTCAAGCCGATGTGGTCGCGCTGGGGGATGATGGCATCTCTGGCCTGTGGCGGCGTCGACATGTGGACCAACAGCCTGTTCGGCCTGTCGCTGTTCGGCACGCTGAAACATGGCAAGACCGATGCGGCGGCGACGGGCGAGGCGTCGAAGTTCCAAAAGATCGACTATCCCAAGCCCGATGGCGTGCTGTCGTTCGACCGGCTGACCAACGTCGCCTTTGCCGCGACCAACCATGCCGAAAGCCAGCCCTGCCATCTGCGGCTGAAGGATGCATCGGTGCCGGTTGCCGTGAACCTGCCGAAGTATGACGAACCGGCGCAGCGCTATTGCCCGGCAGGGGTCTATGAGGTGCTGCAGGCCGAAGGTGGCCCGCGCTTCCAGATCAACTTCCAGAACTGCGTCCATTGCAAGACCTGCGATATCAAGGACCCCAGCCAGAACATCACCTGGACGGTTCCGCAGGGCGGCGACGGGCCGAACTATCCCAATATGTAAGGCGGGGCGCCCCCGGGGCGCCCTTTTGGCAAAAATCCGCGTGATCGGGGGCCTTGGGGCCCTGCCGGTCCATTGCCCTTGTGCGGGCCGCGCACTAGGTTTCGGCAGCTTATGCAAAGGAGCCGCCCCTTGAACCGCACGCAGCTGTTTGTCGCCCTTCTGGCCCTTGCGGGTGCCGCCGGTACCGGTTTGCGCGCGGACGGCGGGGCGGGGCCGTATCTGGCGGGCCGTGTTGCAGCATCCCATTCCGACTATCGGGCAGCGGCGGACGGGTTTTCGCGCGCACTTCTGGCAGACCCGACGAATACGGGCCTGATGCAATCGGCCCTTCTGGCCGAACTGGGCAGCGGCGATTTCGACAAGGCCAAGGTGCTGGCCGATGCGCTGACGGCGGCGGGGGCGCCAAACAGCCTGGCCGACCTGACGGAATTCGTGGCCCTGGCGGGCAAGGATGATTTCAAGGGGCTGATCGCGGCGCTGGATGCCAAGCGGTCTGCGGGCCCCCTTGCCGATGGCCTGTTGCGCGCCTGGGCGGAACTGGGTGCCGGGCAGATGTCCGATGCTTCGGCCACATTTGACGCGCTGGGGCAACGAAAGGGGCTGGCGGCCTTTGCCCTTTATCACAAGGCGCTGGCTTTGGCCTCGGTCGGCGATTTCGGCGGGGCGGATCGGATCTTTTCCGGTCAGGCCGCCGGGCCTTTGCGGGCAACGCGGCGCGGGATCAAGGCCCATGCGCAGATTCTGAGCCAGCTGGAGAGGAACAAGGACGCGGTCGAGCTGATTGACAAAACCGTGGGCAAGACGCCGGACGCGGAATTTGTCACCCTGCGCGCCGATCTGGAGGCCGGCAAGATCCTGCCCTTTACCATCGTCGCCAGCCCCCGCGACGGGATTGCCGAGACGTTTTTCACAATGGCCGCAGCACTCTCGGGTGAAACGGCGCCCGATGGCAGCGATACGACCACCGATGTGCTGATGTTCACCCGCGCCGCCGCCCATCTGCGCCCCGACCTGACCGAGGCGGTTCTTTTGGCCGCCGAAACGCTGGACCGGCAGGATCAGCATGCGCTGGCGATCGACACTTATGCGGCGATCGCGCCGGACAGCCCCGCCCATACGGCGGCGGAACTGGGCCGGGCCGCAGCGCTTGCCGCCGACGACAAGCCCGATGCCGCGACCGAGGCGCTGGCGCAACTGGCCAAGGCCGCCCCCGATGATGCGCAGGTCTGGCTGGCGCTGGGCGACGCCTATCGCCGCACCTCGGACTTCGCGGGCGGGGTCAAGGCCTATGATCAGGCCATCGCGCTTGTCGGCTCCAGGGTCGAAGCCTGGTCGCTGTTCTATGCGCGCGGCATCTGCCACGAGCGGTTGGGGGAATGGCCCGCCGCCGAGGCTGACTTCCGCAAGGCGCTGGACCTGGCGCCTGATCAGCCTCAGGTCCTGAACTATCTGGGTTATTCCTATCTGGAAAAGCACGAAAAACTGGACGAGGCGCTGTCGATGATCGAACGCGCGGTCAAGGCGGAACCGCAGTCGGGCGCCATCACCGATAGCCTGGGCTGGGCGCAGTACCGGATGGGACGCTACGGCGATGCCGTGGCGACGATGGAGCGGGCGATCGAACTGATGCCGGTCGATTCCGTCGTCAATGACCATCTGGGCGATGTCTATTGGGCCGTGGGCCGCAAGCGCGAGGCGGAGTTTCAGTGGAAGCGCGCTTTGTCCTTCAAACCCGAAAGCGAGAAAGAGGCGACCCGTATCCGCCGCAAGCTGGAGGCGGGTCTGGACGCGGTCCTGAAGGAAGAGGGGGCCGAGCCGCTGGCGGTCTCGACCAGCGGTTCGAATGGCGGTTGAGGAGTTTGCCCCCGCCAAGGTCAATCTGACACTGCATGTGACGGGTCGGCGGGCGGATGGCTATCATCTTCTGGACAGTCTGGTGGCCTTTGCCGATGTCGGCGACCGTGTGACCGCCGAACGGGGGCAGGGTCTGCGGCTGACCCTGGGCGGGCCGATGGCGGCTGGCCTTTCGGGGGATGACAATCTGGTGCTGCGTGCCGCGCGGCTGCTGGGCGCTGGCGATGCGCATCTGCATCTGGACAAGCACCTGCCCGTCGCCTCGGGCATCGGTGGCGGGTCAAGCGATGCGGCGGCGGCGATCCGGGCCTTGGCGCGGCTTTATGACCTGCCGCTGCCTGACGCGACGGCGGCAGCGGCGCTGGGCGCCGATGTGCCGGTCTGCCTGATACCCCGCGCCCGTCGGATGGGCGGCATAGGCGAGCGTCTGGCGGATGTGCCTGCCCTGCCGCCTGCCTGGCTGGTGCTGGCCAATCCGGGCGTGGCGGTTTCCACGCCTGCGGTGTTTGCGGCACTTCTTCACCGGGATGGAGCGCCAATGCCGGACCCTTTGCCGGACTGGCGGGATGCGCGCGACCTGGCGGCCTTTCTGTCGCTGCAACGCAACGATCTGGAAGGCCCGGCTTTGGCGCTGGCGCCGGTCATCGGGCAGGTTCTGGCCGCCTTGCGGGGGCAGGGTGGTTGCCTGATCGCCCGCATGTCGGGGTCGGGCGCCACCTGTTTCGGCCTTTTCGCGGGCGAAGGCCCCGCGCGGGCCGCCGCTGTCGCCCTGTCTGCCGCCCGACCGGGCTGGTGGGTCGCCGCCGCGCGGCTGATCGGTTAGGATCGGCCCTATGCTGCATATCACGGACCAGATTGCCATCGCCGAATGGGAGCTGACGGAAAGCTTTATCCGCGCCACTGGCCCTGGCGGGCAGAATGTGAACAAGGTCTCGACCGCCGTCGAACTGCGGTTCGAAGCCGAACGCAGCCCGGCGCTGACCCCTGCCGTCAAGGCGCGGCTGAAGCGGCTGGCCGGGCGGCGCTGGACGCTGGAAGGCGCGATCGTCCTGCATGTCGAGGAGAGCCGAAGTCAGCTTCAGAATCGCGAACTGGCGCGCGACCGGCTGGCGGCGCTGATCCGGCAGGCCCTGATTGCGCCAAAGCGGCGGATCGCGACCAAGCCGACCTATGGCAGTCAGTTGCGCAGGCTGAAGGCCAAAAGTGTGCGGTCCGAGGTCAAGGGGCTGCGGGGGCGGGCCGACGATGACGAATGATGATCTGATCCGGCGCCGCGAACGGCTGCTGGGCCCGAATGTGCCGACCTTTTACGATCAGCCGCTGCATCTGGTGCGGGGGCAGGGGGTCTGGCTTTACGATGCGGATGGCCGCGCCTATCTGGACTGCTACAACAACGTCGCCCATGTCGGCCATTGCCACCCCCATGTGGTCGAAGCGATCGCCCGGCAGGCGGCAACACTGAACACCCACACCCGCTATCTGCACGAGGGGCTGTTGGACTATGGCGAGCGGCTGGTGGCGCGCCTTGGCCATGGTCTTGAGCAGATCCTGATGTGCTGCACCGGGTCCGAGGCGAATGACGTGGCGCTGCGCATGGCGCAGGCGGTGACGGGCAAGACCGGGATCATCGCCACCGACAATACCTATCACGGCAACACCACGGCTGTCGCGCATCTGTCGACGCGCCGCCCGCCGATTGGCGGCTGGCCGGCCCATGTCCGCCGGGTTCCCGCGCCCGACAGTCTGGCGGCGGCGGGGCTCGATGGCGCGGCCTTTGCCGCCCATGTCGCCCGCGCGATCGATGAGCTGAAGGCAGAAGGCTGCGGTTTCGCGACGCTTATCCTGTGCCCGGTTTTCGCGAACGAGGGGTTGCCGGATGTGGCGCCGGGCTTTCTGGATCAGACCGCAGCACTGGTGCGGGATGCGGGCGGGCTGATCCTCTGCGACGAGGTGCAGCCGGGGTTTGCGCGTCTGGGGCGGCACTGGTGGGGCCATGACTGGCTGGGCTTCGCGCCGGATGTCGTCACATTGGGCAAGCCGATGGGCAATGGGCATCCGGTTGCCGCCGTCGTCGCACGGCCTGATGTGATGGCGGCGTTCCGTCAGGCCTTTGGCTATTTCAACACATTCGGCGGCAATCCCGTATCGGTGGCCGCCGCCGCTGCGGTTCTGGATGTGATGGAGGCGGAAAGGCTGGATGAAAACGCCGTGCGGGTCGGCGATGCGATGCTGGCCGGTCTGCGGGGGCTGGACCACCCGCTGATTGCCGGGGTCAGGGGGCGGGGCCTGTTTCTGGCGGTCGAACTGGCGCGGAACGGTGTGCCGGACAGTGCGGCAGCGGCCGAGGTGGTTGAGGCGATGAAGGATCGCGGCGTGCTGATCGGCCGGGTCGGACGGCAGCAGCATATCCTGAAACTGCGGCCGCCCATGCCCTTTTCGGCCGACAATGCCGCTGAGGCCGTGGAAGCCTTGCGCGAGGCCCTGGGCGGGATTGCGGAATGACAGCGGCCGACTGGCAGGCGATGGCTGCGGCTGCGGCCTGCCACTGGGGTCAGCCCGACCGCCTGCGCCTGATCAAGGCGCGCGAGAATGTGGTGTTCGAGGTGCTGTTTCAGGATGGCCGCCGCGCCGCCCTGCGTCTGCACCGCCCCCGGTATCAGAAGGATGCCGCCATTCTGGCCGAACTCGACTGGACTGCCGTCCTGTCGGCGCTTGGCCTGTCGGTGCCCACGCCCTTGCGCACCTTGGCGGGCGGCCTGCTGGCCGATGCCGCAGGGCGCCGGGCCAGTTGCGTTGGCTGGCTTGACGGCGTGCCGCTGGGGGATGCGGCCCAGCCCCTGTCGGACGATGCTGCGGCGCGATTTGGTCAGGTCGGGGCGCTGATCGGGCGGCTGCATAATCTGACCGACGCAATGCCTGCCGATCTGGGGGCCGCGCGTCCGGCATGGGACATGAACGGACTGCTGGGCGAAGCGCCGCTTTGGGGGCGATTCTGGGACAATCCCGCCTTTGTGGCAAAGGAACGGGATGACATGCTGCGCTGCCGTGGCTGGGCCTCTGTCCGGCTTTTGCAGATGATCGACCGGGGCGCGGATGCCGGGCTGATCCATGCAGACCTGATGCGGGAAAACATTCTGGTGCAGGCCAATGGTCTTGCGCTGATCGATTTTGACGACAGCGGGCGGGGGTTTCGCGGCTATGACCTTGGTACCGCGCTGGTGCAGTGCAGTGATGACCGGCGCCTTGACCGTCTAACCGACGATCTGCTGGCGGGCTATCTTGCGGAACGGCCAGACAGCCGCCTGACCCGCGACGATGTCCTTTTTTTCACAGCGCTGCGGGCCATGGCTTCGGCCGGATGGATCACCGACCGCGCCGCGCCTGACGATCCGCGTCAGCGATTCTACTGCCTGCGTGCCCTTCAGCTTGCCCGGAAAGCGGGCGCTGTCTGACCCCGTTACCCCATATTGTAGCGCAATCGGCGGAAATCGCGCGCATTCGGATCAGAATGCTTGCGGTGGAGCGGGTTTAAGCCGACAAGGTGCGCGGCATGCCACAGAAATGAGATCGTCCGAAGTCAAATGCTGAAAAAAGCGCTGCTGCTTGTGTCAGGCAACGCCTTCGGATCGCTCCTGCTTTTGGTGCGCAATCTGATCGTGGCGCGGCTGATCAGCCCGGAAAACTACGGGATCGCCTCGACCTTTGCGATCAGCATGTCGATCGTTGAAATGCTGTCCTATCTGGGCCTAAACCAGCTGATGGTCGTGGATGATGAAGGCGACAGCCCGCATTTTCAGGCCGCGATGCAGGGGTTCCAGGTCCTGCGCGGCACCTTTTCGTCGATCGCCCTGTTCCTGATTTCCTGGCCCTATGCCGCCTTTCTGGGGGTGCCAAGCGTCTCTTGGGCCTATCAGGTCATTGCCGTGATTCCGTTCATCAACGGTTTTCAGCATTACGACCCGCACCGGCTGAAGCGGCATATGAATTTCATGCCGACCATCCTGTCCAACGCCGTGCCGCCCTTGGTGTCGGTTCTGTCGCTGTGGCCAGCCGCCGTCATCTTCGCCGACTACCGGATCATGCTGGCGGCACTGATCGTTCAGGCGGTCAGCATGGTGATCCTGTCGCACCTGACCGCCGAACGGCCCTATCGGCTGACGCTGGACCGGGCGTTGATGAAGCGGGCCGTCCAGTTTGGCTGGCCGCTTTTGTTGAACGGAATGCTGATGTTCTTCGTCTTCAACGGCGAACGTCTGATCGTCGGGCGCGAACTTGGCATGGGCATGCTGGCCTTCTTTTCCATGTGCTTCACGCTAACCCTGACCCCCACACTGGTTCTGGCCAATTCGGCGCAGACCTTTTTCCTGCCGCAGCTGACGGCGGCAAAGGATGATCCTGAACGGTTTCAGCGGATCGCCACTGCAACGATGGAAACCAGTCTGGCGATCGCCATGCTGCTGGTTCTGGGCGTGTCGCTTCTGGGCGGCCCTTTGGTGCATCTGCTCGTCGGCAAGAAATACGCCGCTATCCTGGGCATACTGGTGCAGATGTCGGTTCTTCAGGCCATGCGGGTCAGCAAGACCGGCAGTTCGGTTGTGGCACTGGCCAAGGGCCGGTCGGGCAACGCCATGATCAGCAATCTGATGCGGGTCCTGTCGCTGCCCCTGTCCTGGTGGGCGGCGATTCAGACGGGCGAGGTGATGACCATCATCTGGATCGCACTGGCGGCCGAGGTGGTGGGCTATCTCGTCGCCCTGTATCTGGCGGCGCACCGTACCGGTATCCGGCTGGCGCCGCTGATTCTGCCGATTGTTATGTCCTGGATCGCCTGTGCGGCGACGTTGGTCGATGCGCATTATTTTCCGCCCAAAGCGCAGTTTTCGAACCATTTCCATCCGTTCCAGCTGGCGGTGATTGCCGCCGGAGTTCTGGCCATGCTGACCATGGGCAGCCTGCGTGCCTATATGCGCAGCCGGATGGCGCTGAAATAGGCGGGGTTCAGGCACTTAGCTACGTTGCGGCAGGAATTCCCTCTGACCATTCCATTCGCCCTATTGTAAACAAAATCGCTGCTTAATCCCGTTATCGTTTCCAATGAGCACCTGAAATGCCGCCCCAAGACCTCAATCGCTCGATCGGCGCCGTCATCGTCACGTTCAATTCTGCCGATGTCATCCGGGGCTGTCTTGACAGTCTGGTGGCGCAGGTGGGTGCGCGCGTGCGGGTTGTCGTTGTTGAAAACGCCTCGACCGACACGACGGTTCAGGTGATCCGCGAATGGGCGGTGGGGCGGGCCGATGCGCAAGGCGCGCCCCTGATGGCCGAAGAAACGGTCGCCGGTACGCGGTCGGATGCGCAAGTGATCCTGCTGCATTCCGGGGTCAACCGGGGCTTTGCCGGGGGCGTGAATGTCGGCCTGGCGCGGCTGGAGGCCGAAGCCGAGATCGCCCATTTCTGGGTCCTCAACCCCGATGCCTATGCGACCGAAGATGCGGCGCAGGCGATCCTTTCGCAGGCGGCGCGCCAGCCCGGTTATGGGCTGATGGGCGGGCGTGTCTGCTATGCCGATCCGCCCCAGCGCATCCAGATGGATGGCGGGCTGGTCAATATGTGGACCGGCACGTCCGGGAACTACAATCTGGGCCGTCCGAGGGCCGAGGCCGCAATGCCCCGCGCCGATGACATCGACTTCATCAGCGGCGCAAATGTCATCGCCTCGCGCGCCTTTTATCAGGCGGTCGGGCCGATGGCCGAGGATTATTTCCTGTATTACGAGGAAGTGGACTGGGCCCTGCGGCGCGGCAACCTGCCGATGGTCGTGGCCCCGGACCTTCTGGTCTTTCACCATGCGGGCACCTCGATCGGGTCACCGACGCTGGAACGACTCGCCTCGCCCTTTTCCTTCTGGTTCAAATATCGCAGCCGCATGAAATTCGTGCGCCGCTTCAACCCGATGGGTCTGCCGGTGGCCGTGGCCTATGCCACGGCCAAGGCGCTGCAACTGGCGGCAAAGGGGGCCATGCCCCAGGCGGGCGCCATCCTGCGCGCGGTTTTCGTGCCGGGACCGCCGCGCTATGTCACGGACCGTCTGTCACCCGAAGCCGCAAGGATCGCCTTTGGTGCCCGGGCCTGACCGATACCGATATGCCCTTTTGCGCAGGATGATGGCGGTCCTTGCCGTCGTGTGTGGTGTGGTTGCGCTGATGGCGGCGCATCGGCCCGGGCCGGGCAAGGCCTATGTCTGGCAGGCCGATCTGCCGGATTTTGGCGGCATATCGGGCCTGCAACTCTCGCCCGATGGCGCCACGCTTTATGCGGTCAGCGATGCGGGCTATCTGGTCCGGGCGCGCGTCGAACGGGGGCCAGGCGGCGCGATCCGCCGGATCAGCGGGGCCGAGGCTTGGGGATTTCTGAACAACAACGGCCAAAAGGCGAACAGCTTTCAAAGCGACGCCGAGGCGGTACGGCTGATGCCGGATGGTCGGTTGGCCGTGGCCTTCGAAAGCTATACGCGGGTCGCTACGTTCAACCCGCCCGACATGCGGCCCCTGGCCCTGAACCTTTGGTCGCGGTTCCGGGGCATGTGGGATAATGAAAGTTTCGAAGCGCTGGCCGTGACGCCAGAGGGCGCGATGCTGGCGCTGGTCGAGCGCCCGGTGAAGGGGCATTACCGGTCGTTCCGCTATCAGGGCGGCGAAAAGTGGACCGGCGGGCCGGGGCTGGCGACGGATGGGGCCTTCATGGCGACGGATGCGGATTTCGGGCCGGACGGGCGGCTTTATGTGCTGGAACGGAACCTCTCGCTGCTGTCCGGCTACACGACGCGGATCAGCGCCTATGCGCCGCAAGGCAGCGGGTTCGGCGCGCCCGCCGTGATGCTGCAGACCCAGCCCGGTGATTTTGGCGATTTCGAGGGAATGGATGTCTGGCAGGCACCGGGCGGCGAGATGATCGCGACGCTGGTCAACGACAGCAATTTCATGCCCGACAGTGCGACGGTTGTTGCGGAATTTCCGCTGGGTCGGGGCGCGCATTCATGACCGGCGGTTTTGCCACAAAATCGGCACGTTCGCTGGCTAGGGCCGGGGTGATCAGGCCAGAGAGGGGCTGGCTGGACAGTGGCGCGGAGGGTGATATGGATCGCCACCGTGCAGGTGCAGCAATGGTTGAGAAGAGGATATTATCTTGAAGATTGCAGTCTTTGGCCTGGGGTATGTGGGCATCGTCTCGGCGGCCTGCCTGGCGCGCGATGGCCATCAGGTGATCGGCGTCGACCCGCAGCCCGCCAAGGTGGACCTGGTCCTGCAGGGCCGGTCGCCGATTGTTGAAAAGCATGTTGACGGTCTGTTGGCCGAGGCGGTTGCCGAAGGGCGCCTTGGCGCCACAACCTCGCCCGCGCAGGCGGTGGCGGACACAGATCTGTGCTTTGTCTGCGTCGGCACGCCCTCGCGCAAGAACGGCAGTCTGGATACGTCCGCCGTCGAACGGGTCTGCGAAGAAATCGGGGCGGCGGTTGCCATGCGCGACCGGCCCTATACGGTCGTCATCCGCTCGACCATCCTGCCGGGCACCATGCGCAATGTCGTCATCCCCGCCCTGACCCGGACAGCGGGCGGCACGGACAAGCTGCGCATCGCCAACAACCCCGAATTCCTGCGGGAATCGACGGCCGTTTATGATTATGACAACCCGCCCAAGACCGTGGTCGGTTCGGACGATCCGGCGGTGGCGCAGGATATCCTGTCGCTTTATGCGGGGCTGCCGAATGCCAAGATCGCGGCGCGGCTGGAAACGGCCGAGATGGTGAAATATGCCGACAACGTCTGGCATGCGACCAAGGTCGCCTTTGCCAACGAGATCGGCAATATCGCCAAGGCCGTAGGCGTGGACAGCTGGGAGGTGATGGACATCTTCTGCCAGGACACCAAGCTGAACATCTCGCCCTATTACATGAAGCCGGGCTTTGCCTTTGGCGGATCGTGCCTGCCCAAGGATGTGCGGGCACTGACGTTCAAGGGGCGCGACCTGGATCTGGATCTGCCGCTGATGAACGCGCTGATCCCGACCAATGCCCAGCAGGTCGACCGTGCGGTCGAGATGATCGCCGCGCGCGGCATCCGCGAGGTGGCCTTCCTGGGCATCAGCTTCAAGGCCGAAACCGACGATCTGCGCGAAAGCCCCCAGGTGACTCTGGTCGAACGGCTGATCGGCAAGGGGTTCAACCTGCGCATCTATGACCGCAACGTCCATATGGCCCGGCTGATGGGCGCGAACCGCGCCTATATCGAAGGCGTCATTCCCCATATCGCCGAAATATTGTCCGACGATCTGGGTGCCGTTCTGGCGCATGGCAAGCTGGTGATCATCGGCAACCCGGCGCCGGAATTCCGTGAACTGCCGGGGCGGCTGAGTGCTGACCAGCAGGTGGTTGATCTGGTTCGGGTTCCGGGCCTGTCCGAGGCTTTGGGGACGCGCTACGATGGCATCAACTGGTAAGCCGGTGGCGGTGGTGGGCGGGCGCAAAAGGCGCGTTCTGATCGTTGTCGAAAACCTGCCCGTCCCCTTTGACCGCCGCGTCTGGGCCGAGGCGACGACGCTGGCACAGGCAGGCTATGACGTGTCGGTCATCTGCCCGACCGGCAAGGATGCCGAGGCGCCCTATGAGGTGCTGGAGGGGGTGCATGTCTATCGCCACCCGCTGCCGCCCGAGGGGCACGGGGCCGTGGGCTATCTGCGCGAATATGGCGCGGCCCTTTGGCACGAAACCCGGCTGGCGCTGAAGGTCTGGCGTCAGCGTGGGATCGACGTTCTGCATGGCTGCAACCCGCCGGACCTGATCTTTCTGGTCGCTTGGGCGATGCGGCCCTTTGGCGTCCATTACCTCTTTGATCATCACGACATCTGCCCCGAGCTTTATGAGACCAAGTTCGGCAAGCGCGGGCTGTTGTGGAAGCTGATGGTTCTGGTCGAATGGCTGACGTTCAAGACCGCCAAAGTCTCGATCGCGACCAATGAAAGCTATGCCGAAATCGCCCGCCGACGCGGCGGCATGGCGCCCGAGGATGTGTTCATCGTCCGGTCGGGGCCAAAGATCGACAAGCTGGAGATCCGGCCCCCGAAGCCCGAACTGAAAAAGGGCGCGGCCCATCTGATCGGCTATGTCGGCGTCATTGGCCAGCAAGAGGGGCTGGACCTGCTGGTCGAAACCGTGGCCCATCTGACCGGGCCAATGGGCCGCAAGGATGTGCATTTCGGCATCGTCGGCGGTGGTCCGGCCCTGGCCGAGGTGCAGGAAGATGTGCGCAAGCGGGGCTTGGACAGTTATTTCACCTTTACCGGGCGCGCGTCGAACGACCTGTTGCTGGACATGCTGAATACGGCCGATGTCTGCGTGAACCCCGACCGGGCGACCCCGATGAACGATCTGTCGACCATGAACAAGATCATGGAATACATGACCTTGATGAAGCCCGTCGTTCAGTTCGACCTGAAGGAAGGGCGCGCCTCTGCCGAGGGGGCGTCGCTGTATGCGCGCAAGAATGATCCGATCGATTTTGCCGAAAAGATCGCCTTCCTGCTGGATCACCCGGACGAGCGGGAAAAGATGGGCAAGATCGGCCGTGAACGGATCGAAGGCGGCCTGAGCTGGACCCATTCCGCGCCGCGCCTTCTGGCGGCCTATGACCGGATGTTTGCCAAGATCGGGCGGTAATGGCCGGCGGGTCAGGCCCGGTCGGGCCTGACCCATTGCGCCAACACCCAACCGGCCAGAAATCCACCCAGATGGGTCTGCCAAGCCAGTTGCCCCTTTAGCGCGAACCAGGGCGCGACATTCATGGCCAAAAGCAGGACCAGATTCTGGATCACCGGTGCCAGCGACCGGCCGCGACGGCGGCGATAGCGGTATTCCCAGGCCAGGATCACCCCTGCCAGCCCGAAAAGGGCGCCGGACGCCCCGACCATCGGCGCCATCGATCCGTTCGGCACCATGGCAAAGCCCAAGGCACCCGCGACCATCAATGCCAGATACAGCGACAGGAACCGCCAGCCGCCCAAGGGGCGCGCGACGGTCCGGCCCAGCGACAGAAGCGTCAGCATATTCACCGCCCAATGGGCCAGCCCGCCATGCAGGAACCCATAGGTCAGGAACATCAGCCAGGGCTGGGCCGCATAGTTCGGCTGCCAGTCATAAAGAAGCCCCGACCAGAACCCCAGCCATTCGATGGCGGTTCCCCGCAGCCGGGGGTCGGCCCACAGGCCAAGATCGGCACCTGTCAGGGTCAGCTCTGGCAGGGTGCAGGCGGCAAAGATCAGCCAGACCGCCGTTGGTTGTCGCAGCCAGTGCCGCATCCCGGTCAGAAGGGGACGAAGGCGGGCAGGGGTTTCAGGCTGTCGGCCATCAGCCGCATCAGCCGCGCCTCGGCATCCGCCTCGCTTTCATCAGGGCCGATCGGGGTGACATAGCGCACCAGCGCCCCGTCGGTGCGCCCGATCAGCAGACTGTCCTTCAGCACGCTCATCTTGGCGGCAAAGTCGTTGGCGACACGTTTGCCCCGGCCCTCGAACCAGTAATAGACCAGCTGGCGCGAGGTGCCTTTCTGGATGACGGCGCGGTTGGCGGTGATCTGGCCATAGCCCGACTGGCTCATGTCCAGCGTCACTTCATGCAGGTTGAAGACTTCCCAGCCGCCCGATGGCAGGCAGACCTGCGGCGAATGGATGCCCTGGCCTTCGGTCTGTTTCAGGTAATAGGCGACGAAGAAGGCCACTACATCGCTTTCGCCGGGCTTTTCATAGACGACATTCACATAGTCATCCGCGGCCAGAACCTGTTCGATATCCGCATCCAGCCGCGACGACTGGCCCTGCCATCCGGCAAGAGCCGTCGGATAGAGCGCCAGTTCCTTGCGCGACACTTCGACGGGCGCGGGGGTCGGCCACAGGTAACGGCCCGCCGTGACACCGCCGGTCAGCGCCAGCGCCAGCGCCAGATAGGCAGTCGGACGGATGGCCGAAACGCGCGCCAGAATCCCGCCGAACCCTTCGAAGTCCAGGTCGATCGCCTCGGCCAGGGGCAGGGGGTTCCGGGTCAGCCGCTGCAGTCCGATCGCCATCAGGAAAAGGATGCCGACGCACAGCAGGAACACAACCCAGCCTTCGAAGAAATGCAGGAACCCTTCGGCCTGTTCGATGCCATAGCGGTCGACCAGAATGCCGATCACGCCGATCCGGAAGGAATTCATCAGAACGGTCAGGGGTGCGGCGGACAACAGAAGAACCGCCTTGTGCCAGATCGGCCCGCGATAGAGGATCGAAAAGAGATAGGAAAAGCTGAGGATCGGGAACAGATAGCGCAGGCCCGAACAGGCCTCGGCCACCTGCAGGCGGTAGACGCCAAGGTCGATGATATTGCCTTCCAGATAGACCGAAACACCGGCCGCGCGCACGATCCAGACGCCGATCAGCGATGACAGCCATTGCAGAAAGACGGTCAGCTTCCAGTACAGGATCTGCGGCAGGGGCAGCATGAAGATCAGATGGAAGACCGGCAGCTGATGCAGCCGCCCGCGCCGCCAGCCGAAGATCGTCAGGACGACACCACTGACCCACAGGATGAAGGCATAGGTGACGATGTCGGGAATGCGCATCAGGTTGCCAAGCACGGCAATCGTCAGCGCGCCGGTCATGACCAGCAACCCGGGCAGGCCGTCGCGTGCCGTGGGGTCGGTAGGTGGCGAGCGGCGCAGTTCGCGCAGGAAGAGGTAAAGCGAGATCAGCGGGATCAGCGGCCCATGGCTGTATTCGGCGGTCGACCAGGCGGCAGCCAGCGACCGGAAGCCGATCCAGAAGACCGGGATCGACGCCGCAATCAGCCCCGTGAACAGGGACAGACCCAGCGGGTTGAACCCGGCAAGACCCCGGACAGGGGCCGGACTGTTGGCCAGATCAGACATATGCCGCGTCACCTTGTTGCATCCATGTCCACCCTAACCCATTGACCGGGCCAGAGCGAGGCATCTGCCGGTCACAATCGGCCTACCGGTTTCCCGCCCGGCAACGATAACCCGGGCGGTGCGGTTATGGCATCAGGGACGGAAACTGAATTGGCGGTCCAGCGTCAGGAACAGCGAATGGGACTGCGCATCCTGGATCCCGGTTTCCGACTTGCCGCGAATCTGGAAGCCGCCCTTCAGGTTCCAGTCGTTGGTCAGCTGGCGGGTATAGGTGGTGCGCAGGCTGGTCCGGTCGATCGTCGGCGCGGCGCCAAGGCCGCCATCCTCGGACCGGCCCCAGTCATAGGTCACGTCCAGCCGAGAGATGCTGTTGATCGCATAGCCATAGCCAAGGCCAAGGCGAGTGTTCACGATCTCTTCATCCGAGACGTTGATAGTCGCCGACCGGCTGATGGACAGCGAAAAATCGCTGGCTTGCACCCGGTGCGTATAGGCCAGGGTACCGATCCAGTCTGTCGATCCGATATCGCCCTTCGTCAGGCCAAGCGAGGCGGACAGAGTGTCGGTTCGGAACTGGAAGTCGCGCCCGAACTTAAGCGTTGTGCGCCCGCCGTTCTGACTCTGAGTCGTGGAGATCGTGCCATAGACCTTGCCGTCGGGCAGGGTCTTGGTCAGCGTCAGCGCGCCGGTCATGCCCGAACGGTTCGCGGTGCCAAAGATCGTGTCGGTATCGACGGTCGTATGGCCGATGCGCGCGTCCAGAACCAGCGCCTTGTCCAGATCGCGGATCAGGCCGATGGAATAGTCGGTTGTCGTCCTGTTGGTCTGGCGGCTGTCCTGCGCCTGATACTGGGTCAGGCCGGCATCAAAGCTAAGCTTCGTCACCGGGTTCAGCTGCATCAGGACCGTCGCCTGATACTTGTCCTGATCCGTATCGAACAGCCGGGAATTGGTGACGTTCGAATAGTCTTTCTGGCTGTGCTTATAGTCCAGGATCAGTGTGACGGGCCGCTGCAGGCCGGTTTCATAATGCAGGCCGCCGTCGAAGCGACGCAGATTGCCGCCGTCGCCGACAAAGCCGGTGCTGATCAGATCTTCCTGTTCAACCTTGAACGGATCCAGGAATTCACGGTCAACGTCGCTGTAGCCCAGCGTGGTGCTGAACTTGCCGTTGATGGCGTCGGCCGTATAGGTGAAGTTCAGTGCCGGATTTTCAAAGCCCGCGACCGAGCGTCCCGGAATATCGCCAAAGCGCAGTACGCCCGACCCGGTCAGGTTCAGGCTGTGGGCGCGGGTGACGCTGGAAATGCCGAAATTCAGGCCGGTGTCGAAGAAGTAGGAATTTCCCTTGCTGCTGCCCGGCGTCAGCGGGAAGTTGTCATCCGCACGCAGCGTGAACGACAGGCCCATATCGACCTGAAGCCCGCCCGCGGGCTGGTTTGACTGTTGTTTGCCTGTCTGTGCCGTCTGCTGCGGGGCCGGTGTCGATGATTGCCCGCCCGTTGCAGCTGCGCCTCCCTGTTGAGAGGAGGCGCAGATCGGCCAGAATGTGGATAGTGCCGCGATGACCGCGATCTTGCTGCTCTTGTTGCCCACCCAGTACCGCCTTTAGTTATTCGAACAGTCTGCGCGACGGTACCACGATCACGTCGCCGTCCCGAAGAACGATGACCGGGGCAGCGGCGCCATTCTGAACCGCCTTGTAGTCAAAGTTATAGACCGTTTCCTTGCCGGTGCGGGCATCGGCGCGGCGCAATTGGATGCGCTTGGGCGCTGCGAACTGCGACAGGCCGCCCGACTGGGCCAGGAACTGCAGAAGCGTGGTGCCGGGGCGCACGGCGACGGCGCCCTGCTGGCCAACCTCGCCCAGTGCAAAGACAGAAACGGTGCCCGCAGCGGTCACAGTCTGTGCCGTCGCCTGCGCCGAGGCCTGGGCCACGGCCTGTGTGGTCGGGTTCAACTGACCGACCGACAGGAAGATCGTCGGAGGTGCCGCGAATTTCGACGCAAGTGCCGCGGCAATTGCCGATTTCAGCCCTTCGACCGACTGGCCCTTGGCGACCAGCGACCCGGCCAGCGGCAGGCTGACGGTGCCGTCGGGCAGCACCAGCAGGCTGCGGTTCAGGCTGGGGTCTTCCAGCACTTCCAGCTGAAGAACGTCACCCGGCAGGATACGGTACGAGCCTTGCGCCCAGGCAGCGGGGGCAAGGAGAGCGGCCACGAGCAGGCCGATAAGGGTTCTGAGCATATTCCGGCACCCAATAAAGTTCGAATCGTATTAAGTTTAGGCCCGAACCAGCGGAAATCATACCATTTCCTGCCCCGGGTCCTGCTTGCAGGCCGAGGACAGGGAAACAGTGCCCGCGCGGCAACAGTTCCTGTCAGATTATTCCGTCACGCCCTCGGCGACAAGCTTGGCCATTTCCGCGCGCCCTGAAACGGCGAACTCGGCCTTGCTGTCGGCGGGAATCAGCTTGTCCATCTTGCCGAACTGGCGCAGCGCATCGGGTTTGCGGCCCGCCGCCAGATAGGCCATGCCCAGGTGATATTGCACGGTCGGGTCGCCGGGCAGGCCGACGGCGGCCTTTTCCAGTTCCGGAACGGCACTGCCCAGATCCTTGTTCAGATAGGCGATCCAGCCAAACGTGTCCTCATAGGGCGGTACGTCCGATCCGCGCAGACGGCGGGCGATCACTTCGGCGCGGGCCAGGCTGTCGGGGTCGTTGCGGTAGCTGGACAAAAGACTGGCCAGGTTGTTTGCGACGATCGGGTTGGCCGAATTTTCCTGATAGAGCGTTTCGTACAGCGCGATTGCGCCGTCGATGTCGCCCGCGGCCTCCAACTCGCCGGCCTTGGCCCAGCGCAGTTCGCCCGATGTCGGGTTTTCGGCCAGCGCATCCTCGAGCAGCGCCGCACCTTCGGCCTGACGGGCGGGGGTGGCGCGGATGGTCTTGTAAAGCGCCAGCCATGCGGCAGGGCGCTGCGGGTCGCTGCTGACGACAGACCGGAAAAATGTCTCGGCTTCGGGCAGCTTGCCGGCCATGGCCAGAACCGTGCCGTTCACATATTGCAGGTCCAGATTTTCCGGATCGCCCGCCAGCAGTTTCGAGGCAAAGTTCAGCGCCTCGGTCACACGCCCGTTGGCAAGATGGTTCTGCAACACGGCAATCTGGGCATCGACACCGGCGTCCGGTCCTGTGGCCAGGCTTTGCAGATAGGTCAGCGCCTCGTCGGCGCGGGACTGCCCTTGCAGGATCGCGGCGCGGATCGCGGAAACCTGGTTGGACAGCGCAGGCTCCTTCAGCGCCTCCAGCTCTTTTGCGACGGCTTCGGCGCGGGGCCAGTCCTTCATGCCGACGTAAATCTGGCCAAGCGCCAACAGAATGTCGGGGTTGCCGGGGGACATGCGCAGCGCGTCGATCAGCGTGCCCTCGGCCGGCACCAGCTTGTCCTCGGATGCCAGAAGCTGGGCATAGCGCAGCGATTCTTCCGGCGCGTGGCCCGAGGCCTGAACCGCCTGGCCCAGCGTTTCGCGCATCAGGTCGCGGTTTCCGTCACGTTCATAGGCCTCGGCCAGCAGGGTCAGCAGCGAGGCATCGCCACTGCTTTGGTCGATTGCGTCACGCAGAAGCGCGGTCGCATCATTGACCTTGTCTTCCATGATCAGCCAGTTGGCCTTCATCTTGACCGCCTCGGGCTGCAATTTGTCCTGCGCCAGAACATCCTCGACCAGGGCGCGGGCGGCCACGGCATTGCCTGCGGCCATTTGCATGCGGGCAAGGCCGATCCGGATCTTGCGGGTATCGTCGTTTTCCTCGGCGCCCTTTAGGATATCTTCCATCTCGGCGATGGCAGCGGCCTGATCGCCCTTGTCAAAGACAAAACCTGCCCGGGCAGACCGCAGCACGGGCAGCGCCTTGCCGACCGCAATCTGTTTGTCCAGTTCTGCAATCGCAGCATCCGAGCCGCGATATTGGCCCAGGAAACTGACCAGCGCGATGACGGGGTCGATATCCTCTGACTCCGGGCTGATCTGGCTGCGGAGGCTGGCTTCGGCCTTGTCGAATTCCTTGCGCGACAGATACCAGCGCAACAGGGCCTCGCGCACTTCCGGCGCATCGGGGAACAGTTTGACCATCTCGACCAGGCCGCTTTCGACAGCGCTATCGTCGCGAAGGGCGCCATTCACACTCAGCCGCTGGGCGTAAAGCTTTTTATCGGTCGGAAACAATGCGATTGCGGCATTCAACTCGCCCAGGGCCTGCGAGAACTTCTGCGAACGGATCAGGTCGTCGATCACAACTTCGTGAGTTAAAATCTCGTTCGGGGATTTTTCGCGCAGGGATTGTGCCTCTTTCACCGATGCGACGATCGTCGCCGAATCGTTGGTATCCGTCGCGCTTCCATAGGCGCGAAACACGCGCAGGGCATTCAGATGCCCGTCTGTCGGGGCAAGCTTCAGCGCGGTCGTAAGATGGCGATCGGCTTCCGCCCAGTCCCCGGCATCGACTGCAATCTCGGACAGGGCGGTCAGTGCAGGAATGTCATTCGGATATTGTTCGATGACGCGCAGATACTGGCTGTAGGCCTCGCGGAAGTGACCGCGGCCGCGCTCGGCCTGGGCATAGGCCATCCGGGCATCATGATGGGTGCCGTTCAGCTGGAAGACATTGCGGAACTCGACCAGCGCCCGGTCGACATCGCCAGCCTGCAGATACTCCAGACCGGTTTTATAATGGGCATCGGCCCGTTCCTCGGCGCTGTCACAGGCCGCAAGAAAGACGACCGCCGCCAGCGCTGACGCCCGAATAAGAAAACCGAAACCCATCTGTCTTGCACCCATCGGAGGCCAACAAGGAAACGGCGCAACCAAGATAGACCGCGCCGCGAAGATATTCAGCCCCCAATTGACGATACCGGACGGTCCGTCAATAGCCCGTGCCGCGCGCCACCGCGCCAAAGGTCTTTGCGATCAGCGACAGGTCCGTCCCGAAGGACAGGATATCATCATATTCGCTGTCATATTCTGCCCGGCGGGCAAAAGTGCATTCATTTCGGTCAGATATCTGCCACAGCCCCGTCAGCCCCGGACGCAGGCCATAGTAGGCCGTGCCCGGATAAAGCGCCCTTTGCTCCGGCAGCATCGGGCGCGGACCGACCAGCGACATATCACCGACGAACACGTTCCAAAGTTGCGGCAGCTCGTCCAGCGAGAACTTCCTGAGGAACCGGCCAAGACGGGTGATCCGTGGGTCCGACTTCAGCTTTTGCGTCGTGTCCCATTCGTCGCGGGCGTCCGAGTCCGCCCGAAGATAGGCATCCAGCTGCTTGTCCGCATCCTTGACCATCGTCCGCAGCTTCAGCATCCGGAAGGTCAGGCCGTTTCGGCCGACGCGGTCGCTGCCGTAGAAAGGCGTCTGCCCGCCAAGCATGATGACGAAGGCCAGCACAGCAATCACCGGCAGGATGATGATGCCCGTCAGCAAAACGACGACCAGATCGAAAACGCGCTTGATCACGTTCCGATACAGACCAGGCTGGGCCCGGACAGTCACAAAGCCAACCGGCGCTGACGCGCGCCCGATGTCTTCGGTCAGATCGTTGAGTTGAAAGGTCATACCGCACACCAGATTGCAAACTTTACAAAGAACAACTTTCCCGCACTGGTCGCGGGCCATATCAAATCGATGGCATTGAAGTCATCTGCCACCTCACCCATTGACGTTCTTACCATTGGCATGCGTCCGAAGAAACCCAATTCGACTAAGGTGATAGGCGGTCCATGGCCACCGGGCGAACATCAGCGTCCGATTTGCCCGTATGTCGCGAAAAACCGCTTTCCCACCCCCTATAGGTTCAGGATTGGAAACAATAATGGCGCCATTGTGGCCCTGATGCGCCATCTTGTGTCGATTGTGACGGGACATGGTCGAATCAGCGCAACAAGGTCATAAGAGACCGGCAGAGCGCATGATGACGCCATTAAACTGACGTAGTCCTGTGTGCAATGACAGTTGCCGGACCCGTCGGCAGTGCCCTATTGGGCGCGATCAACAGGGGCCTGAATTGGCAGTGGTGCGTGAGACGATGAACCAGGTGGTCGAAACTAGAGCGGAAGACAGCGGCAACGTCGGCTTCTACATGGATTTCTTCGGATTCCGTGAACGTCCCTTCACGCTTGTCCCTGACCCGGACTTCCTGTTCTGGTCGCCTCAGCACCGCCGCGCCTATTCAGTACTGGAGTTCGGCATCCTGTCACGGGCGCCGATCACGCTGGTGACCGGCGGCGTCGGTTGCGGCAAGACCACCTTGCTGCGCGAGCTTCTGCGGCAATTCGGCTCTAAGGTGACTGTCGGCCTGATTTCGAACGCGCAGGGCGGGCGGGGCGAGTTGATTCAATGGGTTCTGAACGCTTTGGGCGTGCCTTTTGATTCCACCGTCGGTTATGTGCAGCTGTTTCAGAAACTTCAGGATTTTCTGATCGATGAGTATGCCTCGGGCCGCCGTGTCGTCCTGATCTTTGACGAGGCGCAGAATCTGTCGCCCGAAAGCCTGGAAGAGCTTCGGATGCTGACCAATATCAACTCGGGCAAGGACGAGGTGATCCAGCTGGTTCTGGTCGGTCAGCCCGAACTGCGCGACATGGTCCTTGACCCGTCGCTGCGCCAGCTTGCGCAAAGAATTGCCGCCAGCTTCCATCTGATGCCCCTGGATGCCAAGACGGTGGGCGAACTGATCGCGCACCGGCTGCGGTCGGCTGGCGGGACGGGGGCAGAGATTACCCCGGCTGCGGCCAAGGTCATCCACAAGGTCACGCATGGCGTGCCGCGTCTGGTCAATCAATTGTGCGACATGGCGCTACTTTATGCCTGGAGTACCGACCATCATCATGTAGATGAACATGTGGTCCAGTCCGTGCTGGATGATGGAGTGTTCTTTGCCGCCCAGATCGCGGCGGAAGAAGAGAAGCGTAAATGAATTTCGACCTGTCTTACTACTTTGCCGTCTTTGTCCGGCGGCTGCCCTATTTCATCGTCGTGGCGGCGCTTGTCGCTGCGGCCTCGATTGCCACCGCCCTGTTGTTGCCGCCGGTTTACCGGTCCAGCGCACTTCTTTTGGTGGAATCACCCGAGATTCCGACCCAGCTTGCCGCCCCGACGGTCCAGTCGCAGGCGCTGGAAAAGCTGCAAACCGTCGAAAACCGGCTGATGACCCGTTCGAACCTGATCGACATCGCCAAACGGCTGAAGGTTTTCCCTGACATCAAGCGGATGAGCCCGGACGAGATTGACCTGGCGATGCGCGATGCAACCAACGTCAACAAATCGGCCGGCAAGGGGCAGGCAACGATGATGACGCTGGCCTTTTCCGGGGGCACCGGGCAGGTCGCCGCGGGCGTCGTCAATGAATATGTGACCTTGATTCTCAAGGAAGATTCCAACATCCGTAACCAGAATGCGGGCGAGACAGTCGACTTTTTCAAACAACAGGTCGACGAGTTGGGCGCGCGTCTGGACGAGATGAGCAGCAAGATCCTCGACTTTCAGAATTCGCATTCGGATGCGCTGCCCTCGACCCTGTCCTATCGTCTGCAGCAGCAAAGCGCCTTGCAGGGCAAGCTGGATGCCTCCGATCTGAACATCGCGCAGCTGAACGACCAAAAGCAGCGCCTGATCGCCATTTTCCAGCAGACCGGGCAGGTGGCAAACGCCACCGGCACGGCCCAGACGCCCGAGGAAAAGCAGCTGGCGACCCTGAATGACCAGTTGAACCAGGCGCTGGCGGTGATGGCGCCGGAACATCCCAAGATCAAGATCCTCAAGGCGCAGGTCGCCCAGCTTGAAGTCATCGTGCGCAATCAAGCGCCCGCTTCTGCGGCAAATCCTGCGACAACGGCGGGGTCCTCGATGCTGGATGCCCAGATTTCCAGCCTTGACGCGCAGATCAAGACGGCGCAGTCGCAGCGCGACCAGATGGCAACCCAGATGGCAAAGCTGCAGGATACGATCGATCGTACGCCTGCAAATCAGGTCGCACTGGACGCGCTGAACCGCGACTATGCCAACGTTCAGTCGCAATATAACAATGCGGTCACGAAACAGGCGGCAGCCTCGGCCGGCCAGGTGATCGAACTTCAGGCCAAGGGCGAGAAGATCAGCGTGATCGACGCGGCGGCCGTGCCGACGGATCCTGTCAAACCCAACCGTATTCTGATTGCGGGCGGCGGTACAGCTGCCGGGATTTTTCTTGGCTTAGCCACGGTTCTGCTGATGGAACTTCTGAACCGTGCGGTTCGCCGCCCAGCCGACATTATCAAGGCCTTCGGAATCACACCGATCGTCTCGATCCCCTATATGCTGACACCCGGAGAGACGACCAAACGCCGGTCGCTGTTTGTGGCCAGCCTGCTGGTCGCGATCATGGGTATTCCTGCGATCCTTTACGCGGTTCATGTCTTCTACCAGCCGCTTGACATTCTGCTGGCAAAAGTCGCGGCCAAAGTCGGCATCAGACTGTAATTTCGCCGCGTTGACGGCGGCTCAAGATACGAGTTGAACGATGGAAAAACTGGAAGCGGCACTTGCCAAGGCGCGTGAGGCGCGGAAGTCGACGCAGGGTGGGGCCGAGTTTGCCGCACAGGATGTAGCGGCCGCCGCCGCGCAGGCCGAGGCTGACCCGATCTGGTCATCGTTGCCGGACGTGTCGATCACCTCGGACTGGGCGCGCGGGCATCGGGTCGCGGCCCTGCTGGGGGGCAAGGAAGCGACCCCGTACGACATGCTGCGGTCGCGCGCCTATAGGCTGATGAAAGAGGCAGGCTGGAAGCGACTGGCCATCACCTCGCCCAATGCGGCCTGCGGCAAGACCACCGTCTCGCTGAACCTTGCGCTGAGTTTTGCGCGGCAGAAGGACCTGCGGGTCATGCTGTTCGACATGGACCTGCGGCGCCCGGCGCTGCACCGGCTGATCGGCGCCCAGCCCTCGCGGTCGTTCCACGAGGTTCTGGCCGGCAAGGCCGATTTTTCGCAGGCTGCCGTGCGCTATGGTGACAATCTTGTCATGGGGTTGAACAGTTCGTCCGTGTTGCATCCGGCGGAACTGCTGCACAGCGCCAAAAGCCGCGATGTGCTGAAGGCGATCGAGGCGCGGTGGAAGCCGGATCTGGTGCTGTTCGACATGTCACCCATGCTGGCAAGCGACGACAATGTGGGCTTCATGGGCAACACCGATTGCGCGCTGCTGATCGCCGCGTCTGAAAGCACCACCCTGGCCAATATCGACATCTGCGAGAAAGAACTGGCACAGCTGACCAATGTTCTGGGCGTGGTGCTGAACAAGTGCCGCTATGCCGACAGCTCGGCCGGCTACGGCTATGAGGCTTATGAGTAATCCGGCCTTATGATCGCGGTGATCAGCTTTTGTTGATCCCCACCCAAAGGAAAAGGGCCGGACTTTCGTCCGGCCCTTTTGCCATATTGGTTCGCTTAGGCCCGCTTGCGGCGACGCACAGCGGCCAGACCACCAAGGCCACCCAGCAGCATCAGGCCAGCGGCCGGAACCGGCACGGGGGCCAGATCGATACCAGCCAGCGCGCCGTCGGCAAAGCCGAGCAGGTCGTTGCTGCTGAGAACGGTGAAGCGGATCGAGGTCACCCAGATCGGCGCAAAGGTTGCAGCGGCAAAGCCACCGGCACCCGAGTTGGCCAGATCAACCGCGTTTGCATAGACAGACGAACCGCCATCAAAGGTGGCAACGCCAACTTCGAACATCCCACCCTTGCGGGCACGGAACAGGTCAAGGAAGTAGACCGCATCGACCAGAACCTTCTTGCTGAAGGTCACGTCGATCCATTCCTGCGACATCGGCTTCGTCGTGATTTCGTCGTCCTTCAGGCCGACGCCATAGCCATCGCGTTCGAACGCCAGGCTGCTGCCGGCAGGCTTGGCATTGCCATCGAACAGTTGCGAGTTGTTCAGATAGCCGCTGGCCGTCATCGTCCAGCTGACCTTGCCGCCATAGACGGTGCCAGAGTGGCCAGTCGACGCGCTGGTAAAGTCAATGACCGCAGCATTTGCACCGACCGCACCCAGCGCAACACCCGCGCCAAGCAAAGCGGCCTTAATGTATTTGAACGTAAACATTCCCGACTCCCACATAAGTCAAACTTCCCCTTGCCACACTTTTACCAGAATACACCTGAAATGGAACGCAGTTTTGCCATCTTTTTTCCATATTTGCTCTCGGGGCAGGATTTGCTCAATCAGCAGGCAGTTTTTGTTTCCTGTGAGAGAACGCTGCACGCGGATGTGGCGGGATCATCCCCTCAGTGGGCCTGAAACCGCCGATTGCGTCAAAAATTGGGTCCATAATGGAAACGAATTGTATCCAAAATGGAAGCAAAATAATGCCCTGATCATTGCCCTTGCCCCGGCCTAACCTCTGGGAAATCATAGCGTTTGATCAACTTCGCCGCAGAATCAGCAGACAGGCCCCCATGCCCACACATGCGATCATCATCCCGCACTATAATGACCTGATGCGCCTGCGCCGCTGTCTGGAACGGCTGGCGGCCGACGATCGGGGCGAGGCCGAAGTGGTCGTTGTAGACAACGACTCACCCGTGCCGGTTGCCGAACTTCTGGCACAGTTTCCCTTTGCCCGCCTTGTCACCGAACCGCAAAAGGGGGCGGCCCATGCCCGCAACCGCGGCGTTGCCGAAACGACGGCGCCGGTCCTGTGCTTTCTGGACAGCGATTGCCTGCCGGCCCCGGGGTGGGCGCAGGCGGCCCTGAGGGCGGCAGGCAAGGGGGACATTGTCGGCGGCGCGATCGAGGTCTTTGACGAAACGCCGCCGCCGCGTTCGGGGGCCGAGGCGTTCGAGACGGTTTTCGCCTTTGACTATCGCAGCTACATCCTGCGCAAGGGCTTTTCCGTCACCGCGAACCTGGTCACCCGCCGCACGGTGTTCGAAGCCGTCGGTCCGTTCATCAATGGCCTGTCCGAGGATGCCGAATGGTGCTTTCGGGCGCGATCGAAGGGCTTTGGCCTGGCGCTGGACGAGGACCTTCGCGTCATGCACCCGACCCGGTCGGACTGGGCTGCCCTGCGCAAAAAGTGGCAGCGGATCAGCCGCGAGATGTTTGAATTGCATATGTCGACAGGGCCGTCGGCCGCGCAGCGGCTGAAATGGGCGGTCCGGGCCCTGGCGATGTTCGCCAGTGCGGGCGCGCATCTGCCGAAAGTATTGTTCAGCCCTAAACTATCCAGCGCAGGTGAACGGCTTGCCGGGGCACTGACGCTGATCCGGCTGCGGTTTCTGCGCGGGGTCTGGATGATGCGGCAGGTGCTGGCACTGCCGATCTAAGCGAAAATCCCCGCCCTCTCGGGCGGGGATCGGCGGCAGGATCGACAGGGAATTCCTATTGGCTTTCAAAGGCGCCCGCGTCGGGGCCTTTGCCTTTGGGTCGCGCAACACCCAGGATATCGAGCGGGGTGGCGTTGGCCATGGCACCGGCATTGGCAGCCTTGGCCGTCGGCAGCAGGCGATAGTCACGGCCGCTGGGCGAGACAAACTCGGTCATAAAGTTTGACACGACCGTATTGTTGGTCGCAACGACCTTGCGCGCCGCATCCGCGGTGACATGCAGGCTGTTCACCACGTTATTGGCGACCGTCACGTCATGCGACGGCGCGCCGCTGCGGTGGTAGCTGATCGCGATCCAGGGCGCGCCACCGGTCTGACCCGACGGATTGACCACCGTGTTCTGGGTGATGACCGTGTTCAGCGCCCCGGCCATGGCGATGCCATGATACTTGGACACAGAGATCACGTTGTTGCGGATGATGAACCCGTCATAGAACCCGTCGAACATGCCGATCCCCTGCAGGGCACAGCGCAGCGGGTTCGTCGCGGGCGTGTTCCATTCGTAGATCTTGTTGTTCTCGATCGTGATTCTATAGACCGTGCCCGCGCCGATATTGCCGTTCGGACCGCGCGAGAAGGATTGAAGCCCGTCAACATGGGTGCCATCAACCTTGAAGCAGTTCTGGACCTTATTGCCGCGCACCATCGTATTGTCGCCAAGGGCGCGCATGGCATCGCCTGCAAAGCCGTCGATGACATTGTTTTCCACCAGCCCAAAGTCAGCCTGCATGAAGATGCCGCGGCGCACGCCGGTCAGGCGGTTGCCGACAACCGAAATGCGCTGCCCGTCGGTGTCAAAGGCCAGGCGGCCATTGTTCAGCCAGTCCGACAGGGTCCAGCTCATGTAATTGGGGCTGATATCGACTGAGCGTACGTCAAGATTGGTGAACAGGATGTCGCTGGTCGCGCCAAAGGTGCGGATCAGGCCGACCGTGCTGCCATTGCCGACATTGTCCCAGACCTTCAGGTCGCGGAAGACAATATGGGTCGAATCGTAGACGGTGATGCCGGTCACTCGGGCCACCTGTCCCGGTGCGGCTGCGACAGTCACATCAGATGCGAAGTTCTCGCTGCGCATCATCAGCTGGCCATGATGGCCGGCCATCAGAAAGATGCGGTCACCGCTTTTGACGACGCCCGCCTTCATCAGCGCGTCAAAGTTCGGATAGGTCGTCGACGCCGTCGCGGCCTGAACCTGCGTGATCGGGGCGATCGTGGGCGGTGAGGAGGGAGTGACGGGCGGGGGTGTGGTCGTCGTCGGCAAGTCGCCGGTCCCGGCGGCGGACAGCCATTTACCGGCGGTGCGCTGCACCGAGACGACGGGGTCCGTCGCCGCATCAGGGTCTGCCGGGTCCGCCGCTGTATCGTCAGCCGCCGGATCCTGATCCGCGTCCGTCGTAGCCTGCATGTTGACGGCACCCAAAGGTGCGCCCGTCACCGGGCCAGGCGTAATGGGTTGAACGTAGAAATCAGTCGCATGGGCCATTGTCCCCAGGGCTGCTACCGATACGCCCGCAAGAAGCAACGTGCGGATCACCTTCATAGTTCGTCCTTCCAAGCGAGGTTGTGCATGGGGAGCGAACAATGCTTTTGATCGTGGCAAAGATGCGGCGCAAATGCAGTATGGTTATGTTCGGACCTTTGAATGCTTGACAGTTAAACTATCTATTGGCCGCGCATTGGTGCCCAGACCGCGCTGATACAGTGGAAACGTTGCCCAATGGTCAACAGCGGCCGCGCGCATGGTTGCCCGAGGATTAACATTCTTGCCGCACTAATGCCTCAGGGACCGTCGGTATGTCGGCATTTTTCCGGGGTATCTGGCCCCCTTGTGCCGATCCGACATCCTAAAGCCTTGAATGGACTAGGAAAACGGAAACGGACAAACATCATGGACAAATTTTCGGACTATCCGACCAGCCTGACAGCCCCTGCACGTGACGCAACGGCAATTTCCCCCAGCGATACGATCGACCTGACGGTCCTGCCGCGCGCGGTTTACGTCGGGCTAACCGGCCACGTTTCGGTGCGCATGCCGGGGGGGCAGGTGATTGTCTTTCAAAATGCGCAGGCTGGCAGCTTTTTGCCGATCAGGGCCCAGGGAATCAATGCGACCGGCACCACGGCGACCGGACTTGTGGCGCTCTGGTAGTCATTTTCGCGAATCATCCAATAGAAAAGGCCCGGCAGCGCAAACTGCCGGGCCTTTTTGCTGGGGTGATTCTGCCGCTCAGGTCGCGTTCGTGCCCAGCTTCCAGCTGTCGGCATTGGCCAGGCTGGCCGGTCCCACGATCGACTTGATCGGGCTGGTGCCAGGCACGGCGCCCCCGGCCACGATCGAATACCAGACCTTCAGATATTCGACATCGCCGATGAACTGCAGGGCCCCCGCGTTTCGCGCCAGGAAACTGACGGCGCGGTTGCTTTGGAAGACACCGTTCCCTGCGGTCGTGAAGGCCACGGTGGCAAACAGGGTCCCGTTGATGGTGATCCAGTAGTTCTTGCTGACATGATCGGCGGCGCAGACAATGTCGTACCAGACATTGGCCAGAAGGCCGGTTGCCGCCGTATGGGCGTTCAGCACCTTGACCGCCGCGCCGTCCTTGATGTTGGTCCGCAGCGCCCCGGTGTTCATCAGCTCGACATCAAAGCCGACGTTGGCCTGGCTGAAAAGGATTTGCGAGGACGAGGGCAGGGTGGGTGCCCGGACCTTGGCGGCAAAGGTGATGCCGGTCGTGCCTGCCGGAACGTTGGTGGGCGACAGGAAATAGGGCCCCGTGGCCGAGGTGGTGAACTTGGGCGTTCCCGCCGGGATCGTGTTGGCCAGCACGCTGGCGGCCGGCAGGGGGCGCAGCGGAATGCCGTTCAGCCCGGCGGCACCGGTATTGACGATCGGCAGGTTCTTCCAGGTGGCGTTGAACTGATCCTGAGGGAACTTTATCTGGCCGGTCGCGCCGCCTTCGCCGAACTGGATTGCGTCGGTTGATATGAAATTGCCGCCGCCATTCTTGAAGATACGCACACGGCCTGCGACAATCTGGGCATTCTGCGCGGGCTGGCCGTTGATCTGAAAGCCCATGACCGTCGTCCAGTGCGGATAGGTCGTGCCCAGCGCCGCCTCGCCCCGCGCCAGCCGCGTAGTGGTGACGGCTCCAGCCGATGACCAGACCTCGACATAGGCACCGGCGGGGTCCCACAGGCAATTGTCAAACACGGGCGCATTCCAGGCGACCAGGTCGGCCGATTCCAGAATGGCCAGCGCCGTCAGCCGGGCAAAGGTCTGGGTGCCGTCGGCGGTGTTGCCTGCCGGATGCGGCCCGTCCGTCCAGCCGCCCGCGCCATCGTCATAGCCGTTGACATAGCTTGTGGGCTCGATCCCCAGCGGCAGGAACATGGTCGCGGTCGGCACCGCAAGCATCGCGCGCCAGCTGTCGCGCGCCAGTTGCTTGTTCACCAGGTTCGTATACAGGCTGCCGCCGGTCATATGGGTGGCGTCCTGCATGTCGGTATCAATGTCGAACCGGTGCGGGCCGTAGGGCACCCATTTGGTATCCGTATAGCTGTAGAGTTCACCGAACCAGTGGTCGGCATGGTAGGTCTGGCTGGAGCCATAGGTGATGTTGGTCGGGAAGCTGACAGCAGTGCCGTCCAGAAGCTTGCCCGAGAACAAAGGATACAGCGCCTGGCCATAGGAGGACCCCAGAACACCGGGGGCCGCGAACCAGGACATGGCGGCAAAGCCAACCTTTTGCCCGTCGGCCGTGGCATAATCGTGCAGTGCCTTGTCCGCTGACCACAGGCGACTGGTGTCAGAATCATTGACCAGGGCGCGGGGGTCGGTGCCGGGAACGGTGTGGAAGATCACGGCGAATTTTTCGCCCGGCCGGGCAGAGATGAAGGTTCCGGCCATGGCCGCCGCCGCAGCCGTAAAGGGCTGCGCCGTCGTGATGAAGGCGCGGGCCGGCGTTGCCGCCGCTCCATAAAGGATCTGCACCGCCTCGGGGTCGGCGACGGCCGGTGCGGTCGTATTGTCATAGAAGGTCGAGATGATGCGATCAGGTTCTGACTGACCCCAGATGGCGATCACATGGCCGACGCCAAAACGGTTGGTGCCCTGCGCCGTGACGGCAGTATCGGCTTTCAGCCGCACTTCGGGCCGCAACCACGAGGCGTTGCGACCGATGGTCAGGCTGCCGGTCCAGCTGCCGCCGCCGCTGATCGTCGCGATATCCACCCAGGCGGTCGTGGTCGCGCCGCCATCGTCCAGCGACACCGCGCGGCCCTGTACGATCATTCCCGCCGTACCTGTCCCCGACAGGGGCACCGCTGCCTGATTGCGGCCAAAGGCGGCCCCGCTGTCAAACAGCGTCCGGTCACGGGAAAAGGCGGTCAGGGAAACGGTGTTGGGCGGCGGCGGCAGAATGGCGGTCCGTCCGTTGGCGCGTTGCAGGGAAAGCGAGAATGACAGCATCAGGCGGGTCCATTTTTGGGGGACCGCGCCGCCGGTTGGCCGGGGCTTCGGCAGGCCTGCGGCGCTCGTCCGGTCGGGTTCGCGCCGATCGGGGATCCGGGCCAGCGATGGCGCCATGCCCCGTTCGACAGGTGCCTTCGACAGATATCATGGGGCTGGCCGCTGTTGCGCCGCCGCGGGATGCAGCGACCCGGGCCGGAAGATACGGTTAAGGGCCGCAGTCGCGCCCCAGCATCTGACCGATCATGGTGGTCAGGGGCGGCAGCATCAGATCGGCCTCGACCGCTCCGTCGGGATGCAGCCCGTCCGGCAGTGCCGTTTGCAGGCGCGCATCCGCTGACCAGCGCGCCGTCATGTTCAGAAAGCCAAGATCCCGTTCCCCGGCGATCCGTGCCAGATCGGCCTGATAAAGCGGCAGGGCCGGGCGTTTCAGGTGCTGCGCGATCCCGGTCACGGGCGCGGTCGAGACAAGGATGATCCGGGGGGCGGCCTGCAGGGCGGTCAGCTCCTCGGCGATCCGTCGCAGATTTCGGCGGCTGTCCCACGGCCAAAGGCCATCCGTCAGGTCGGCGTCATTCACGGCGAATTCCAGGATGACCAGATCGGGGTTCAGGGCGGTGACCCGGGGCAGCATCCCGACGCCCCAGTCCGATGCCTTGCCCGGTCCTGCAACCCTTTCAACCGCCAGCCCCTTTGGCAGGCAGCCGACCAGCGCGCGGGGCAGCCCGTCCGGCCAGATGGCGCGGGCCGTCAGACTGGTTCCAAGAAGGACAATGGACAGCGGCCGGTCATCGCGCCACTCCAGCCGCGGCGGTATGCGGTCCGGCAGGGACAGGATCTGCCCGGGAAGGGCCACGAAGACCACGCCCAGCCCGATCGCCACCAGTCCGACGCATCCCGCCGCGATTGACCCGCCTGTTCCCACCGCTCCCTCGCGCCCGCCCGTATCCTGTGGCAATCGTAGGCAGGCATGTCCGCCGGTACAACCGTTTCACGCCTTGGGACAACGGCACCAGCCCGGGCCTCTGTTGACCATAATGAAACACGTTCGCGCCATAAACGCGCGGCATTCCTCGCCTATGCCGCGAAGCTGGGGTATAAAGGTCAGGTGCGCCCCGTAGGGGTAAAAGGTGGAAGGCTGGTTCGGTGCCCGTTGACGCTTCATTCTCGCGCATGACCGCCCCCGCGCGGTCCGGCCCGGGCTTGCCTTCGGCAACCGGCGCTGCGGGCCTGTCCATTGCCGTCTGGCTTTATCTTGCAGGCGTTGTCCTGCCGGTCGAGTTCCAGCTTGGCTCACTGGCACTGTCATTGCAGCGCGTGTTCCTATTGGCGGTGATCGTGCCGTTGACCGTGAACCTGTTCACGGGCCGCTATGGCAAGATCATGGCCACCGACTATCTGTTTCTGGCCCATATCCTCTGGGCCTCGCTTGCAGTTGCCGTGAACAATCCCAGCCGCGCGGTCGAAAACATAGGCTCGACCGCGACCGAGTTTCTGGGTGGCTATGTTGTGGGCCGTGCCTTTATCCGGACCCCCGATCAGTTTGAGAAACTGTTCAAGGTGCTGATCTTCTTCGTCGTCGCCTTCCTGCCCTTCTCGATCGTCGAGGCACGGACCGGCAATGCGATCATTCCCGCCTTCATCGACGGGCTTCCGGGGGTGGATTCGGTGCCGCAACTGGCGATCGACAAGCGCATGGGGCTGGAACGGGTGCAGAACGTCTTTGCGCACCCGATTCACTACGGGCTGTTCTGTTCGGTCGCTTTCGCCATGGTCTGGGTTGGCTTTGCCAGTCGCATGGCCTCCGGCGCCCGGACATTCTATCTGATTGCCATCGCGTTCAGCGTCTTTCTGTCGCTGTCCAGCGGCGCGCTTCTGTCGCTCTTGCTGCAGGCCGGTCTGATCGGTTGGGCCTATGTCTTTCGCAATGTAAAGCGGAAGTGGGCCATGTTCTTCGGCCTTCTCGCCTTTCTCTATGTGGCGATCGACCTTCTGTCGAACCGGACCCCGATCCGCGTGCTGATGAGCTATGCGACCTTTTCAGCCCATACGGCCTTTTATCGCGGCATCATCTTTGAATGGGGGATGAAGAACGTCTGGGCCAACCCGATCCTTGGTCTGGGCCTGCGCAGCTGGATCCGCCCGGGCTATATGACCACCGGCAGCGTGGACAATTTCTGGCTGGTCATGGCCATGCGCAACGGCATCCCGGGGTTCCTGCTGATCATCGGGGGCTATTTCGCGGGCCTGATCCGCATCGGTCGCCGCGACCTGTCGGCGGCGCCGGTGGTTGAAAAGTTCCGCCTCGCCTGGATGATCACCTTCTGCGGCCTCAGCTTCACCCTCTGCACGGTTCATATCTGGACCGCTATCTATTCCTTTGTCTTTTTCATGTTTGGCTCGGCCATGTGGCTGGCCACCTATAGCCCGGCCGAGGAAGCGGCCACACCGGAACCTGCGACAGGCCGCGACCGGCGCCTGACCTATTCGCGCGGGTCTGATCGTGTCGCGCCCGGCGGCGTCGAGGAACAGGCACCGTCCCCCCCACCGTCCCCCTATACCCGCTTCGGGCGCGGGCGCTGATGGCGGCGGGGCAGATCGACTGGACCTTTATCTGACACATGCCGCCGCCTGCTGACCCGACCCATGACCTGCCGCCCGTCCGGGCCATGATGAACATGCCCTGCGTGCCGGTGGGCGTCGGCATGACCTGCCGTTCGGTGCTGCGCGGCGCGGCGGGGGCGGGCTATCGGCTGGATTTCTTTGCCAGCCGCTTTGAACCCGCCCCGGACGAACCCTATCCCGTTCACACCTATATTCCCGGCTTCGTGCGCCGCCTGCCCTTCGGCATCGCCCGGCAGTTCTACGAAAACCGGATGCACCGCGACTATCTGCACCGCATTCGGGACGATCAGATCGCCTATCTCTGGCCCTCGGTCCCCCTGTCGGTCTACGAGGCGCTGGCCCGGCGCGGGATCACCATCGTCTCCGAGGCGATCAATACCCGCATGCCCGTCGCAAAGCGCATTCTGGACGCGGCCTATGACACGCTCGGCATGCCGCCCCTGCACGGCATCACCGAGGCGCGCATCGCCGAGCAAGAGGCGCGCTATGCGCTCAGCACCACGATCTTCGCCCCCAGCCCCGCGACCGAGGCGGCGCTGACCGGCTCGCCCCTGGACGGCCGCTTTGTGCCGACCAGCTATGGCACCTGGGTGCCGGAAAGGCTGCCGCAACGTCGTCGCCGCCGCCCGACTGATCCGGTCACCTTCCTGTTCATCGGTGCTGCCGGGGTCCGCAAGGGCATTCATGTGCTGCTCGAGGCCTGGAAGAAGGCGCCAGCACGCGCCCATCTGCGCATCGTGGGCGAGGTTGAGATGCCGATCCGCAAGCTTTACGGCGATGTTCTTAGCGCCCCGAATGTAAGCTGTGCGGGTTTCCTGCCGAACGTCGGCCCCGACCTGCGTGCAGCAGACGTGTTCATCCTGCCGTCGCTGGAGGAAGGCGATCCGATCGTGACCTACGAGGCCGCATCCCATGGCCTGCCGGTTCTGGCGACCGCTGTCGGCGGCGGGCGCATTGGCGCCGAAACCGGCTGTGTCGTTCCGATCGATGCCGCCGACCCCGAACTGTTGCGCGCAACGATCGCCGATTTCACTTTGTCAGAAGAGATGCGCCGCCACTGGGGCGACCGCGCGCGCCAGGCCTCGCTGGCCTATGACTGGTCGCTGGTGGCGCCCCGCCGGTTCGAGCGTCTGGCAGAGTTTCTGCGCCGCGACGGACGGCTGGGCGGCTAGCCCAGATGCCGGTCGCCACGATTGGCGGCCAGCAGAACCTGCCGGTGGCGTTCGCGGAACCGTTCGCGCTGGGTATCGGTATAGTCACCGGCGCAAAGGTGGCAGCAGGCCCCCTCTTCATATTCGGGCCGGGCACGGTCCGCTTCTGTCAGCGGGCGGCGGCAGGCGTGGCAGAGATGGTGTCCGCCCACGGCCAGCCCATGGGTCACGCTGACCCGCTGATCAAAGACAAAGCAGGCGCCGTCCCACAGGCTCTCGGCCTCGGGCACCTCTTCCAGATATTTCAGGATGCCGCCTTTCAGGTGAAAGACCTCGTTCACGCCCTGACCCAGCAGATAGTTCGTCGACTTTTCGCAACGGATGCCGCCGGTACAGAACATGGCGACGCGCTTGCCTGCGAACTGATCCGCATGATCCTGCCACCAGCGCGGAAAGTCGCGGAAGGTGCGGATGTCGGGATCGACCGCGCCCCGGAAGGTGCCGATCTGCACCTCGTAATCATTGCGGGTGTCGATCACCACCACATCGGGATCGGCGATCAGCGCGTTCCAGTCCTGCGGCGCGACATAGGTGCCAACCCGCGCGGTGGGCACCACGTCGGGCTGGCCCATCGTGACGATCTCGCGCTTGATCCGCACCTTCATCCGCCCAAAGGGCATGGTCGGCGCCAGACTTTCCTTCCACTCGATGGCCGCACAGCCGGGCAGGGTGCGGATATGGGCCAGAGCCGCGTCGATCCCCTCGCGCGATCCTGCAATGGTGCCGTTGATCCCTTCGCCCGCCAGCAGCAGCGTCCCGCGCACCCCGGCGGCCAGGCAGGCCTGTTCCAGCCCCGGCTGCAGCGCGGGCGGGTCATCGAAACGGGTGAATTGATAAAGGGCCGCGACAGTGATCATGGCCGCCTGATACGCCGCCGCCCGTTTACGGGCAAGCCTCGCCCGCCGCTATGGCCAGGCCGTCGACCACTGCGGTAAAGACGTTCGAGGTCTCGAACGCGGCATTGGGAAAGAGCGCCCGCATCAGTTGCCCGATGATCCCAAGCAGGCTCGAGCCGCCGACAAAGATCACCCGGTCCACATCCGCCGGGACCAGCCCGGCCTGGTCCACTATATCCCGCGCTGCCGTGGCAATGCGGTCGGCCAGAGGCCAGAAGATTGTCAACAGATCGTTGGACCAGACCTGCGGTCTTAGCCCCGCTTCGACCGGGTCCAGCCGGATAAGACCCTGCCCATCGGGTCCGTTGGCTGCAATCTTGGCGGCCTCGACGGCAAAGGCCACATCATGGCCCAGCTCATGCTCCAGCACCGTGACCAGACGTGCCAGCCGTTTGGGTTGAACCGCCTGCCGGGCCATGCGCTTGACCTCGCGCAGCCGTTCGGGGCCATAGACGAAGGCGATCTTTTCCCAGGCGGCCAGGTCCTGATAGATCGCGGCGGGCATCCGGTGCCGCCCCGGCCCCAGCTCGTTGCGGAGTTCGCTGCCCTGACCAAAAAGCGGCATGACCTGCGCCAGCGACAGCGCCTTGTCAAAGTCGGTGCCACCCACACGGACGCCGTGGCTGGCCTGAACCTCGATCCCCGGCCCCCGCGACCGGAACAGGGTAAAGTCGGACGTGCCGCCGCCGATATCGACGATCAGCCCCAACCCGGTCCCCGGCCCGACCGCCCGCGCCGCAGCCTCGGGTTCAGGCAGAAAGCGAACATGAGAAAAACCCGCGCGGTCATAGCAATCGGCCAGATCCTCGGCCGCCTGCCGGTCGCGCGTCGGGTAGGCAGAGTGAAAATGCACGGGCCGACCCGCAACTACCCCCGTGACCGGGCCGCCGACATCGGCCTCGGCCCGCTGGCGCACCTCGGCCAGAAAGCGCGCGACAATGTCCAGAAGTGTCAGGCTCTCCCCCATCAGCCGCCGCTTTTCCCGCGCAAGCGGCGTGCCCAGGATACTTTTCAGCGCCCGCATGAACCGACCATCGCGTCCCTCGATCATCGCGGCGATGGCGCCATGGCCACAGACCATCCGCCGGCTGTCTGCGTCCAGATAGATGGCGGTCGGGATCGTGTCCTTGCCCGCCTCCAGCCCGATCAGGCGCGGCTTGCCACCCACCAGCCGCGCGGCGGCGGTGTTCGATGTGCCAAAGTCGATGCCGATCATTGCATGGGTCATGGGGCAGGTCCGGGCAGAAGCGCCCCCAATGCCTCAACAGAGGCTTCAGGTCAAATCCTTTGGACCGGTTTCGGTTGACCGCGCTGCCGGGCAATCTTACGCATAAACAACCGCTTCCAACGGAGGACAGGATGCGCCCCGCCGACCATGCCCTGATCGTGATCGACGTTCAGAACGATTTCTGCCCCGGCGGCGCGCTGGCGGTGACGGATGGCGATGCGATCATTCCGCGCATCAACGCGCTGATGGCCGACTTTCCCGTCTGCGTCCTGACCCAGGACTGGCACCCGGCGAACCACACGTCTTTCGCCGACAACCACCCCGGTGTCGCGCCCTTTTCACTGACCGCGATGCCCTACGGCCCGCAGGTCCTGTGGCCCATCCATTGCGTGCAGGGCACGACGGGCGCGGCCTTTCACCCCGACCTGATGACCGACCCCGCCGACCTGATCATCCGCAAGGGCTTTCGCCCCGAGATCGACAGCTATTCGGCCTTTTTCGAAAACGACCACCAGACCCCCACGGGGCTGGAGGGGTACCTGCGCAGCCGTGGCGTGACTGCCCTGACCCTGGTCGGCCTCGCCACCGACTTCTGCGTCGCCTATTCGGCCATCGACGCGGCGCGGCTTGGGTTCGCGGTCACCGTGCTGGAGGGCGCCTGCCGCGCCATCGACCTGAACGGAAGCCTGGCCGAGGCGCAGGGCAAGATGCGCGCTGCAGGCGTAACATTGGATGAGTGACATGGTCGACATCGCCACCCGGGTCCATAATCACAACTGGAAGATCGACCCGATCGTCCGGTCGC
>CAZKJZ010000004.1:0-3679 GCA_964553145.1 uncultured Frigidibacter sp. | reverse complement strand
ATCGCCACCCGGGTCCATAATCACAACTGGAAGATCGACCCGATCGTCCGGTCGCTGATCGACAATGACTTTTACAAACTCCTGATGTGCCAGTCGATCTTTCGCAACAAGCCGGATACGACCGTCACCTTCAGCCTGATCAACCGCTCGACCAGAATCCGCCTTGCCGATCTGATCGACGAGGGCGAACTGCGCGAGCAGCTGGACCATGTGCGTTCGCTGTCCTTGACCCGGGGCGAAAGCACCTGGCTGCGCGGTAACACCTTTTATGGCAAGCGCCAGATGTTCCGGTCCGACTTCATGGAATGGTTCGAGGCGCTGCGCCTGCCGCCCTATCATCTGGAAAAGCGCGACGGCCAGTATGAGCTGACCTTTGAAGGCCGTTGGCCCGAGGTGATGCTGTGGGAAATCCCGGCGCTGGCGGTGCTGATGGAACTCAGGTCGCGCGCCGTGCTGAAGGATATGGGCAAGTTCGAACTGCAGGTGCTTTATGCCCGCGCCATGGCCCGCCTGTGGGAAAAGATCGAACGGCTGCGGGGCATAGACGGGCTGCGGATCGCCGATTTCGGGACGCGCCGGCGGCATTCGTTCCTGTGGCAGGACTGGTGCGTCCAGGCGATGATCGAAGGGCTGGGTGACCGGTTCATCGGCACCTCGAACTGCCGCATCGCCATGCGCCGGGATATCGAGGCGATCGGCACCAATGCCCATGAACTGCCGATGGTCTATTCCGCCCTGGCCCGCACCGACGAGGAACTGCGCCAGGCGCCCTATCGCGTTCTGGCCGACTGGCACGAGGAACACGAGGGCAATCTGCGCATCATCCTGCCGGACACCTTTGGCACGGCGGGGTTCCTGAAACGCGCGCCGGACTGGCTGGCCAAATGGACCGGCATCCGCATCGATTCCGGCGATCCTGCAACCGGGGCCGAAACCGCCATCGACTGGTGGAAGTCGCGCGGCGAGGATCCGACGCAGAAACTGGTGATCTTTTCCGACGGCCTTGACGTGGAAAAGATCGAGGAACTGCATGCCCGTTTCCGCGGCCGGATCAAGGTCAGCTTCGGCTGGGGCACGCTTCTGACCAACGATTTCCGCGGCTTTGTGCCGGGCGACGGGCTGGCACCCTTCAGCCTGGTCTGCAAGGCGATCCGCGCCGATGGTCATCCGACCGTCAAACTGTCGGACAATCCCAACAAGGCCATGGGGCCAAAAGACGAGGTCGCCCGCTATATGCGCGTCTTCGAGGTGGGCGCCCAGGTGGCCAGCGAGGTCGTTGTCTGACCCGTTGCGGTTAGGCGCCTGTTAAGCCCGGCCTGCTAGAACGGACCCCGGGTGAAGACAGGATTGGTGGTATGGTGGCGCAGTCAAATGCCGCGCCAGTCATCATCAAAAGGAAAAAGGTCGTCGGCGGTGGCGGGCATCATGGCGGTGCCTGGAAAGTCGCCTACGCGGACTTCGTGACCGCGATGATGGCCTTTTTCATGCTGATGTGGCTGCTGAACGCGACGACGGAAAAACAACGCAAAGGGATCGCGGACTATTTCAGCCCGACCATTCCCCTGTCGCGGGTGTCGGGTGGCGGCGACGGGTCTTTCGGCGGCGAAAGTGTCTTTTCCGAAGATCAGATTGCGCAGAACGGCACCGGTGCTTCCAGCGTCAAACCCTCGCAGGAAAATCAGGCGGCAGGCCAGACCGGCACCGACACGCAGGATGATGCGGCCAACAAGGGCAAGTTCGATCAGGACGCCCGCAAGATCGAAGAGGCGCTGATGGGTATCGGTGGCGAAAGCATGGTCAGCGACGGCGCGCTGCGCCACATCATCACCCGCGTCACGGACGAAGGGCTGATCGTCGAAATTCATGATGTGGTGAATGACCCGCTGTTTGAACCGGGCAGTGCCGTGCCGCGCCCGGTCACGACCGAACTTGCCGGGGTGATCGCCCGGGTCTATGGGCTGGCGCTGAACCAGGTTGCCGTGAATGGCCACGTCGCCGCCCAGCCCGAGGTGCTGCGCGTTAACCCCGCCTGGGATATGTCCACCGAACGGGCGATGCAGATGCGCAAGCTTCTGGAAGCGGCGCAATTGCCGACCGAGCGGATCGAACGGGTCACCGGCTATGCCGACCGCAAGCCGATCATCAGGAACCCGCTGGCGCTGCGCAACAACCGGATCGAGGTGATTCTTCTGCGCCGTGGCAAGTGATCTTGGCGCCCCGATGCCGTTAGCCTGATGTTAATGGGCCGTCCTGCATAGTCGCCGCCAATGACGGACGACGCAGCAGAAAGGCGGCATGACATGTCCATCTCTTCCTCGCTGAATGCGGGGGTCGCAGGCCTGAGCGCCAATGCGACCCGGCTGGCGACCATTTCCGACAATATCGCCAACGCTGGCACCTATGGCTACAAACGCGCCTCGACCGATTTCGAGAATTTCGTCATCAACCAGGCGCGCGGCGCGGGCACCTATTCGGCGGGCGGGGTCAAGGCCTCGACAGCCCGGCTGATCGACGAACATGGGCCGATCGTCGGCACTGGCAACGCGCTGGACCTGGCGATTGCCGGTCGCGGCATGCTGCCGGTCACCACGGCCGTGTCGCTGAACGGCACGACCGGCGAACAGCCGATGATGATGACCTCGACCGGCGCCTTCCGGGCCGATTCCGCCGGTGTTCTGCGGACTGAATCGGGGCTGGTGCTGCTCGGCTGGCCCGCGAGCGCCGATGGCACGATTCCGGTTCTGCCGCGCGACACGATGGCGGGGCTGGAGCCTGTGGTCATCAATTCCAATCAGACCGCCGGGGACCCGACGACCAAGATGAACCTGGGCGTCAACCTGCCCGCAACCGAAACCGTTGCGGGCGCCTCGGGCAGCACGCTGCCGATGTCGATCGAATACTTCGGCAACCTCGGCACGTCCGAAACGCTGGACATCAGCTTCATCCCCTCAGTTCCGGCCAGCGGCGCATCGAATATATGGACCATGCAGATCCGCGATTCCGCCCAGAACGGCGCTTTGGTCGGGGAATATACGCTGGCTTTCGACAGCAGCCGCACGTCCGGGGGGACGCTGGCCTCTGTGACCACGGTGTCGGGCGGGGCCTATGATCCCGTGACCGGAAACCTGAACCTCAACGTGGCGGGTGGCCCGATGACGGCCTTCATCGGCAAGATCGGTGACGGCAAGGGCCTGACCCAACTGTCCGACACGTTCGCGCCAACCTCGGTGACCAAGGATGGCTCGCCGGTCGGCAACCTGACGGCGGTCGAGGTGGATGACAATGGCTATGTCACAGCGACCTATGACACCGGCTTCACCCGCCGCATCTATCAGGTGCCGGTGGTGGATGTGCCCAATCCCAATGGGCTGGTGGCGCTGGACAACCAGACATTCCAGATATCACCCGATTCGGGGTCTTTCTTCCTGTGGAACGCCGGCGACGGGCCGACCGGGTCGGTTCAGGGCTATGCGCGCGAAGGGTCTGCAACCGATGTGGCGGCCGAACTGACCAACCTGATCCAGACCCAGCGGGCCTATTCGTCGAACGCCAAGGTCATCCAGACCGTGGACGAGATGCTGCAGGAAACCACCAACATCAAGCGTTGACCGGACCAACCCTGAACAGGAAAGCCGCCGCTGATGGGCCTGTCGTCCACCCTTGCCAATGCCCTGACCGG
>CAZKJZ010000003.1:0-53886 GCA_964553145.1 uncultured Frigidibacter sp. | reverse complement strand
GCCTCGCCGATACCCGCATGGAGCCCGACCTCGAAGAAGTGCTCTGGGGCCAGGTTAACCTCTTCCACCGCGCCACCGCCCGGATCGAACGGTCGCTCGATGACAATGAGCAGGGGCAGCGCCGCCTCCAGCGGGAGCAGGACGGTTCCGAGGTGAAATCCACCGAACTCGAGCGTCTGACAGCCGAGGGCCTGACACTGATCGAACGACGGAACTGCATGGATATGATGCGCGATCACGCCGCCTCCGAGTTCTGGCACCACACGGGTTCGACCTGGCGGCCGCGCTCCGGCTCAAAGGTGAACCACCAGCACCTGACCGCCGCCCTGATCGACAGCCGCGACTTCCTGGCCGCCAAGCGCCGCGCCGAGACCGAGGTGATGCTGCCGGCAGGTCCCAAGGTCGCCCTCACCGGCGGGACCGATTTCAACGATCACCGCCTGATCTGGGGTAAGCTCGATCAGGTCCGGACCAAATATCCCGATATGGTCCTTCTCCACGGTGGCGGCGCAAAGGGCGCCGAACTCATCGCCGCCAAATGGGCCGAAACCCGGGGCGTCACCCAGGTCGCCTTCAAGCCTGACTGGAACAAGCATGCCAAGGCCGCACCCTTCAAGCGCAACGACGCCATGCTGGATGTGCTCCCCGTGGGCGTCCTCGTCTTTCCGGGCAATGGCATCCAGGAAAACCTCGCCGACAAGGCTTCGAGGCTCGGCATCCCGGTGGTGAAGTTCGAAAGGGGGGCGTGAGCCCCCTAACCCCTAGGGGCGTCGCGCACTGGTCGGAGCTGAAGCTGAGCTGGCGCAACCTTGCTCCCATCCAACTGCACTACTATCGTCGAATGATGCTTTTTCTCAAGCGCGTCAGCGCTAGTTTCCGTGCCCTTACCTGTCATAGGACCATCGAAGATCCTCTACAAAACGATCGCTTTGCAGTTTGCGCTTTTCCTCGAGGCTGGCCGGCCGGGCAATCTTGACAGAGTTGGGCGGGGCTCGCATCTACCTGCCTGACTAATCCAATATGCCGTCATCCCGCCGCGCAAGAACGCCAAACCCTGGAAGGCCGATAGCGCCGGGGCAGCCGCGCGCAACGAGGCCCTGAGGGCAGCGAAATACTTGGGCCGCGCGCTCTGGCGACGATGGAGCGGATATCACCGCAGGAGCCGCGCAGAGACGAAAATGCACTGCGTCAAACTGCTGGGTCAGCGCCTTATGGCGCGGGACTTCGAACGCCAGGTCGCGGAGTTCCAGGTCCGTGTTGCCGTCCTAAACGGCTACACCGCGCTCGGCATACCTGTCACAAAGGTCACGGGATAGGTCTGTCCGGGAGAAGGGGCAGTCCGGCCGTCAGCTGATTTGTGCAACAGAGTCCCAGAGGGCGCAAGATTGAAGATCTGGCGATCTGAAGCGGGGCAGAACTGCCAGCGGCTTCGGGTGCGCTTGCGGAACGGCTGCATTGTGTTAAGATGTGTACATATGCATAATGCCAGCGAGCCGATGACCATGAACAACCGCGCCACCGTCACCTTTCACACGTCGCCCGAGGTGAAGGCGCGGCTTGATGTGCTTGCCAGCCGCACCCGCCGCAGCAAGTCGTTCCTTACGAACGAGGCGGTTGAACGCTACCTCGCCGAAGAGGAAGACTTCATCCGCGACGTTGAGGCGGGGATTGCCGACGCGAATGCTGGTCGGCTCATCGATCACGCGGATGCTGCGACCTATCTCCGCTCGCTTGGAACAGACAAGCCGTTACCCATGCCGACCCCGCGCCGCGCATGAAGGCCCGCTGGACGAAGCGGGCGCTCTCGGCGCTGACCAACATCTTCAACCACATCGCGGCGGACAACCCGTCCGCTGCTGACCTGCTGCGGGATCGCGCCCTGTCGTTCGTTGAAACGACGCTGGTCGCTCACCCGTCGATTGGACGACCGGGCCGGGTGGAGGGCACGCGGGAAAGCGTGATCCATCCCTCCTACATCATCGTCTATCGGGTCACCGCCGAGGTCATTGAAATTCTCACCGTCCGGCATGTCGCGCAGAAATGGCCCAACCAATTCTGATCGGGTGATGCGCAGATTGACGCCGAACCACCAGCAGCTTTGAAGTATTGAGCGAGCAAATTCTTATTGATCTCGTTGCGCTCCGAGCAGTCTTCGATACATGTCGAGAAGTTTTCCAAGGGGATCCTCGGTTTCGTGTCAACGGCGGCCTACAAGGACCTCTCGGGCTTCGACTTCGCCGCCAGTGAGATCAACGAAGCCACCGTCCGGACACTGCATCGCTGCGAGTTCATGGATGGTGCCCACAACGTAGTTCTAATCGGCGGTCCAGGCACCGGCAAAACCCATGTTGCCACCGCCCTCGGCATCCAGGCCATAGAACATCACCGCAGGAAGGTTCGCTTCTTCTCGACCATCGAACTGGTCAACGCCCTCGAACAGGAAAAGGCCAAAGGAAAGGCCGGGCAGATCGCCGAAGGCCTGACCAAACTCGACCTCGTGATCCTGGATGAATTGGGATACCTGCCCTTTAGCGCATCCGGCGGGGCGCTGCTGTTCCATCTGCTCAGCAAGCTATACGAGCGCACGAGCGTCGTCATCACCACCAACCTGAGCTTCAGCGAATGGGCCACAGTCTTTGGTGATGCCAAGATGACCACGGCCTTGCTCGACCGCCTGACCCACCGCTGTCACATCTTGGAAACCGGAAACGACAGCTTCCGGTTCAAGGCAAGCTCAGCCGCTGCAGCCCGGAAAAAGAAGGAGACAAGCACGACCTTGACCCCAGCATGAACCGAAATCCATAATCAGAGGTGGCTCAGTTCTGAGTGAAAAACAACAGCAGCGACCTTCGCCCTTACCGGCCGGGTGGCGGAGAACCCGACGATCACCCGGCAGTTGCATGAGGTGATCGACGGCATGTGCGAACGTCTGAACTGACCACGTCAAACCTTCAAGAGCCCTTCCTCGGGGCTCTTTCTTTGTGCGGCTGGGTGCGTGTTAGCGGGGCTGGCGGCATTGCGGCAACTGGGTAGCGAGAGGGAGCGTGGTCTTCCAATGCAAGCTGGGCCGAACCGGCAGCGTTGCTGCGATCTGACCAGCAGCTCCGCGAGAAAAGAGACTAAAAAGAGACTAAAACGCCAGATCGGCGTGGTCTCATCTCGCTATGTCGTTGATTTTATTGGCTCCGGCGGTAGGGATCGAACCTACGACCAATTGATTAACAGTCAAAAGACCCGAAAAATTCACGTCACACCGACGTCCTAGCCATGAACCATTTCACAAACATCGACACGGTGGGTGCGGGCCGTTCAGTTGAAACAACATAGTATCCTTCATTGTCCAAAGTTGAGACGTTCGACAGCACAACGAGATCGCCACTTGCAATTTCTTGTCGAAAGACTTCCACGGGACACAGGGCAACGCCTTGGCCGGCGAGAACAGCCGTGAAAAGCAGGTTGAAGTCCGGAAAGAGAGGGCCATTGGACATCACCAACGGGCGAAAGCCGGCCTTCTCGAACCAATCCTCCCACGCTTGGGTCTCCGCGTCATGTAAGAGGCGTGCGCCTTCGAGACTTCCGAAAAGCTCCTCGCCCCTATCCTTTGCATAGACGGCGCTCGCCACTGGTTTGCTCGTGCGGCTGAATATCCGTGTTGCCTTGGCCTTTGCGGGAAGCTCAACAAGATGCGTGATAAGGACGTCGTGCCGGTCGGGGTCGAAATACTGGAATGCCTCGGCATAGGACAGTTCGACAGAAATGCCGGGATAGCGGGACATGAACTCCCCAAGAGCGGGGACTAGCCAGCGCGTGGCAATTGAGGGCAGGCAGGCGACCGAGATCTGCTTGCGGTCGCGCAAGACACGCAACTTATCGCTGGTAGCCGATATTGCCAAAAGCGCAGTATCGACGACGTGGAGCAACTCTTGACCTGCTGAGGTCAGCTTTAACCCCCTTCCCGAACGTTCGAATAGTTTTCTGCCAAACCAATCCTCAAGGCGCTTCATCTGATTGCTGACGGCCGCGTGAGTGACGTTCAGCTCCAGCCCGGCCTTCGAAAAGTTGAGATGCCGTGCCGCCACGCTAAATGTATGAATCGTGTTCATCGGTGGCAGCTTCACGGGCGTTTCCTTGCTTTGCGTCCGGTGTCCGGTGTCCGTCCGATCCTACCCATGTACCGCGTGTTTGGCGAAGTCCGCAGCGACAATCCTGCCCAGAGCTTCGGCCGAACCGAGGCAGAGCGTCCAGCCCAAAGTGCCATGGCCGAGGTTTAAGTAGACGCCTGGCACAGCGCCCCTGCGGATCATTGGCTGCGAAGACGGCGTGCAGGGACGGGCGTCGCTCCATCCATCGGCGACCGACGGATCAAAACTAAGGGGGAAGGCACCGATTGCTTCGGACTTCAGGCTTTCGTAGCGGGACTGATCGAAGGTGAAAGCCCGGCGTCCGATGTCAGCAATGCCAGCGATGCGAATCGTGTCGCCCAATCGGGCAATCACCAGTCGTCGCTTCGGGTCGGTGACCGAGACCTTTATCGCACCGGGCAGTGCCGGTGCGGTGAGCGAATAGCCCTGAACCGGCCAGATCGCACCAAAGCGGGCCAAGGGCGGCAGAAGGCCAGTGTCATATCCGGTGGCAAGCACGACGCCGTCGCAGTCCTCGGACTCATAGTTGCGAAAGGCGACCCCGCTCACCCTGCCATTCCGGGTCAGCAACTTCCGGACCCCGCAAAGGTAACGCGCCTTGAGCCCGTAGCGCTCGGTCAGCCCGGCGACCAGCGCGGCGCAGAACTGGCTGGGGCGGCCGACACAATCGTCCGGTGAGTAGATCGCGCCCAGGAAAGCATCGGGATGGTCTTTCAGCGCAGGCTCGACGGCTTCGGCGGCGGCGCGGTCCAGAACTTCGATCCTGATGCCAAGCCCACGCTTCATCGCGGCAATGCTGCGGCCGTGATCCATCTGCGCGGGCGTGTGGCACAGGATCATCTTGCCCGCGACGGCATAGTCGAATTCCATCGGAAACTCGTCCAGCAGCCCCGGCAGCAACCGCTGTGTTGACGCCGCAAGCGCGAGGAGCGCCCGCGTGTTGCGTTCAAACGCCGCAGCCCGTGCGTTCCAGACGAAGCGCATGCCCCAGAAAAGAAACCTCGAATCCGGCTGAAGAAAGGCCCGGAAGGCCGGATCGCGGCCGAGGAGGATCCCCGGCATGCGGCCGATCAGGCTGGGCGAGGCGAGGGCGTCGCAGTAGGAATAGCTGAGCTGTGCGCCATTCTTCAGGCTCGCGCCGCCGCAGGGCGCGCCGTTGCGGTCCACCAACGTCACCTGATGCCCGGCCTTGCAGAGCTGCCAGGCCGTGGCGACACCCACCACGCCCGCGCCGACGACAATGAACTTTGCCATGCCGAACCCTACCTGCGCGTCTTCATGGCAGACACGAAGTCGGCCAGGATGTTCCGGTCAAAGTCGGTCAGCCGGTATTCCGGATGCCATTGCAGTCCGACGACATAGGTCGGCCCGCGCCCCTCAACGGCCTCAACGGCCTCAACGACGCCATCGCTGGCGCGGGCGGCGACGAGATAGTCGCCATCGTCGGCGATGGCCTGGCGGTGCAGGCTGTTCACCCGGACCGGACTGCCGCTAGCCAGACCATGCAGGCGGCTGCCATCGGAAATGACGATGTCATGGGCAAGTTCGGTGGGATGGGGCTGCGGAATGTGGTCAGGCGCACCGGGGCCCGGCGTCGGCAGCCGTTCGATCATCGTGCCGCCGAGGACACGACCGATCATCTGCATGCCGTTGCAGATGCCGAGAACCGGCTTGTCCGCCGCGATGGCCGCCGCGATCAGACGGGCTTCGAATTCGGTCCGGCCCGGCATGTCGGCGATGCCCGGCGTGCTGCCCGAAATCACGAAGCCGTCGAAGACGGCAACGATGTCCGCCGGGTCGCCGAGCCAGTAGGGCAGGATGACGGGCATCGCGCCCGCCTCGGTCAGTGCATCCGCGTAGTTCCGGCGCAGGACATAGGTCGTCTCGGTCGGATGATCGACGTTAGACGCACAGTCCGGGGTGATCGCGACAAGGGGCCTTGGTTGCGGCATGAGGAAGATTACCCCGCAAGCACCAGATCGGCGGCCTTTTCGCCGATCATGATCGAGGGTGCGTTGGTGTTGCCAGAGGTGACGCGCGGCATTATCGAAGCGTCTGCCACCCGCAGCCCGCGCATTCCATGCACTTTCAGGGTCGGATCAACCACGGCCATATCGTCGGTTCCCATGCGGCACGAACCCGAGGGGTGATAGTGGCTGCCGATGGTGCGGCGGTTGTAGGCTGAAATGGCCTCGTCCGAGGTGCAGGCGGGTCCGGGGTCGACCTCGACGCCGCGGAAGCGGTTAAAGGCCTTGGCCGAGTTCAGTTTTCGGGCGATGCGCAGGCCTTCGTTGTTGACCTTTATGTCATGCGCATCAGTCAGGTAATTGTGCCGGATCACGGGTTTGGCCAACGGATCGGACGAGGCGAGCGTGACCGACCCGCGCGACCGCGGGCGCATGATGCCCCAGGTGATGGCATAGCCGTTGAAAGCTGCGTATTTGCCCGATCCGCCTTGGATGTCGGTCGCTACGGGGAAGAACAGAAACTCGAGGTCCGGGCGCGGCTCGGCAGGGTCGCTGCGCACGAAACCCACGGCATTCATTGGAAAGACCGACAGCGGGCCACGTTTGTGAATGTAAAGCTCCCACACCGCGCCAAGGGCCCGGAGCGGATTACGAAACTGATGATAGGTCATGCGCTCGTTGCACATCGACTGGATCAGCCCGCCGCAATGATCTTGCAGGTTCTGTCCGACGCCCGGCAGTTCATGTCGTAGCGCAATGCTCAGGGGACGCAGGTCGGCGCCCTTGCCGATGCCCGACAGCATCAGAATTTGTGGCGACTGGTAAGCGCCAGCAGACAAGATAACTTCGGCGGCGGAGACCTTGTTGACCTTGCCGCTCTGCACATAGCTCAGGCCAGTGCAGGTGCCCCGGTCGATGGTCAGGCCCGTCACCTGACAGTTGGTGCGCACCACGAGGTTGGTCCTGGAATTGGTCCTGCGCAGATAGGCATGGGCCGAGGAGCAGCGGGCGGCGCGGTCGTGTTCCTGGGTGAACTGGCCCCAGGCGAAACCTTCGGTGTCGCCCAGATTGTAGTCGTCGAGGCTGCGGTAGCCGGTCTCTTCCGCCGCGTTCAGGAAGGCCTCGTAAAGTGGCGTGCGGTAACGACCGAGGATCGTCTTCAGCGGCCCGGTGCTGCCGCGCGCCTGATCCGGCGTCCCGGCCCAGGATTCCGCGCGGCGAAAGTAGGGCAGAACCCCGTCATAGCCCCATCCGGTGGCACCGAGCGCTTCCCACTCGTCAAAGTCGCCATGATGACCGCGCACATAGAGCTGGCCGTTGATCGCCGAAGACCCGCCCAGAACCTTGCCGCGCGGTGCGTCCATGACGCGGCCGTCCAGGCCCGGCTCGGGCTCGGTCTTGAACTTCCAGTCGATCCGACCGCCGATGGTCAGCGCCTCACCCACGGGCAGGCGGATCAGGGGGTTCCAGTCGCTGGTCCCGGCCTCGAGCAAGAGCACCCGGCGCGTCTTGTCCTCACTCAGCCTTGCGGCAAGTGCGCATCCGGCGGACCCGGCGCCCACGACGATAAAGTCGAACGTTTCCAAGTCTGGAACTCCTTCTCAGATGGTGATGCCGCCGCTGCGATCAGTGTCCGCCGTGGGCGACCGGCGAGAACTTCCGCTCTGCGTGGCTTGCGACGATACCGAGCAGACGGTCAAGGGTGATGGCCAGGGCCGCGATGCCGAAGCCGGCGATGAGGCCGTCTCCCGGGCGCACCTTGGCGGCGGCGACCAGGGTGATCTCCTCCAGCCCCCGCGAGCCGACGAGCGCCGTGATGACGAGCATCGAAAAGCCCAGCATCACCGCCTGGTTCAGACCCAGGATCAGCTGCGGCAGGGTTGACGGCATCATCACCAGCCACAGCTTCTGGGTCGGAGAGCAGCCGACCATGGTCGCGGCTTCCGACAGCTGGGTCGGCACCTGACGCAGGCCGCTGGCCGTATAGCGGACGATTGGGGCGACGACATAGATCAGGACGGCGAGGAAGGCGGCAAAGTCGCCGACGCCGAACAGGGCCACGACCGGGATCAGGTAGACGAAGGTCGGCAGGGTCTGGATCAGGTCGACGACGATCCCCGCCACCTTGTCCACCCGGTCGTTCAGCCCTGACAGGACACCGATCGGCAGGCCGATGATCACGCCCATGAGGATCGAAAGCAGGACAAGGTAGAACGACAGAACCGCCTTGTCCCACAGCCCCCAGACCGCGATCAGCGTCAGCATGGCGACGATGACCAGCGCCAGCCTGACCCGCCCGGCCATCACAGCCGGCGCGGCGAGGAGCAGGACGGCGGTGGTCCAGGGCACTGCGCCGAGCGCCTCGCGCATCGGCCGCATCACCCAGCCGATGAACAGGTCCTGAACAGCCATCAGGGTAGGCCCGGCAAACAGGATGAAAGCGTCAAGCGCGCGGTCAAGGCTGCGCCCGACGTTCAGGATCGGGCGGTCGTCCAGCAGGCCGATCTCGGGGAAGACCAGGCCGAAGATCACGGCAGCCATCGCGACAATCAGGGCGAGTCGACCGCTCGGGATGCCAAAAATCTTGTGCACGCCCTGGCGAACGGCCCAGGCGCGCGTTGCCCGGTCCATGACCACGGCGATCATGCTGATCGCGAGGCCGGCCAGGATCGCGTCGGTCATCCGCATCGACCGCAAGCTGGAGTTGACGTCGCCGCCCAACCCGCCCGCGCCGATGACTGAGGTGATGATGACCATGGCAAGCGACAGCATGATCACCTGGTTGACGCCCAGAAGCAGGATCGGCATCCGCGTCGGCAGGTCGATCAGCCAGAGCTTCTGCCGCGGCGTGCAGCCGGCGATCTCGGACAGTTCCCCAAGCTCTCCTGGCACGCCTTTCAGGGCCAGTTCGGTGGCCCGCGCCATCGGCGGCATGGCGAAGATCACCGTCGCGATCAGTCCCGCGATCTGCCCGAAGCCGAAGACCAGGATGATGATCGCCAGATAGGAGAACACAGGCACGGTCTGCAGCGAATCGTAGAACGGCGACAGGATCGCCGAAACGCGCGGCTTGCGGTGCGCCCAGATACCGAAACCGAGGCCGACCGCGGTGCTGACCAGAACCGAGAACATGACGGCGACCAGCGTGGCCATTGTGCTTGGCCACAGGCCAAGCATCGCCACGAAGACGAGCGTGATCGTGGCCAGCACGGCCGGCCAGGTTCCGCCGAGTGAATGGGTCAGCAGCACAAGGGCCAGAGCAACCCCAAACCACGGCGGCGGCGCAAACCAGAACTCGCTGCCCCCGGAAAGGTCATAGAAATGGCCTTCCGTCAAAGCCTCGACCAGCCAGACCACCGGCCAGCCGATCACATCCGCGAAGCCCTGCGAAACGTCGGTGACGGTCTGGCCGAAGATCGACATCTCGCGCAGGACGTAGTTCAGGCTGACGTTCAGCCATTCGCCCAGATGCCAGACCGCGGCATCGGGCCAGCGGAACAGCCCGGGAATGCTGGAGGCCATGACCCAGAGGACGGCCGCAAGGGCGAGGCAGAGCAGGCCGAGACGCTGATATGTCACAGCCATTTCGCCACCTCTTCGCGCGAGAGGCTGCCGACGAGGCGACCGTCCTGGCCTGCGACCTGCAGCGGGCCGGTGCTTTGCAACACCTGGGTCAGAACCTCATGCAGGCGCGCTTCGGGTTTCAGCACCAGCGCGGTCGGGTCGGCCGCTGCGGGCGCCGGGCCCATGATCTTGCCGACGCTGACGACGCGGGATTTCGGAATTCCGGCGACGAAGCGGCGGACGTAGTCGGTCGCCGGGTTCATCACCACCTCTTCCGGGGTGCCGATCTGCAGGATCGATCCGTCGGCCATGATCGTGATCCGGTCGCCCAGACGGACGGCTTCTTCCAGGTCGTGGGTGACGAAGACGATCGTCTTGTGCAGTTTTGACTGCAGGCGCTGGAATTCATCCTGCATGTCGCGGCGGATCAGCGGGTCGAGCGCCGAGAAGGGCTCGTCCAGGAACCATACCGAAGGGTCGCCGATCAGGCTGCGGGCGATGCCGACGCGCTGCTGCTGCCCGCCGCTCATCTGGCTGGGCAGGCGGTGCTCAAGGCCTTTCAGGCCGACCAGCGACAGAACCTCGGCCGCCCGGGCCCGCCGTTCCGCCTTCGGCACGCCGGTGACCTGCAGCGGGAAGGCGGCGTTGTCGAGCGCGCTGAGATAGGGCAACAGGGCAAAGGACTGGAAGACCATGCCGACCTTCTTGCGCCGGAGCGCGACCAGCTCGGCCCGCGACGCCTTGGCAAGATCGGTGCCGTCGATGATCACATGGCCGCGCGTGGCCGGGTAAAGCCCGGTCAGGCAGCGCAGAAGGGTCGACTTTCCCGACCCGGACAGCCCCATGATGACGAAGCTCTCGCCGCGCCGAATCTGGAAATTCGCATTCCGGACCCCGAACACGCAGCCTTCAGACCGCATCTTTTCGATGTCCCAGGATGACGGGTCATCGTTGCGGCCATCAATGCCACGTCCAAACACCTTCCACACGCCCTGGGCTTCCAGGATCGAATCGACCTTCATCTATGACCCTCCAACGTCCGTATCAGGAAAGAAGAGGCGGCGTGTCCGGTCAGGACACGCCGCTGCGGCTAGGAAGATCAGTTGGCCGGGAGCCAGGCCTTCCAGACGTCGGGATGCGCATCCATCCATTCGTGCGCGGCGTCCTCTGGCGAAATGCCGCCGTTGTCGATGCGGTCCATGGCGGCCGCCACTTCCTCACGGCTCAGCGTGAAGGCTTCCAGGATGTGGACGGCGTTCGGGATCTTGTCGGTGGCCTCGATGTTGCCGAGCTTGAGCACATCGTTTTCCGGCGAGAAGCCGGGGCGGGTGACATAGCCGCCGAGCGTCGAGTTGATCACCCAGTGCGGCTCGAAACCCCAACCGAGGAATGGCTTTTTCTGGTCCACAGCCGACTTGAGTTCGGTCACCAGCGCTGCCGCCGAACCCGAGTTCACGTTGGCGAGCTGAAGACCTTCCTTGGCGATGAAATCCGCAGAGTCGCTGGCCCAGTCGGCAGGGGCGTCCAGATAGCGACCGAGTGGTGCCGTGTCAGCGGATTCAAGCGCCTTGATACAGTCGGGGTTCTTGAACGCGGTCCAGTCGGGCAGGCCGGGGCAGAAGGGGACCAGTTCGTTCGTGTACCACCAGCCCTCGACCACCTTCACGCCGGTCGGGCCGAAGTTCTTCACCTTGCCGGTGGCAAGCGCCGCCTCGGTCATCGCCGGAATCGTCTGCCAGGCACCAAGCGAGATGTCGATGTCGCCGTTTTCCAGGGCGAGGAAATGCGCCGAGAAGTCGGACTGGACGTACTTCACGCGGTAGCCGTATTCGGCGATCACCTCACCATAGACGGCGTTGATGAAATCGCTGTCGGACGAGCCGACGAAATACAGCTTCACCGGCTCGCGGGTTTCCGGTTCCGCCAGCAGGACACTGGGATGCACGACCGCTGCCGCTGCGGCAAGCAGCGCCGTATTCAGGATCTTGAAGCGCAAAATCATCTCTCCCCTGTTTCGGCGGCCTTCGCCTGCCGGTTTTCGCCGCGCTGGTTCTCGCGGTCTGACAGCATCCTAGGACCCGTATACCCTTTGAACAATCAAAGATGATGAGACTATCTGTAGATTTTGATTACATGTTTGGAACGTGAAAGCCTTTTGATGAGCGCTCATACGAGCTCTACCTGTAATCAGGGTTGAACAATCTGTTCACCGAATTTGCTTCCGCTGACGGGGGCAATGACGAACATTCGACCCCGACCGATCAACGCAAGGGGCAGCAAGTTGAAAGACAAATCCGTCAGCGACTACCTTGACAGATGGGCGGCTCCGAAGGGCCATACCGATCTTGCACGCCGCCCGATCACCCATTGGATCGACGGTGCTCCGGTACGTGGCGGTGCCGCGATCCCAGTGTTCGAACCGAGCACTGGAGGCATCCTGACCGAGACCTACGAGGCCGGCAGCGACATCGTCGATCGCGCGGTCGCCTCCTCTCGGCGGGCGTTCCACGGCGCCTGGGGCGCGCTGCGGCCGATGGACCGGCAGTCCCTGATCCTCAAGCTTGCCGACCTTTTGCAGGCGAACCAGGCGGAACTGGCGATGCTGGAAAGCCTCGACGTCGGCAAACCGCTGGCGCTGGCCGTGGTGGCCGACATCGGCGGGGCGATTGACGTGCTGCGTTACTTCGCCGGATGGGCCACCAAGATTTCCGGCCGCACCGGCGCGACGGCGGCCTTCGACGCCTCGGTCTTCGGCATGACCCTGCGCCAGCCCGTGGGCGTCGTCGCTGCCATCGCCCCCTGGAACTTCCCGCTGCAGACGCTGGTCTGGAAGATCGGCGCCGCCTTTGCCGCCGGCTGTGCGGTCGTGGCCAAGGCCAGCGAAGTCACGCCCGTCAGCACCCTGCGTCTGGCCGAGCTGATCACCGAGGCCGGGTTCCCCGACGGGACCTTCAACGTGGTGAACGGCACCGGCGCCATCACGGGTGCGGCGCTGGTCTCGCATCCCGGCGTGAACAAGGTCAGCTTCACCGGCTCGACCTCGACCGGTCTGCGCGTGGGCCAGGGCGCGCTGCCGAACATGACGCGGCTGACGCTGGAGCTTGGCGGCAAATCCCCGGCCATGGTATTTGCCGACAGCGATGTGGATGCGGTCGTCGAAGGGCTCTACAACGGCATCTTCTTCAACTCCGGCCAGGTCTGCGACGCCTCGTCGCGCGCCATTGTGGACAAGCGGCTCTACGACGAGGTTCGCGAGCGGCTGGTGGAACGTGCCGCCCGTGTCAAGGTCGGCCCGGGGCTCGACCCTTCGTCCGACATGGGGCCGCTGGTGTCCGAGGCGCATCGCGCCAAGGTCATGTCCTATGTCACCCGCGCGCATGCCGACGGGCTGAGCTTTGCGCTCGACCGCGCCAGCGAGGGCAATCGCGGCAACTTTGTCGGACCGGTCATCATCGAGGATGTGCCCGCGGACCACCCGGTCTGGCGCGAGGAAATCTTCGGTCCGGTTCTTGCCTTGAGCCGCGCCGACGGTCCCGACGACATCCTTCGTCAGGCCCGCGACACTTCGTTCGGCCTCGGCGCCGCGATCTACTCCCGTGATATCGCCCGCGTCCTCGACACTGCCCGCGCGATCAGCGCCGGGACGATCTATGTCAACGGCCATGGTTTCCTCGACCCGTCCTTCCCCTTCGGCGGCTTCGGCCAGTCGGGCTTTGGAAAGGATCTCGGGGCCGAACAGATGGACGCCTATCTGGAGACCAAAACGCTGCTGGTCTCTGGACTGAACCAGTTTGCGGGAGCGCGCTGATGGCGTTGGCGAGCTACATCGATGATGCGATGGCCGCCCGGCTCGGGCAGGAGGCGGCCGAGCCGGTCACTGAAGTGGTCAAGGGCCTGCCGCCGGGGCTTGGCTCCGACTTTGCCTCGGTCGGCAGCCTTGGCCTCTCGTTGCTGGTGGGGGACCTGCCGTTGCCGGTCGCGGTCCTGCGCCAGTCCGCGCTCGATCACAACCGCCAGTGGATGCGCCGCTTTCTCGACAAGACCGGCACCTGCATCGCCCCGCATGGCAAGACGCCAATGGCCCCGGCGCTGGCCCGGATGCAGATGGAAGACGGCGCCTGGGGCCTGACTGTCGCAACGGCGCAGCAGGCTGCGATCTTTGCCGCCTTCGGCATCCGCCGGATCGTTCTGGCCAACCAGCTGGTCGGCGCGGCTAACATCTGCATCGTGCTCGATCTGCTCGAAGCACATCCCGACCTTGACCTGTGGTGCCTGATCGACAGCCGGGCCGGGGCTGAACTGCTCGCCAACGCGGTCGCCGCCCGCGGACCCGCTGCGCGGCCGCTGCGTGTCCTCATCGAGGTCGGCGCAAGCGGAGCACGTGCAGGTGTACGCGGTCCCGAAGCGGCCCTGGCGCTGGCGCGTGAAGTTGCAGCTCTGCATCCCCATCTCGCCCTCTCCGGGGTCGAGGCCTATGAGGGTGTCTTCGGCGATCACCCGCCCGAGGCGCGCCCAGCGCTTGCGCGGCAGATGGTGGGCGAGGTCGCGACCCTTGCCCTCGTTGCGGCCGGTGCCGGGCTTTTTGCCCCCGGACCCATCATCCTGACCGCCGGCGGCACCGAGTTTTTCGACCTGGCGGCCCAGGGACTGGCGCATACCATTCCGGGGCGCGAGGTCATCCCGTTGATCCGCAGCGGCTGCTATCTGACCCATGACCATCTGTCCTTCGCCAAGATGTTTGACCGCATGCGCGAGAGGAACCCCGATTTCGAGACACTCGGCCCGGGCCTGACCGCCGCGCTCGAGGTCTGGGCGGCGGTGCAGTCGATGCCCGAGCCCGGCCTGGCCTTTGCCACCATGGGCAAGCGCGACGTGTCCTATGACGTCGAGATGCCAACGCCGGTGCATTGGTTCCGCCCCGGCCGCGACACCGCCCCCGTGCCGGTCCCGGCAGAGGTCACGGTCATGCGGCTGAACGACCAGCACGCCTTCCTGCGGGTGCCCGATCCCTCGCCGTTCCAGATCGGAGACCTGATCGGCTTCGGTGTCAGCCATGTCTGCACCACCTTCGACAAGTGGCGTTCGGTCCTGCTGGTCGATGACAGTTACCGCGTGACCGGCGCCGTACGCACCTACTTCTAGGCGACCCCGTTCCGCCCAACTCCAAGAGGCTATCGTGACAGACCTGAGCGAAGTCGTGAAATTGACGAAATCCCTGCTGGCGATCGACACCATCGATCCGCCCGGCAATGAAGAGGTTGCGGCGCGGATCGTGGCGGGGGTCCTCGATACCGAGGGCATTCCCTACGAATTCCAGTTCATCGCGCCCGGACGCACCAACTTGATCGCGCGGATCAAGGGCACTGGCGGCCTGCCTGCGCTGTCGATGTCGGCACATTTCGACACGATCGGCGTCGATCCCGAGACCTGGACCCGCGATGCCTTTTCCGGCGAGATCGAGAACGGCCGCATCTACGGCCGCGGCTCGACCGACATGAAGGGCAGCATTGCCGCCATGACCATGGCGGCGGTCGAGATCAAGCGCGCCGGTATCCCGCTGCGCGGCGACCTCGTGCTGCATTTCACCGCCGCCGAGAACTCCAGCCTGCTGGGTGCCAAGGCGCTGGTCGAAGGCGGGTATTTCGATGGCGTCGGTGCGCTGCTGAACTCCGAGCCCACCTCGATGCGGCTGTTCGTCACCGAAAAGGGCACAGTCTGGATCCGCGCCACGGCGGCGGGCGACATCGGCCATTCGGCCTTCCGCAACGGCGAGGCAGGGGACCGCGGCAATGCCATCGTCCGGCTTGCCCGCTTCATCGACCGCATCCACGACCTTGACCTCAAGGCCCCGCCACACCGCCATGTCAAACCGCCGACCATCAACCCCGGCATGATCTCGGGCGGGCTGTCCACGCCCCTGACCCCGCCGCGCGCGGTCTGCGACATCGACATCCGCCTGGTTCCTGGACTTGAGCCTGAAGCCGTGCTTGCTGCCTTTCAGGCCGAGGCCGGGCCGCATATCTCGCTGGAGATTCTCGACAGCAAGCCGCCGGTGGACACGCCCGACGACCATCCTTTCGTCCAGCTCTGCCTGAAGACGCTGAACGAGACCATGGGCAGCGCGCTCACCCCCGGCGGCGTACCCTACTACTCCGACTGCGCGGTGATTGCGCCCGTCCTGAACCTGCCGCTGGTCATCATCGGCCCGGGCGAGGTCGGCCTGAGCGGCAACCCCGACGAGTATTGCGAGATCGCGAACCTGGAAGCCTCGGTCACCGTCTATCGTGCCATCGCCGAAAGGTACCTCGCATGACCACGCCCGAAGCACGGCTTGAGGCCCTGGGCCTGATCCTGCCCGAGGTTCCGACCCCGGTTGCCAACTATGTGCCCTACAAGTTTGCCGGCCCGCTGCTGTTCCTGTCCGGCCAGGTGCCGCGCGGGGCGGATGGAAAGCCGTACGCCGGCAAGCTCGGTGCCGATGTGACCATCGAAGAGGGGCAGGCCCATGCCAGGCTCTGCGCCCTACAGCTGATCGCCGTGGCCAAGGCTGCGGTGGGCGACCTGTCGCGGGTTTCGGTGGTCAAGCTGCTCGGTATGGTGAACGGCGCGCCGGATTTTGCCGATCACCCCAAGGTGGTGAACGGCGCTTCGGACCTGTTCGTCGAGGTCTTCGGCGACGAAGGCCGCCATGCCCGGTCTGCGGTCGGCATGGGCTCGCTGCCCAGCCGGGTGACGGTGGAAGTCGAGGCGGTGCTCTATGTCCGGTGATCCCTTCGCCTCTGCGACTGACGCACTTGCCGCAATGGCGGCAGGTCGGGTCACGGCGGTGGCGCTGGCCGAAGCGGCACTTGACCGCATCGCTGATCCTGCGGGCGAAGGCAGCCGGGCGATGCTGGCGGTGGACGCCGCAGGCGCGCGCCGGGCGGCGCAGGCCGCCGACCTTGCCCGGGCCGAAGGGCGGGCCGGGGCTCTGGCCGGGCTGCCGGTGGTGGTGAAAGACCTGTTCGACATCGAGGGTCAGGTGACAACCGCAGGCTCCGTGGTCCTGCGCGGCGCGCCCCCGGCGACGGTGGACGCGGCGGCGGTGGCGCGGCTGCGGGCGGCAGGGGCGGTGCTGCTGGGGCGCAGCCACATGAATGAATTTGCCTACTCCGCACTGGGCACCAACCCGCATGTGTCGCAGCCCCGCGCGCCCTGGCAGCGCGAGGCAGATGGCCATCGCGGCCGTGCGCCGGGCGGATCAACCTCGGGCGGGGCGGTGGCGGTGGCGGACGGCATGGCACTTGCCGCGCTCGGCAGCGACACCGGCGGCTCGACGCGCATTCCGGCGGCCTTCTGCGGCTGCGTCGGCTGGCGCCCCTCGCAAGGCCGTATCGACGGCCGGGGAGCGTTCCCCTTGGCCGACAGCTTCGACACGCCGGGTCTGATCGTGCGCCGGGCCGAAGACCTTCGCCTGCTGGACGCCGTGCTGACGGGAACCGAGGCGCAGGACATGCTGGTGCCACCGCTTGCAAGCCTGCGGCTTGGCCGGGCGGCGGGCATGCCGTTCGACGCTCTGGCACCCCAGGTTGCCGAAGCCGTCCACGCCGCCCTGGCCCGGCTTTCCCGCGCCGGGGCCGGCATTGCCAACTGCCTGGATTTCAACTGGGCCGCACCCGCCGATGCGCTGCGCGCAGGGCAAGTCACGGCGGTCGAGGCGCTCAGCGCGCATGGCGACCTGCTGGAGCAAAGCGCCCTCTACGACCCGCGCGTCCTGGCCAGGATGCAGCTGGGCCTGCCCGTCCCCGCCACTGACTATGTCAAGGCCAAGCACCGGATCGGCGGGCTGCGCCGCAGCTATGACGCCGTGATGCAGGGCTTTGATGCCGTGGTCTTGCCCACCGTCGCCATCCTGCCGCCGCGCTTGGCCGAGCTCGATGACGATCAGGCCTTCTTTGCCCGCAACGGCGAGGCGCTGCGCAACACGCTGATCGCCAGCATCCTCGACCTTCCCGCCGTTTCCCTGCCCCTCGTCGGCGATGCGCCGGTGGGACTGATGCTGATCGGCAGGCGCGGCATGGACCGCAGCCTGCTTGCCCTTTCCGTCGCGGTCGAGACCGCACTTTCCTCAAATGAAGGAGCCTGAGACATGGACATGGGACTGAAAGGCGCCTGCGCCCTGGTCTTCGGAGCCGGCGGTGGCCTTGGCGGCGCGATCGCGCGCGAACTGGCGGCCGAGGGCGCGAAAGTCATCGCCGCCGACATCGACGCTGCGTCGGCCGAGGCGACCGCCGAGGCGATCCGGGCCTCCGGCGGAACGGCCATGTCACTGGTCTGGGATATCGGCGATCTGACCGTGATCCCCGACCGGCTTGCCACCATTCAGGCGGCCTATGGCCCGGTCTTGGTGCTGGTGAACAACACCGGCGGCCCGCCGCCCACACCGGTCTCGGGGCAGGCGCCGGAGGCCTGGTCGAAGTATTTCGACATGATGGTCAAGTCGGTCATCGGTGTAACCGACGCCATCCTGCCCGGCATGCGTACCGCCGGCTGGGGCCGGATCATCACCTCGACCTCCTCGGGCGTCGTGGCCCCGATCCCCAACCTTGGCCTCTCGAACGCCCTGCGCATGGCGCTGCTTGGTTGGTCCAAGACACTGGCCCGCGAGGTCGGGCGCGACGGGATCACCGCGAACATCGTCCTGCCGGGCCGCGTCGCCACAGGGCGCATCCTGTTCCTCGACGAACAGAAGGCCAAGCGCGAGAGCCGCACCACCGCCGAAGTGACCGCCGAAAGCACGGGATCAATCCCGGTCGGCCGTTACGGTGAACCCGCCGAATATGCCGCGACCGTCGCCTTCCTGGCCTCGCGCCGCGCGTCCTACATCACCGGCTCGGTCATCCGCGTGGATGGCGGCCTGATTGCCAGCATCTGAGGAGCAAAACCATGACCCTGTCCAAGGACCACCACGACGCGCTGATGGGCGTCACCACTGCCACCCTGACCACGGTGCTGCTGAAAAAGGGCCTGCGCAACGTCTGGATCCGCGGCGCCTTCCCGATCACCAAGGGTCAGGGCCGCAAGGTAGGCGAAGCCTTCACCCTGCGCTTCGTTCCGGCACGCGAAGATCTCGCCACCCCGGCCAGCTGGTCCGCCCCGATCTCGACCCGCGGCGCCATCGAGGCGATGCCAGAAGGTGCCATCGTCGTCGCCGATGCCATGGGCGTCATCGACGCCGGCATCTTCGGTGACATTCTGGCCGCCCGAATGGTCAAGCGCAACGCCACCGCACTGGTGACCGACGGGGTAATGCGCGACCTCGCCGGGGTGCTTGGCACCGGCCTAGCCATTTGGTGTGCCGGGGCCGCCGCGCCGCCTTCGGTCGCCGGGCTGACCTTTGTGAACTGGCAAGAACCCGTCGCCTGCGGTGGCGTCGCGGTCTTCCCCGGCGACGTGATTGTTGCCGATGACGACGGCGCGGTGCTGATCCCGGCGGCCTTGCTGGAGGCCACGGTCGCCGAGGCGGTCGAGCAGGAGCGGATGGAGGCCTGGATCATGACCGAAGTGGAGCGCGGCGTGCCTCTGCCCGGCCTTTATCCGATGAATGCCGAGACCCGAGCCCGCTACGACGCTTTCAAGAGCAAGGCCTAGCCATGACGCAGGCAGCAACCCTTCCCGACATCCGCCTTGTGCCCGTCCCGGGGCAGATGGAGGACAACTACGGCTCCAAGGTCCGCGTCGGCCTGATCGCGCTCTGCGACGATCTGGCCGTTGACCGCGACTTTGCCCGGATGATCCCGGATGACCGCGTGGCGCTTATCACCTCGCGCATCTATCTGGAACAGCCCAATTCCAAGCGTACCTTCCTCGACATGGCCGACCGCATCCCGGATACGGCGCGGCTGCTCTGCCCGCTCTTGCGGCTCGATTCGGTAGTGTTCGGCTGCACCACCGCTACCTCTTACATCGGCGAGGCGCGGGTGGCCGAACTGGTGCACAGCGCTCGGCCAGGGGTGCATGTGACCAACCCTGGCTCGGGCACCATTGCCGCCTTCCGGGCGCTCGGCGTCCGGAAAGTGTCAGTGATCACGCCCTACACCGTGCAAAACACTGCCAATGTGCTGAACATGCTTGGCAAGGGCGGGCTGGAGCCGGTTCAGGTCTCGTGCTTTGGCTTTGATACCGACATGGACATCGGCTCGGTCCCGACTTCGGCCTGGCTGGAGCAGGCTCGCCAGACCGATCACGGCAATGCCGAGGCGATCTTTCTGTCCTGCACCGCGACCAAGGCGCTTGACGCCATTGATGCGATTGAAGCGGCCACCGGATTGCCGTGCGTCACCTCCAATCAGGCGTCGTTCTGGCATGCTCTGCGTTTGGCAGGGTGGAACGATCCGATCCCGGGCTTCGGTCGCCTGATGCAAGAATGCTGGGATGTGAGTTCTCATCAGGTTGTTCACCCTTGCGCGGGGTGAGCGGCCTTTGAGGGCGGAGTGTGGTCTTGTGCTGTTGAACCAGTAAGCCATCGCGGCAGGTCAGCGTTGCGGGCCTGGGATGTGGTGTGGGCGAGGCCGTAGGCCCATTCACGCAGGAGCGTCTGGATGAACCGCTCGGCCTTGCCGTTGGTCTTGGGCGTGTAGGGGCGGGTGAAGATGTGCCTTATGCCCAGCCATCGCAGCCCCTTGGCGAAGCGCCGGGAGCGGTAGGCGCTGCCGTTGTCGGTCATCACCCGCTCGACCGCGATGCTCTGGGCGCGGAACCAGCGCAGCGCGCGCAGCAGGAAGCCGGTGCTGGTGGCCTTGCGCTCGTCGTCCAGGACCTCGACATAGGCCAGGCGGGTCGCGTCATCGACCGCGACATGCACGAAATCCCAGCCTGCGCCGCGCGATCGCCTGGTTGTCCGGGTGAAACATCGGATCAAAACCCCGTCCGACCCTGTCCGGCACGTCCGACTTGAGCCAAAGCTGATCGTCCGGGGAAGCTGCGGTACCTCATGTCTCAAGCTGGAGACGCGCTGAACGGTAGCTAATTTGGGTTGGATATGTCGTGACAAGGGCGCGAGGATAAATGGCCTATCGCGCTGACCTTACAGCGCGCGGCGGGGCTGGTGAATTTCACGCCTTGCTAGCAGTGGCTATCATCACATGTTTCGTGCGCGAGAAATCGTCAAGCGCGAGCAGGGACAGCTCGCGGCCGTGGCCGGATTTGCCGTACCCGCCCCAAGGCATTTCGGTGGCAAGGACCAGATGGGCGTTAACCCAGACCGTGCCGAAGTTCAGTGCGCCCGAGGCGCGCAGCGCCCGCCCGACATTCTCTGTCCAGACCGAGGCTGATAGGCCGTATTCCACTGCATTGGCTTCGGTGAGTGCATGGTCTTCGTCGTCGAAGGGCTCGACAGTGACGACCGGGCCGAAAATCTCCTGCCGGGTGATCTCGCTGCCGCTGGCTGCACCGCCGATGACGGTCGGTGCAAAGAAAAAGCCGCGCTCGCCGATCCGGTTGCCGCCAAGCGCCACCTTGGCCCCCGATGACCGGGCGCGGCTGACGATGCCGTCGACGCTTTCCATTTGCCGGGCGCTGATCAGTGGACCCATCTCGGCGTCGTCGCCAGACTCCGGGCCGCCGACCTTGATCGTCGCAGCCTCGGCCACCAGTGCGTCGGTCAGGTCGGCGACCACCGAGCGATGCGCCAGAACCCTGGTCGCAGCACCGCATTCCTGCCCGCTGTTCCAGAAGCCGGCGGTGCGTAGCGTCTGCGCCACCGTCGCGATATCGGCGTCCGCAAAAACCACCACCGGCGCCTTGCCGCCAAGTTCAAGATGGGTCGGCTTGAGCAGTTTTGAGGCGGCGGCCATCACCGCCATGCCGCTGCCGAGGCTGCCGGTCAGCGACATCAGGTCAATGCCGGGATGGGCGGACATGGCGTTGCCCACCTCTGGCCCGGTCCCAAGCAGAACATTCACCACCCCGGCGGGCAGGATATCCTGCACGATTTCCATGAAGCGCAGCGCGGTCAGCGGTGTCAGTTCAGCCGGTTTCAGCACCACCGTGTTGCCCGCAGCCAGCGCCCCGGCCAGTTTGAATACCGCCGTCAGCAATGGGTAGTTCCACGGCGTCACCGCGCCGACGACCCCGACCGGCTCGCGCCGCAGGATAGAGACATAGCCCGGCGCATATTCCTCGGGCGAGGGGGACATGGTGGCCCGCGCCGCGCCGGCGTGAAAGCGGAAGATGTCGCCGATCATGCCGATCTCGGGGGTTGCCACGGACACGGGCTTGCCGGCGTTCAGGCATTCCAGCGCGATCAGGTCGTTCTGGTTCGCCTCGACCGCCGATGCGACGGCGAACAGAACCTGGGCACGGCCAGCGGGGGCGAGCGCGCGCCAACTGGGAAAGGCTGCCCTGGCGGCAGCGACCGCGCTGTCGACGTCGGCGGTGCCGCCACGGGCGATCTGCGCAATCACCTCGCCCGAAGCCGGGTTCAGGACATCCAGAAGCGGGCCGCGAACCGCGATCTGCGCGCCGTTGATCACATGGCCATGCGGACCTTTTGAGGCATAGGCGCGGGCGCGGGCCATCATGGCAATCGTCGTTTGTGAGATTTCTGCGTTCATTTTCCGCTCCGCAAGGGACTGGGTGCCGCTCCGGTCAGAGCAACCAATGCGGCCAGAGTAGAAAAGGCGCTCCGATAGCGGCAGAGTGTTGTTTCGGAATTCAGCTATTGCGATTTGGTATAGCAATCTTGGCTGTTGCCAGCGCCAAACCGCTTCTGCTAGGCCGGTGTGCATGGATATCACCCAGCTTCGCACCATCATCTGCGTGGCCGATACCGGCAGCCTGTCGCGCGCCGCAGATGCCCTGTGTACGGCGCAACCGGCCCTGAGCCGCCATGTCCGCCTGCTGGAGGAAGAACTGGGCGTGCGCCTGTTTGACCGGCACGGGCGCGGCATGCTTATCACCGAACAGGGGCGGCTGGTGCTGGAGCATGCCCGCCGGATCACCGCCGAACTTGACGGGATCATCGCCGGCCTGTCGGACGAAACCCAGTCGATGCGCGGTCACATTGCCATTGGCATGACGCCGACGGTTGCCGAAGTGCTGGCCAATCCGCTGGTCTCGGCCATCCGCAAGGCGCATCCGCTGTCAACATGCAAGGTGGTCAGCGCCTTTTCCTACTACCTGCTTGACTGGGTGCATCGCGGCGAGATTGACCTGGCGGTGCTATATGACCCGCATTCGATCAAGTCGCTGAAGACCGAATTTCTGGTCGAGGAAGACCTGTTTGCGGTTGCCCCCGCCGATGCCGATCTTGATCCGGGCAAGGCGCTGGACATCCGCATGCTGGGGCAGGTGTCGATGATCCTGCCGTCGAACAAGCACAGTCTGCGCAATATCGTCGACCGCGCCGCGCTTGAAGCGGGGGTGCTGCTGAACTGCCACGTCGAGGCGGATTCCTATTCGATGCTGCGCAATCTGGTCATTGGCGGCAACGGCTGGACGGTCCTGCCGCCCGCCGCGATAGCGGACGACCTTCAAGCCGGCAAGCTGAAGGCCGCGCGCTTCCAGCGGCCAATCAAACGGCGGATCGAAGTCGGCTATTCGCCCGAGCGCCCTTTGACACAGATGGGCAATTTCGCACTGGCCACCCTGACGGACCTTACGGCCGATCTTGTCCGCAGCGGCCGCTGGCCGAATGCCCGGATCATTCGCTGATCCGGGTGCCGGTCAGGACGCCGGTTCGGCATCAGACTTCGATAGGGTCATCCGAAATCAGTACGGTGACATCGTGGAAGTCGTCGGTCATCTCGAACAGCACGTCCTGACCCTGACACAGATAGCAACTGTCGCCGACGCCAAGCGTGACCGGCGCGGCGCCGTCCACTGTCAATGTCACACCGCCGCCGACGATATAGATGAATTCATCAAACGGCATGACCAGCCGGTGTGTCCCGCTTTCGCGGAAACTTCCGGCAAGGCGGCGCTTGTCAGCCGAGTGGTGCAGGATCGCCTTGGAGCCACCGAATTCCGGCAGCGGGTCGAACGTTGTCGTGTGGACGTTGAAATGCGGGAAGGCGGGTTTAGCCGTCATGGTTTGTTCCTTTTTAGTGAAATCAGCGGGTCAGGATGGCCAGCGCATGCTCGGGCCAGGACAGGTGCACGGTCTCGCCGGGGGTGACGACGGCCTCCGGGCCAAGTCGCGCCTGTTGGGCCTTGATCTCGGCGCCATCGGGCAGCTTTGCCAGCACCACGAGCCGCCCACCGATAGGGCGTACGGCCGTCACCGTGGCTTCGGCGGTATTCGGCCCTGCCGCGCCGGTGCGGGCCACCTGGATCGCCTCGGGGCGCAACACCAGATCGACGTTGCTCCCTACTGCGATCGCGTCGCGCTCGGGCCCGATAGCCAGACCCGCGGCAGACGCGACATGAATGCGGCCACCCGCCACCACCTCGACCGTGCCGGGAATGACGTTTGTCTCGCCAAGGAACCGCGCCGAAAACATCGAGTTCGGCCGGAAATACAGGTCATCGGGCGAACCAAGCTGCACCAGCCGCCCATGATCCATCAGCGCCACCCGGTTCGACAGGATCATGGCTTCGTCCTGATCGTGGGTCACATAGACAAAGGTGGTGCCGGTCGTCTGCTGGATGCGCTTCAGTTCGGTCAGCATGACATGGCGGATCTTCAGATCGAGCGCCGCCAAAGGTTCGTCCAGCAGCAGCACCTCCGGTTCATTCACCAGCGCCCGCGCCAGCGCGACCCTTTGCGCCTGACCGCCGCTGATCTCGGTGATCCAGCGATCGGCGAACTGGTTCAGTTGCACAAGGTCGATCATCCGCCGCACCCGCTCGCGCACCTGCGCTTCGGGCAGCCTTTTCAGCCGCAGGCCAAAGGCCACATTGTCGAACACATCCAGATGCGGAAACAGGGCATAGCGCTGGAACACCATATTCACCGGCCGCCGCTCGGGCGGGATCGGCACCATGTCCTGCCCATGCAGCGTCAGGCTGCCCGAGGTCGGTTGTTCGAACCCGGCGATGATCCGCATCAGCGTGGACTTGCCGCAGCCGGACGGGCCGAGCAGCGTCAGAATCTCGCCCTTGCGGATATCAAGGTTGATGTCGTTCAGCGCAACGAAGTTGCCAAACCGCTTGCCAAGGGATCGCATGTCGACAAGCACGTCGCCGGCTGCGGCCTTGCCAGAGGAAGAGGGGGTCATGGCCATTCTGGGTGTCTCCATTTCACTCGACATCACTTCCGGTGCGCCGGTTTTTCGCATGGCGGCGCTGCCCGGCCATCGCCAACCCGGCAAGCCCCAGCGTGACCAGGGTCATCGCCAGCGCCAGCACCGAGGCGGCGTTTATCAGCGGCGTCACGGTGCGGCGCATCAGGGACAGGATGTAGAAGGGCAGGGTGCCTTCCTCGCCTATGACGAAGACCGTGATGATGATTTCGTCAAAGGACAGCGCAAAGGATAGGATCGCCCCGCCGATCAGCGTTGGCGCCAGAATGGGAAGCGTCACCTTGCGAAAGGCCTGCCAGGGCGTCGCCCCCAGATCACGCGCCGCCAGTTCCAGATCGTGATCGAAATAGGTCACGCGCGAGCGGACGGTTTCGATGAAGAAGGGCAGGCAGAACAGCACATGGGCGATTGTCACCGTCCAGAGCGAACGATAGACGCCCAGCCGGTCGAAAAGCGCCAGAAGGGCAATGCCCAGAAACAGCCCCGGCAAGGCGATCGGCGCGAAGCCCAGAAACGAGAAGGCGGCTTTGGCCTTGGGCGGCAGGCGGGTCACCGCCATCGCCGACATGGTGCCAAGCACGGTCGTCGTCACCGCCGTCACCGAGGCGACGATGACCGAATTCTTCAGGGCGCGCAGGAAATTCTGGTCGGCCAGAAGCTCCCTGAACCAGCGTAGGCTGAAGCCTTCAAAGGGGAAGGACAGGGCGGGCGAGACATGAAAGGCAAAAAGGGTGATGATCGCGATCGGAAAGATCAGAAAGGCCAGATAGACCCAGACATAGATGCGCAGCATGGCTCAGGCCTCCCTTGCCGGTGTGGTGGCGGTGTCCAGCGGCGGATGAAAGCGCAGCCCCGGTGCCAGCCGCGCAAAGCGCAGCGATTGGGTCAGCAGGAAGTAGACAAACAGGAAGACGATCAGCAGCAGGAAGGCCATGGCGGCGCCCGCCGGCCAGTTGCCCGTCACCCGGAACTGGTCCGAGATCAGCAGGCCCAGCGTCATGCCGTTGCGCCCGCCCAGAAGCTGCGGCGTCATGAAATCACCCGCCGCCAGGATGAAGGTGAACATGAACGACCCGAAGATACCCTTGTAGGCGATGGGAAAGACCACGCGGCGCAGGATATCCAGCCGCGTTCCGCCCAGATCGCGCCCGGCGTTCAGATGGTCGGGGGTCACATTGCGCAGCGCCGACAGGAGTAGCAGCAGCGTGAAGGGCACGAAAATATGGACAAGCGTGATGACCACCGCCGTCGGGCTGAAGATCAGCACCGCAAGGGGCTGTCTGATTATCCCAAGGGAAATCAGCGTGGAGTTAATCAGGCCATTGGTGCCGAGGATCGTGCGCCAGGCGAATATCCGCACCAGATAGCTGGAAAACCACGACAGAAGAACGACATAAAGCAGACCGTTCCCCTTGGCGTTGAAGGCGATGTACCAGGCGACCGGAAAGCTTAGCAGGGTCGAGACAAGCCCGCTCCAGAACCCGATCTTCACGCCGGTCCAGATCGACAGAAGCACCGCCGGACGCTGCAGCGCCGCCAGATAATTCTTGAAGGTGAAGTCCGGGATCAGGCCGAAACTGGCGAACTGCCAGAAGCTGAACACCAGAAGGATCAGCGACGGAATGACGAAGAACACCAGCAGAAAGACAAAGACCGGCGCGGCCAGCAGATAGCCGCTGCGTTCGCGCTGGTTTCCGAAAAGCGGGGTTCTCGCCATGACCTGTTTTTCCCGTGCTCGCTGCGAAGGGCCGCCCCGCTGAACAGGGGCGGCGCGGCTTTGTCTGTCAGAAACCCACCTTGAAGTCGGCGGTCGCCTGTACCCAATCATCGAACGTGGCAAATTCGTCCGACGTCAGCGGCGGGATCGCGGGCAGCGGCGACTTGGCGAACAGATCGGCCAGCTTGTCATAGTCGAAAAGCCCGCGCGTCGCCTCGTCCATCAGGGGCACGGCGGTCTTGTTGATCGTGCCCGACAGGGTCAGTTTCGCATGATCGGCCTGCGCCTGCGGTGCGATGATGCCGTCAATGAAAGCATAGGCCGCATCGGTATTCTTTGCAGAGGTCGGGATGAAGAACGCGTCCGACCAGATGGCGCCGCCTTCGGCCGGGACGATGTATTTCGTCTGCACGCCCTGACCGCCGGTTTCGTGCGGAATGCCCGACCACCCGCAGAACAGCAGGCCGACCTCGCCGTTGACGAAAAGGTTGATGACATCACCGATCGAGGCGGCAAACACCTTGGACTGATCGCGGAAGGGCTTCATGCCCTCAAAGATCTGGCCCAGTTCGTCCTTGGTGACATTGGGATATTTGCCGCCAAATCCGGTCAACCGTGCAAACATTGGCCAGTTGGCCAGCGAGTCGTCGACAAAGGCGATCTGGCCCGCATATTCAGGCTTCAGCAAATCCTGATAGCTGGCCGGTTCGGGCACCTTGGCGGGGTTGTAGACCATGCAGTTGATGCCCCAGCCCATCACCACGCCATAAAGCGCGCCGTCCCAGTACCAGGCGGGCTGGTGGTAGAATTCGGGGAAGATGCTGTCGGCATTGTAGTTGGGGATACGCGCCTCATCCAGAGGCTGCATGATCTTCAGCGCCTTGCCATAAAGGTCGGCATAGCCCTGATTGTAGGAGGTGACATCAATCGCCGTCGGCGTGCTACCCGACAGGCGGATCTGCACGTCATCCTGCGTCGAGATGGTTGACAGCGTCTGGGTGATCCCCTTTTCGGCCATGTAGCCCTTCAGTTCCTCCTGAAAGGCGAACCCTTCCCAGGCGAGGATCTTCAACTCGCCCAACCCCTCGGCGCGTGCCATGCCCGGAAACATCGGGGCCATGAAGCCGCCGGCAACTGCGGCGGCAGTGCCGCCAAGAAACTGGCGCCGGGTGCTTTCGCCGCTGGCCGCGGCGCGGATTTCATCGGTTGTCCAGATCCGTCTCATGCTTGCTCTCCCTGATCCTTGTTATTCCGTGGCGCCGGATTTGGTGGCCTTGGCGTCTGTGTGCTGAAGCCATTGTTTTACAGCGGCGATTTCGGTGCTGTCCGGCATCTTGTAGGGCCGTCTTGCCTGTCCGGCGGCAATGCCGCGCAGGGCGCAGCCCGCCTTGCACAGCCCGACATAGTTCGATGCCCCCTCCATGATCCGCATCAGCGGTCGTAACTCGCGCCAGCGGTCGCGGATCACGCTTAGGCTGGCGCCGCCTTGGACCAGCGCGATGAACCCGGCCAACTCGCGCGGTACGAAATTCGCCACGCCAAAGACCGCGCCGTCGGCGCCGCCGCAGATCGCCTCGAACAGAAAGGCGTCCTTGCCCACATAGACGGTAAAGCCCGAGGTTTCGCGCCAGGCCAAAAGGTCGCCCATCAACTCGGCATCGCCCGAACTGTCCTTGACCGCGGTGATGCCGGGGATCGCCGCCAGCTCGGCGATCTGGTCAAAGCGCAACAGCCCGGCGGGCGGGGTGTTGTAAATCATGATCGGCACCGAAACGGCGGCGGCAACCTCGGCATAGAAGGCCTTGCGCTCGTCCCAGCTGATCGGCTCGCCAAAGGGCGATGCCAGAAGCAGCCCGGCAACGCCCGCGTCGACGGCGGCGCGGGCAAGGGCGATGGTCTCTGCCGTGGAGAGGCAGGCCGGGGCGGCAATGACCGGCACGCGGCCCGCCGCAAACTCTACCGCGCGGGCATAAAGGGCGGCGCGTTCTTCAAACCGCAGGGCGCCATATTCGCCTGTGCCGCCGGTGATTATCAGGCCCGCCGCACCGCCGTTGATCTGGAAATCAATCAGCGCGCGGAATGCAGCGAAGTCGACCTGATCGTCCTTCAGGGGCGTGACAAGGGCGGTGACAAGGCCGCGAGGCCAAGGGGTGGGGTGGGTCATTCTGCGGCCTCATGTGGGGTGGCGGGCGGGGCGAGGAAATCCAGATCGCAACCGCGATTGGCCTGTGTCACGCTGTTCTTGACCAGCCGCGCATAACCGCGCGCCGGGGCGTCAAGCCGCGGCGGGCCAAGCCGTTCCGTGCGTGCGGCAAGCTCGGCCTCTGGCACGTCCACCTCAATCCGGCGGGCTGGCACGTCAAGTCGGATGATGTCGCCGGTCTGAACCAGCCGCAGCGGGCCGCCCACGGTCGATTCCGGTGCCACATGGATCACCGCCGTCTGCTTGACCGTGCCGCCAAGCCGCGAGTCGGTGATGCGCAGCATGTCGGTGATGCCCTGCGCCAGAAGTTTGTCGGGCACCGCGATCCGCCCCGATTCCGGCATGCCCGATCCGCGCGGCCCTTCGCCACGCAGCACCACCACATCGCCGGGGCGGATGTCGAAGTCCGGCTGATACAGCCGCGCGTCCAGATCGGCGCGACCGTCGAACACGACGGCCCGGCCCCGGTGGGTCAGCAGGGCGGGCGTGGCGACCCCGGTGCGGATGATGGCGCCGTCGGGGGCAAGATTGCCGTAAAGGACGGATATCCCCTGCGGGCTGCCGACAGGCTTGTCCAGCGTGCCGATCACGCGGGGATCGGCGATCCGGGCCGGGGCGATCTCTTCGCCCAAGGTGCGGCCGGTCACCGTCATCGTATCGCGGTGGACCAGGTCGCCCAAGGCATTCAGCAATGCCGGAACCCCGCCCGCATTGAAGAAGTCGTTCATGTAATACTCGCCCGACGGTTTGAGGTTCAGCAGGACCGGCGTGGTCGTTGAAATCTGATCGAAGCGGGTCAGCGGCAGGTCGATCCCCAGGCGCCCGGCGATCGCCAGCAAGTGCATCACCCCGGCGCTGGAACCATCGACCGTCGCCATGATGCGGATGGCATTGTCCAGCGCCTTTGCCGTCATGATCTCACGCGGGCGCAGGTCGTTCAGGACCAGGTCCATCACATATTCGCCGACATCGCGCGCCATCGCCAGCCGGCGGCTGTCAACGGCGGGGATGGCGCAACTGCCCGCAGGCGCCATGCCGATCGCTTCGGCGATCACCGCCATCGTGCCGGCTGTGCCCATGGTCGAGCAATGGCCAGGGCTGCGTTCAAGCGAGTTTTCAAGGTCGGTCACATCGGCATCGGTATATTCGCCGGTCTTCACCCCCATGATGACCTTGTGAAAATCCACCCCCGGCCCGACATCGCGGCCGCGCCAGTGGCCGCTGAAGGACGGGCCGCCCGGCAGCAGGATCGCGGGCAGGTTAACCGACGCGGCGGCCATCAGCATCGCCGGAATCGTCTCATCGCAGGCGCCAAGCATCACGAGCCCGTCGATGGAGTAAATCTCGCATATCTGCTCGATCTCCATCGCCAGCAGGTTGCGGTGCATGAAGCTTGCGCCAAGGGGCAGGGCGCTGTCGGCGCCCATGGTCATGGTGTTGAAGACGCGCGGCAGACCGCCCGATTGCAGGATGGATTCCTTCACCGCCTCGACCATGCCGGCAAAGTGCATGTGGCAACGGTTGAAATCGCTCATGTTGTTGCAGATGCCGATGATCGGCTTCTTGAAGTCCTTTTCGCGCAGGCCCTGCACCTTCATGGAGGACCGCAGCAGGAAGCCGTCCACCCCCTTGGCTTCGGTCCACATCTGGCTGCGGAATTGGCGCTTTGGTTTTTCGTCGGTCATTTTCTGCCCTGATTTCGGGTGTCGCGGAACATCGGTTCCCGCGCCAGCATGGGTTCGTAAATTCCGGTTTCGAACTCGGCCATGAAATCCTCGATACCGGCCGGATTGCGGCGGTCCTCGGGGAAGCCAAAGCCGGTCAGGACAACTGGCGCCATGAAATAGGCCGCGCTGACCAGGGTCGAGAGCATGGCAAAGGCTTCCGGGTGCCGGGCGGCCAGCGTCTGGGCGTCTTCAAGGTCGATGCCGGGAGGCAACAGCGCAAAGGCACCCCGCAACGCGGCTTCGTCATAGCCGCAGGCGCGGATGGCGCGGGTCAGCCAGGTGTCGAAATCGGGCAGATCGCCTGCGCCCGGCCTGTCGCCTGCAGCGGGGATCAGCGCCGCCGCAAGCGCCCGCAGACGCGCCAGCATTTCGGGCGGGGCCGCCAGCGCGCTCATGCTGCCACCCCGATGTCGCGGGCGCTTTGGATGATATGTTCGGCGGTGCGCAGGGCAAGCGCGGTAATGGTGGCCGTCGGGTTGACCGCGCCGCTTGTCACCATGACGCTGCCATCGACGATGAAAAGGTTCGGCACATCATGCGCCTGCCCATAGCCATCAACGACCGAGGTTTCCCGGTCGTTGCCCATCCGCGCCGTGCCAAGCAGATGCCCCGGCGCCTCGCGCCACAGCGGGTGCGCAAAGACATGATCCGCCCCGGCCGCGCGATGCATGTCGGCCATGCGGGCCAGTGAAAAGTCCAGGCTTTTTTGCGTGTTCTCGCTGATCCGGTAGCTGATCTTCGGCGCGGGCAGCCCGTCGCTGTCGGTCAGCGCCTGGTCGAGCGTCACCCGGTTGTGCGCCTCGGGCAGGTCTTCGATATTGCCCGCCCAGGTCATTGCGCGCCCGGCATATCTGGCCAGATCGTGAATGCCGGCCCCCCAGCGTTGCGCGAAGGGCAGGTCGTTGAAATCGTCGAGAAAGCGCAGGATTCCGGGCACCGGCATCAGGTTCAGCTTCGATCCGCGATAGAAGCCGCGCGACAGGTCGGTCTCGTAGAACTCCATCGAATAGATCAACTGTCCGGCCGGGCCGGTCCAGGATTGCAGCGGCTCGTCATAAAGGCCCATGACCTCGTTGTTCGGGTGCAGCATCAGATTGCGCCCGACCAGACCCGAGCGGTTGGCAAGCCCCCGCGGATGCGCGCCCGACTGCGACATAAGCAAAAGCCGCGGCGTGCCGATGCCATTCGCCGCCAGAATGACCACCCCCGCCGCCTGCCGGTGACGAACGCCCTTGCGGTCGATCCAGACAACCCCGTCAGCGCGGCCCCCGGAATCGGTCGTGATTTCGCAGACGCGGGCGCCGGTGACGAGTTTCGCCCCGGCGGCGGTTGCATGCGGCCAATAGGCAAGGTCGAACGAGGCTTTGGCCCCGGCCGGACAGCCGGTTTCACAGACCCCCCACCGCAGGCACTTCTCCATCGCCTTATGGCGCGCGGTGGGAATGGCATTCGCGCCCACCCACCAGTGCCAGCCCAGACGGTTGATCGCCTCGGCCATGCGCATGCCGCCGCGCCCCATCGGATAGGGCGGCATGTCATAGTCGAGGGGCTGCGGATAGGCCGGATCGCCGCCCATGCCCGAGGCGCCGATGAACTTGTCGATCCGGGTGTAGAAAGGCTCCAGATCCCAATAGTCTATCGGCCAGTCGTCGCAGATCCCGTCAAGCGACTTTACCCGGAAGTCCGACGGCGTCAGCCGCATCCACATTGCGCCATAAAGCAGGCTCGACCCACCGACGCCGGCAAACATGATCGGTGTCACATCGGCATCGGACAGGTCCATCGGATAGTCGGCGCTGCGTCCGCGTGTGTTGGGGTTCCAGCTCCATTGCTTTTGCAGGAGTAGCTCGTATTCCGGACGGTTGCCGGGATAGTCGGCCGGACTTTGCCAGCCGCCCTGTTCAAGGCAAACCACCCGCATTCCGGCCGATGCCAGGGTATGGGCCGCAACCGCACCCGAGGGGCCAGCCCCGACGATCACGACATCGGCGACGTCACTTCTGTCCGACATGCCGCTCCCCCCTTGATCGTCATCTGCGCTCTGCCGCACCGACTTTGCGGCAATGAAGATCACTCTAGCCACCACCAGCCTTGCGGAATAGTCGCCGGATGTCGCAAGCAGATATACAATTTCGTTATGGAGGTGCCAGAGGTGCGGCGGCGCCTTGAACAGAGCGTTCAGCATTTGTGGGCCAGTTCTTGACGAATGTTCGGCTCAGGTGATCTGCCCTCATTTTTGGAGACATTCAGTATTGGCCGCAGCGGCGGCGCAGAGGTTTTCAAATTTTTGGCGCGGCAAGCCTGCAGATGTCGACGAACTTGTGCGAGACATCGGCCGCGTAGCATGCGCCACTGATTATGCTGCCCATAGGATGTCTTCAACTCCGCTGGAGCTGAAGACATGGATCTCGGGCGGCAGTTTCAGGGCGAATGTATCATTTGTGAGGATCGCGTAGGAGAACAGTACGAGCCGGCCGATCGCCCTGATTGCGGGGTCTTGGCGGGGTGGTAAGTCAAGTCGCCACTCAATTATGTCCACGGCAAAGCACAACCTATAAATTACTTCGACCTAGAAAATACAATCTTATGGCGTTTACAGTCTCCCGCACATTCGCTAGACGATCTGCGCGCTTGGTTCGCCCAACGGACGATTTTCTCTTTTCGTACATCACCAGTCGAGGCCTTTTCCATGTTCGAAGACGTAAACATTGGCATTCCGGTGACCTTGTACCTCGACCCAGCGGACCGGATTGTGGGCACGACCTATGTGTGGAGCCAGACGGGCAAGCGCGTGACGGTGTGGCATGAAGAGACGGACCGGAGCCTTTCGCGGGCGGTTGCGGTTGAGGCCCCTGCTGAGGACGCGGCCGCAGAATAGCGCTGGTGGCCAACTGTGCCTCGGGGGCTGCGCGTCCGGAACCCCACCGTTCAATAGACGATGAGTTCGTGACCGGACTTCCCGAAATAGTCCCGCCATTCGACCCCTATTGCGCGGTAGTAGACGGATCGGCAGTTGGCGGGGGAGCGCTGGAGCCAGGCGGGGCGCATCCAAGGGGGCGACTGGAAGGTGGAGGAGTTCGCCCAGGTGAAGGCGCCTTGCTGGCTGTAGGTGCCAAGGCGGGCGGAATCGACCACCATCTGACATTGCCGCCCGGAATATTGGTAGGCGAGGATATGCCAGACCTTGATCGAGCGGACGAAGTCAAAAGCGGAGCCGCTGATGTCGATGTCGGCCTGCGGCTGAGAGGTTGCTTGCGCCTGCTGTATGTTGGCGGGTGGGGCGGGAGGCGGAGAGCTCTGGCGCAGATCGGGTTGGGCCCCGGCCGATTGGGTGCCGGATAGAGCCTCCGGCAGAACACTGGAAAAGGTCCCCGCCCTGGTGACCCCGCGGACCTGTTCAGGGTCATAGGCAAGCTTGAATATCCGCGGAAGGAGTGCTCCGTCCGGGTCGGTCTGGAAGGCCGTGTTCATCGGACAGTTCCAGATTTGCAGGGGCGGTTCGACGGGCCAGGGGGTAATGCGGCGGATGAACTCGGCGCGCGCACGGGCGCAGGGCACCGAGGCGGGCCAGCCGCCGGCGAGGCAGAGGAGAATGGCACAATCGATCGGATAGGATTGTGCTCGGGCAGGGGAGGGGAGCAGGGTTGGGGAGAGGGTAGCGAGTGCTACGCTGGCGGAAAGGCTGGCGGCCAGCGTTCCGAGCCGGGACGGAAGGGGAAACCGACGGGTCATCAGGGCTCCTTTGTCGGGACCGCGGTCTTCGGCCTGAATCAGCGAATGCGGCGGATCACAAAAACAGTTATTGACATGAGTGCTGTAATTGATAGTGAAGCCGGCAACAATAGCTGCTTTTGTGTAGTATCATGTCAATGCAATCTTGCCTGTGGTTCTTGGAAGAAGAAGTTCTTACTGCATATCCTGCATACGTCAGGAGAGGCGGGCATGAGACTCAGATCCTTCCCAATTGTTCAGGAAGCGGAACTTCGGCAACTCGTGCTCGCGGGCGCCGAGGTCGAACTTCATTGCGTGACGGCGGCCGACAAGGATGACCGGAGCCGTGGCGAATGGCTGGTCATGGTCCATTCAAAGGACCAGGAGCCCCTGGTGCTGGTCACGGCGCGGTCTCAACACCGGGTCTTCTACCGGTTTGAAGGGATCTGCGCCTATTGCGACCAGACGCTTGAACTTGGGGAGGCGCGGGTGCCCCTTGTGGCGGGCCGCAGCAGCCGTGGCATGTATCACCGGAGCCGGGTCGCCGACCAAGGCTGAGGTTCTTCGTTTCGAAGAGAGCAATCCCGGACCAGCAGCACAAGCCGTCGTCGCACGTCTGGAGGACACGCGCACAGAGGGTGTGCCCGTGAGCCTCCTTGGCTCGCGCAGGGTACGGCGCCATGTTTGACGCAAGACCGTTCGGCAAGGCCGGGCTCGGGGAGGCGGACCTCGCCGACCGGTCGCGGCGCTTTCGCCGGGGCGGCTCCCGGCTTTATGCCCATCTCCCCTATCTTCTGGAGGTTGATGACCTCGTGGTCAGGAGCCGCGAGAACGCGCTGATGCAGTCCTTTGAGGTGACGGGGATCGACGGGCTGACTAGCGGACCCCGCGACATCTCGGTCCTGCGCGATCAGATCGCCCGGCTGCTTGCCGGTCTGGATGCGCGCTTCACCATCTACGTCCACCGGCTGACCCGCCCGGCGCAGTTTGAGGCGCGCGGGATTCCGGGAGCGGGCTTTGCCGCCGATCTCGACCGGGCCTGGCGCAGCCATCTCGAGGGCAGGGGGCTTTTGAGCTTCGTTACCGTGGTGAGTGTGGTCCGGACGGCAGAGCCGGGCGTCCGGGTGCCCCTCTTCCGCAAGGCGGCAGCGCGCCTTTTCCGGGAAGAAACAGAGGCGCGGCTTGCCAATCTTCGCGAGGTGGTCGCGATCCTCAAATCCGCCATCGGGCGGCCAACGAAGGATATGGCTGTCAGTGACGGCAGCCTCATCGGCTTTTACGCGGCCTTGATCTCCGGCCGCCTTGGGCCGGAGCCGCGCGGGAGCCTGACGCTTCTGAGTGAGGATGCCGCCGTCTCGGCGATCGAAGTGGCGGAAGGGCGGATCCATATAGCGGCCGCCGAGGTTGGACCTCGACGTCTATCCCTACCTGCCGCGCGCGAAGGTCGCGACCACTTCGGCTGCCGCCTACATGTGCCTGATGTCGGGCGATGCCGCATGACCGAGACCCCGAGGATCCTGCTGGCACATCACCTGAAGACGCTGAAGCTGCCGACCTTCCTGAGGGAATACGACAAGCTCGCCCGGCAATGCGCGGCCGAGGGCCAGGACCATGTCCAGTTCCTGACCCGCCTGGTCGAGTCGGAACTGATCGACCGCGAAAGACGGATGGTCGAGCGCCGCATCAAGGCTGCAAAGTTCCCGGCCACCAAGAGCCTCGACAGCTTCGACTTCAAGGCGATCCCCCAGCTCAACAAGATGCAAGTGCTGGAACTGGCCCGCTGCGAATGGATCGAACGCCGCGAGAACGTCATCGCCCTTGGCCCCAGCGGCACCGGCAAGACCCATGTTGCTTTGGGGCTGGGATTGGCTGCCTGCCAGAAGGGCCTGTCGGTCGGCTTCACCACCGCCGCGACGCTGGTCAACGAATTGATGGAGGCCCGCGACGAACGCAGGCTGCTGCGCCTGCAGAAGCAACTGGCCATGGTCAAGCTGCTCATCATCGACGAACTGGGCTTTGTGCCCCTGAGCAAGACCGGCGCCGAACTGCTGTTCGAGTTGATCTCGCAGCGCTACGAACGCGGCGCCACGCTGATCACCAGCAACCTGCCGTTCGACGAATGGACCGAAACCTTCGGCTCCGAACGCCTCACCGGCGCTCTCCTCGACCGACTAACCCACCACGTCCACATCCTCGAGATGAACGGTGATAGCTATCGGCTCGGCCAGAGCCGCTCCCGAAAAGCCGAACCCGGCACCTGATCACCCGTTGCAGAATTGGCCCTGCGGGCCAATGCGCCATGGCCCGCGCCAGCTAGGCGGCGAGCGCGCGTGCCATGGCGCGTGGCCTCCAACGCTGGCCTGGTTTTGCGCCGCCCCGTGGCCGGTTTTGTCTCCGCCGTTGACACCCGGAACCGCTTCTGACATCGCGATCCGTGCGCGATCCATGATGTGACCTTCGGCAGCGCTGACAGCGGCCTGCCAGTCCGCATTTTCGACCACCGCCAAAGCCATGTCCGATGCATCGAGCATCGCAAGGTTCACGCCCAGACCGACCGGAGGCATCAGATGGGCGGCATCGCCAATCAGGGTCATCCCGGGGCGTGAGGTCCAGTGAAAATCCGGGGTCAGGCTGAAGATTGGCCTTTCGATGAAGTCGGCGCATCCCTCAAGGAGATCAATCAGATTTCTGGCCCATCCCGCGTATATGTCCTGAACCACATGCCTTGCCGAAATCACGGCCAACTGCTCTTTCAGCCAGTCCTGCCCGCGTTTTACGGCGGCATAGATGCAAATTCTCCCTTGGCCATTGCGCTGCGCAAAGATGGCCTGGGGGCCGCCGAACGAAAACATCGTGCCTTTCCCGACAAGACCGGCCTGATTTTCCGTCGGATTTTTGATCCAGCCCTCAAGAAAGGTGACGCCCGTATAGAACGGGACTTCGGTGCTTAGGGCGGCCCGTACCCGCGACCATGCGCCGTCTGCCCCGATGATCAGGTCGGCGGTCACCGTGTTGCCGTTCGTGAAGTGCAACCGGTGGCGACCATCTTGCGCGGACTCGACGCTTTTCAGGCGGTGATCCCACATCATGATGTCATCCGGCAGAGCCGACAGCAGCAGGTCACGCAAGGCCCCGCGATCAATCTCGGGGCGATCAAGCGCTTCATCGTCCTGAATCTCGCCAGGTGTGACTTCACCCGAGATTGGATCGACGTTCTTGTTTTCCTGATCCTCATGGCGTGCGACCGCCCTGAAAGCATCCAGAAGCCCCGCCCGTTGCAACGCAATCTGGGCCTTGTCCTCGTGCAGATCCAACGTGCCGCCCTGAGCGCGATGACCGCGCGACGGGTCGATGTCATAGACGCGGACCGAGTGGCCGTAGCGATGCAGGATCACGGCCGCAGTCAGTCCCGCGGGTCCGCCGCCGATGATGGCGATCTGGGGCGTTTTTTGCATTGTAGCGACTCATCTGTTCATTTATATTGGAGCCGATATAATATACATCGGAGCCAATGTAAATGCCGGAGGTCGACTATAGCAGCAATCCTGCGCGCCAGATCACCGCTGTTGCACGTCTATTGACCCGCCATTCGACCGCAGGCTGGCCCCGCTTGGGATCAGCGTGGCGAACCTGCCCGTCCTGGGGGCGTTGCGCACGGCGTCATCGATGTCGCAAAAAGAGCTGACGGAAATCGGCGGCATCGGACAGCCGGCGATGGCACAAATGCTGGACAGGCTGCTGCGCGAGGGTGTGCTGACACGAACCGCCGACACCATCGATCGTCGCAAAGCGCTTTTCTCCCTGTCCGAGCGCGGAAAGGATTTGATGGCGGATCTGGAAACCCTGCTGGACGCCGGCAATGCCGAGGCGTTCTCTGTCTTTAGCCAACCAGAGTTCGAGGAGTTGACCCGTCTGGCACAGAAACTGGAACGACATCTCGCGACCAAGGCGGACCTGGAAAGTTAAGTCCCCGCCGCCTGTACGACGGGGTATGGCGGGAAAAATTTCACCAGCCGCGAATCCTTTTGCCGCTTCCGCGCCTCTTTGTACTCAGGGCAACAACGCCCGGTCTCACACGTTACAGGTGTCACATGGCATTTTACCGCAAGAACATCGGCACGGCCCATCAGGCCATCCGCGTCGCCCTTGGCGTCGGCGGCGCGGCTCTCGCTTTCTTCTTCCTGCCCTGGATGGCCGCCTGGCTTGCCGCCATCACCGCCCTTGCCTTCGCTCTTACGGGCATCGTCGGCTATTGCCCCATATGCGCCATCACAAGGCCCCCCCGGCCATGACCGCACCGGTCACCGACAACACGTTCGAAACCGCCCGCATTGGCGACCGCGCCGCCATTACCCTCCTTCTGTCGCGCGCCCAGCCGAATATCCGCCGCTATGCGCAAGCAACCTGCCGCACCGCATCCGATGCCGAGGACGCAACGCAAGAGGCGCTTTGGCTGCTGACCCGCCACATCGGGGCAATCAACGCGCTTGCAACCTTGTCCGGCTGGCTGTTCAGCGTCGTGCGGCGCGAATGCCTGCGGCTTGCCCGCAAGGCTGGCCTGACAACGCCGGTTGATCCCGACTCACCGGAAGCGGGTCTTGCCGAAAGAACCGACCATGAATTGCGGATGGATATCGCGTCAGCATTCGAGGCCCTGCCGCCCCACTACCGGGAAATTGCCCTGATGCGCGATGTTCAGGAAATGACGATCACCGAAATTGCCACGAGCCTTGGCCTGTCGCGCCAGGCCACCAAGGCGCGCCTGCACCGCGCCCGCCTGCTTTTGCGCGAATATCTGGAAAAGTAAGTGATGACCGACTACCAAACACCCAAAGACCTGCAATCCGTCGCCCAACTCGCGGCCCTCGCCCCCGTCGAAGCCAGGGCCTTTGTCGCCTTCAACCATGCGTGCGAGCGTCAGGATGGCCTTATTCCGCCGAAATACCGCGAACTGATCTCGCTCGCCGTCGCGCTGACCACCCAATGCGCCTATTGTCTGGATGTGCATACCCGTCAGGCGGCTAAGGCAGGTGTCACCCGCGAGGAACTGGCCGAAACCGCCATGATTGCCGCCGCAGTCCGGGCGGGCGGATCGCTTGGCCACGGCTTGCTGGCCCTGCGGCTGTTCGATCAGAATGTGACCGAAGGCTGACAGAGGTTCGGCGCGCCGGCCGACTGGCCCTCCGCTATTCTTCCCCGCCCATAGGCATGTCGATGTCGACGGTTGTGCGCTGCAGCAGGCCGGCATCCTCCAGGGCCTCGATATCTGGCAGGTCGCGCAGGCTGGTCAGGGCGAAGTGGGCAAGGAAGGCGTTTGTCGTGACATAGGTGTAGGGGGCGCCGGGGTCGGGGCTGCGGGGGCCGCGGGCGATGAGGGTCTGGCGGTAGAGGCGGGCGATCCGGTCGCGGCTGACCTCGCGGCCGGTGATGCGGGAAAGTTCGGTGCGGGTGACGGGTTGCAGATAGGCGATGGCGGTCAGGATCAGCGCGTCGGCGGGCGACAGGGCGGCGCCGTCGCCAAGGCCCAAAGCGGCGCGGATCGCCGGGGCATGGCGGGCGCGGGTGCGCAGATACCAGCCCTCGGGGGTGCGAGCCAGCTCATAGGGCCGGTCCTGCAGGGCGGCGGCGATATCCTCGATCAGAAGGTCAAGGACGCAGTCCCGCCCGACGATCCGCGCCAGAGCCTCGCGCCCGACGGGCCCGGGGGCGGCGAAGAGCGTGGCCTCGACCCGCGCCATCCATTCGCGCCAGCGCAGGGGCGGCGGCAGGTCGGTCAGGTCGGGATCGAACGGCGGTTCCTTGGCCATCTGGTTTTCAGGGGGTCGCCTGTCCGAACCGCGAAACCGGTTCCCACTTTCGCTGGCCATGCTCATAACCCGTAAAGCCGGAAGGTCGGCCGCCCGGTCAGTTCGCGCACCAGCCCCATGGCGGTCAGCCGGTCGAACAGGCGGCGCGCGGCGCGGTCGCTGGTTTGGGGGCCGGCATGGGCGGGGATCGCGTCTTCGGCCAGAAGCCGGTCGACGAGACTGCCGGCATCGCGGCTGCGCAGCTTTGGCGCGGCGGCCTGCAATCGCTCGGCCCGGCGGGTCAGGTCGGCGCCCAGATCGGCCGCGGCTATGGCACCCCTTGCCCAGGCCCCGGCGCAGGCGGCAATCCAGGCATCGCCCTGAAGCTTCAGGTCCGCGCGGTGCAGATGGGCGGCCAGCAGCGGGACGGGCCGGTCCCAGCCAAGGGCGCGGGCCAGAAGCGCATCAGCCAGCCACAGGGCCAGATCGGGCGGGACGAGATCGCGGTGGGCGGGCCCCAGGTGCAGAACCTGCGCCGCGCCCGTCGCCGCCAGCCGCAGGGGGGCTGCGCGTCCGGGCAGGCGTGCGCTCAGATCGGCCAGCACCTCTGTCAGGGCCGGGTCGGCGGGCAGATCAAAGAGCGCGGGCAGCCGGGCAGGCCAGTCTGCTGCCCTGAGCGCCCGTCCCTCGCCCAGGGCGCGCCAGGCCAGATACCGGCGGCCAGCGGGGCCGGGATCGGCCCCCGATCCTGCCAGCGCAATCAGATCGCGCAGCCGCGCCGCATCCTCGCGCACGCCCTCTCTCCGGCAAACGGCGGCAGCGGCCTCCAGCGCCAGACGGCGGCGCCAGAGCTGGGTGACGGCGGCGTCGGAGCGGGCGAGCGGGTCCAGAAGCGCCAGCGCCGCACCCGCAGAAAAAAGCGCAGTTTCAAGGGCGTCGGCACCCCCGCCTTGCCCCGACCCCAGCCCAGCCCCCTGCCCCGCCGGCTGGTTCCCGTTCTGGTTCCGGCTCTGGTTCCGGCTCTGGCCCGCAGCCAGCCGCAGCCAGCGCGGCACCAGCGTCTGGGCCGGTTGCGGGGCTGGGGAGGGCGGCGGGTTCAGCGGTTTGGCCATGAAGGTCTGGTACCACGCCACGGCGGATGAGGCGAGCATTTTCGTGTAAAACCGCCGCGCCTGTCGCATCTGCACCATGTCCAATAATCTTGCATTATCGGATGTGTCGCTCTTATATAGTCAGAAGCGCGAAATCCGCCGGAAATCCCGCGCATCGGTGCCGCCCGACACCGGGCAGCGCGCCGCCAATCGGGGCAGAAGGGGCCAGGATGAACGATCAGGACGATCTTTCCGGTAAAGACAGCGCGCGCGCCCTCGCGCCGCTGGCCCCCTCCCCCGCGCTCGGCGCCCTCGCCGATCAGGCCCGCGCCTATGCCGAGGCCGCAAGTTCCGCCAACACCCGCCGCGCCTATGCCTCGGACTGGCGCCAGTTCGCCGCCTGGTGCCGCCGCGAAGGGCTGGACGCCCTGGCCCCCGATCCGCAGACCGTCGGCCTTTACATCACCGCCTGCGCCTCAGGCGCGCCCTCCGCTGGCGGGCGCCGCGCCTCGGTCGCCACGATCGAGCGGCGGCTCTCGGCTCTCTGCTGGGCCTATGCGCAGCGCGGCACCCCGCTTGACCGCCGCGACCGCCATGTCGCCACCGTGCTCGCCGGCATCCGCAACAGCCACGCCGCCCCGCCCCGCCAGAAAGAGGCGATCCTGCCGGACGATCTGCGCGCCATGCTCGAGGCCTGCGACAGCGCCAGCTTGCGCGGGCTGCGCGACCGGGCCATGCTGCTGATCGGCTTTGCGGGGGGCCTTCGCCGTTCGGAACTGACCGGCCTCGATGCCGGCCGCGACCAGACCCGGGACGGGCGCGGCTGGGTCACGATCCTGCCCGAAGGCGCGATCCTGACCCTGCGCGGCAAGACCGGCTGGCGCGAGGTCGAGGTCGGCCGCGGTTCCGCCCCCGCCACCTGCCCCGTCGCCGCGCTGGAGATCTGGCTGAAACTCGCCCGCATCACCGAAGGCCCGCTCTTCCGCCGCATCAGTGGCCGGGGCCGCGAGGCCGGCCCCCTGCGCCTGAATGACCGCGAGGTCGCCCGCCTCGTCAAACGCACCGCCCTCGCCGCCGGCCTCCGCCCCGACCTGCCCGAACCGGCCCGCGCCACCCTCTACGCCGGCCATTCCCTCCGCGCCGGCCTCGCCAGCAGCGCCGAGGTCGAGGAACGCTTCGTCCAGAAACACCTCGGCCACGCCTCCGCCGAAATGACCCGCAAATACCAGAGACGAAGGGACAGATTCCGCGTCAACCTCACAAAAGCCGCAGGGTTGTGACAGCCCTGCCCTGCTGAGGGCGGTCAACTCTCAGGCATCAGGTGAGATCAACTGGAGTTTTGGAAAGTACGTCCGGTAGCGCCCGACGTCCCGTGTCAGGAGCGGCAACCCCTCCACCGCGGCATGTGCACCGATGAAGAAATCAGGCAACACACCCGTCCTCGCGCCGCCTGCTTTGCGGTACTGCACGAAGACCTTGCCGGCCAGAAAGAGTGCAGACCTCGGGATCGGCTCAATGTCAATCTCGGCCTCGTTCAAAAACGCGTCGAGGTCCTCGATCCGATCATAGCGCACCGCCAGTTCGGCGAAGATAACGTCGTTGACCCAGAGCGGTCCACGCAAGCTCGCCGCCTCGAGTTGTGCCAGGGACCAGTCCGCCCAGACGGGATCGTCGGTCACCAGGTCCAGCAGCACGTTGGTGTCGACCAGTGTCACGTCTCACCACGGGTCAGCGCCATGATCGCATCCGTGCTCAACCCCGTGCCACTGTGTCCGCGCAACCTGGCAAAGCGGCTGGGCCTTTTAGCGGCGTCGGCGCGCACCAAGACCACGCTGCCATCGGCGGCGCGACGGAAGTCGACTTGGCTGCCTGGTGCGATGCCCAAGAGATCGCGTACAGCCTTCGGGATGGTCACCTGGCCTTTGGATGTAACGGTTGCGGTCATGGTCACCTCGGTAAGGAGTGCTTGTAGGAGAGTATTACTTGTCAGGCCAAGCTTCAAGTGCTGTCCCGTGACCGATTCAAGTTGGGACCGGATTGGGAGATTGGAGGTCAGGAAGGAGTGCAATGTTTTCGTTTGAAATTCTTCGCCTATTCGCAACATCTTAAATTGCAAGACAGGCCCCCCTGCCCCCGATTGGCTATCGTCCCCGCCATCAGGGGCGCAGATCCCGACATCATCCTTCAGGCCATCTGCAACCGGTTGGAGGCGACGCTCGAACGTACGCGCCGCAGGCGGACGAGATGGCAGCCGTCGTCCGTGAAGATGCTGTTGGAACAGGCTGAGCGTCTCGGACTTCTCCAGACCGGCACTTAGCCTTGCAAATCTGCCATCGCGTGAAGGAGTTTCAGGGTTCGCGCCGATAATGTCCTGATCAGGCGAACGGATTTCCTATACGAAGCTGACCCTCCACCAGGAGACCGTCCTGCATGTCCTCGGTCCACAGCCTAGTGCACCCGGCAATCAGGGCGGCGGCGACAATCATCGAGTCATAGACGGAAAAGCCATAGCGCTCGGCCAGTGCGCGGCCGACTTCATGCGTCTGCACGGTCAGATTTTCGACGGAGCAAAGGGCCTGAACCCCTCCCAGAAAGACAACCGTCTCGTCCCAGCTAAGCCCAGCCTTGCGCCGACAGTTCACCAGCGCCTCGTTCAGCACCTGGACACTGATCCGAGGCCCCTGCGCCAGGATCGCCTCGGCGCGAGCCGCTTTCGGGCCATCATCCAACAGATAAAGAACGACGTTGGTGTCGACGAAATCAGCGCTCATTCGCAGCGTCGCGGCTCAAGCGATCAGAAGCGGGTAGCCGGCCCCTGAAGCGGCGCAGCCCTTCGAGGACTTCCTCGGCGCGAGGCTGGCGCTGAACCCTTAGAATGCCTTCATCTTTTACGAGATCGACGTGGTCGCCCTCTTTCAAATCAAGTTCGCGCACCAAATCCGCAGGCAAGCGGACGGCAAGCGAATTGCCCCATTTCGCAATCTGCACTTCGACCTCCGACGGAATGGATATACGGTACACAAAGTATATCCAACTCCACACTAAGGCAAGTCCTTTGGTCTCATATCTGCTTGTTTTGAACGCCATCCCCGTGACGGGGCCGCGCGTCTTGCTGGCCGAATCGACGGACTATGCCGCGGCATACCGCCCAGAGCAGGATCCCCGCGCCAGTTCTACACGACAACATGTAGATTCGACCGCCCGGGGTAGGCTCGAGGCTAATTCCATACATTTCCGCATGTTACTTGGTTTCTGCCAGGCGACTCTTGGCTCCGCTCGCAAGCAAAGCGACACGACCTGTAGAATTTTCTTGCAGTCGCACACCACTTGGCGCATCTCTATCCGTAGCGCAAAACAATGAGAATTTCGCCTTTTTGCGCTACAGAATAAGAAACCGTCCGAAAAGGGCGCTGAACGCCGGGCAAACCGCGTCAGCTTGAGGAACGTGAGGGCAGTATGCCAGCAGAACGTGTTTTTGCCGAGCTCCAAAGCGACGCATCCACACTGCATGAATCCATCCGAATGCACCTGGAGCGCAACTTCGCTCCGGACGCCTCCAAGCATTTGCGGCAGTTCTCGTCTGGCGAAGCGGCCGATTTTCTTGGCTTGGCGGCCGGGCACCTTCGTAAGCTCCATGCCGAAGGTAAGATTCCAGACGTTCCCTTGGATGAACGTGGACGGAAACTCTATTCAGCAGAGGATCTCGGGCAAATCCGCCTGGCTTTGGCGCGAACAACCAGAGACCCCGCGCTTTATCTGCGCGGCCGCGTTGGAAGCGAACCGCTGCAAACCATTTCATGCGTTTCCTTTAAGGGCGGCTCGGCAAAAACGACGACTGCCGCATACTTGAGCCAGTGGTACGCACTTCATGGATACCGAGTCCTTGTCATCGATATGGACCCGCAAGCGTCATTGTCGTCCATGACCGGACTGCGTCCCGAGATTGACTTCACGCACAAAGGCACCGTCTACGACGCTATACGCTATGACGAACCGCTGCCGATGGGCGAGGTCGTCCGCAAGACCTATTTCCACGGCCTGGACATCGCTGCGGGTGGCCTGATCCTTTCGGAATACGAAACCGAGACGCCCTACGCGCTGCGCCGCGGGGCAGAACCGCCGTTTTATCTGCGCCTTCGCGAGGCGATCCTCTCAGTCGAGTCGAACTACGATCTCGTTTTCATCGATTGCCCGCCGCAGCTTGGCTTCCTGACGCTGTCCTCGCTCGTCGCCTCGTCCTCGATCATCATTCCGGTCGTCCCCAACTTCATCGACGTGGCGTCCCTTGCGCAGTTCCTTACCATGACGTCATCCCTGCTCGACACGATCCGCGATGCGGGCATGACATTGGACTATGATTTTCTGCGCTATTTGGTGTCGCGATTCGAGCCTTCGGACGGCCCCCAAGCACAGGTTGCGGGTCTGTTGCGGGCGAATTTCGGCAAGCGGGTCATGACCGAGGCATTCCTGAAATCAACTGCCGTCTCGGACGCAGGCCTGACCCATCAGACCCTCTTTGAGGTCGGTCGCGGCAGCATGAACCGGAACACCTATGACCGCGCGATGGAATCCGTGAATGCTGTTGCTCGCGAGTTGGAGCAAGACATCCACAAGGCCTGGGGGAGGTTCTGACATGGCCCGAAAGAATATGTTCGAGGGGATTGCGCCCACCTCCCGGCCCCAAGATATGGAAAGCACCGATCAGCAGCGCCCTCACCCAAAGATTCCCGAGATTTTTCAAAGTGCTGGCCCAATTGCGGCCATCCGCAATGATCTGCGCAGTGTTGGCAGTCGCTCTGTCCAGGAAATCGACCCGGACCTGATCGAGGACACTGGCCTTAAGGACCGCCTGGGCGATCTTGGGGATGATGTGTCTGATTTGCGCGAAAGCATCTCAAGGCATGGCCAGCAGGTTCCGATCCTGCTTAGGCCCCATCCAAAGCTCAGCGGTCGCTTTCAGGTAGTCTATGGTCGGCGCAGGCTTGCTGCCATCCGTGGGCTTGGCACGCCGGTCAAAGCTCTTATCCGCACGCTTTCCGACGAGGAGGCTGTGCTGGCGCAGGGCCAGGAAAACAACCTTCGCAAAGACCCGTCTTTCATTGAAAAGGCAGTCTTTGCCGGTGATCTAGAAGAAGCCGGCTATGATGCGCGGATCGTTCAGGACGCCCTGAACGTTAACCGCAGTCACACCTCGCACATGCGCAAGGTCCGGGAAGCCTTTCCCCGTGATGTCATTGAAAGAATTGGTGCCGCCCCCTCTGTTGGGTGGAAGCGCTGGTACGATCTTGCAACTCGTATGCTTGACGAAAACACGGACGCCCGATCAGTCCACCCTGCCCCGTTCCCGGTTGGACTGACATCCGACCAGCGCTTTGAAGCCTGGGCAAAGGCTCTCTCGACTGGTGTCAAACGCAGCCCAGTCCGGGGTGTTTCCTCAGGACAAACTGTCAGCATCAGTGCCAAGGACGGGTCAGAGCTTGGCACCGTCAAACTGCTGAAAGGTAAGCTAAGTTTTCAGACTGCTACCCGGAAAAGCAATTTTTCCATATGGCTGCACGAGAATGCACGTGAGCTGTTTGCGCAGCTGCACGACGAGTTTTTGGCCCAGACCAACAACAAGCCGGAGTGAGCCAAAGTGCAACGAAAACAACAGAGGAGCAGTGTCGGAAAAGAATAGGCCTCCCGAATGGATGACACCCGGAAGGCCCGCGCTAACCACAGGGCGCCAACCCTGAGAAAGCTCAACTTCTAGCCCGAGCAATCTAGCGCAGGCCCGAATCACACGCAACATCGCATCGCGGTGATCTGATTTCTTTTGTCTTTTTTCTGGGCGAGAGCGGGTCTCTAACGGCGATACGAAGAGTCCAGGTGTCGGTTTGGGCGGATCTAGACCGTTCCGCGTGAATTCATCATGGAACAAATCGCCTCAACGCCTCTGCTTCGGCAGGTTCGGCGCACCCTTATACCTACCCAAAACCAGGCTGTTCAACCGGCTGAAGGGCGCAACCAAAAGGACTTGCGCTGGCACCTGCTTGACCTCGTGAAAGGCTGTCGTCAGCGTCTCAAGCTGCGAGACAGGGATGTGGCCGTCCTGCGTGGGCTGTTGTCACTGATGCCGAAAGAGGCTGCTCCCCATCAAATGGTGGTCTTTGCGTCAAACCGCGTTCTCACCGAGCGCTGTGATGGCATTGACGAACGGACGCTGCGTCGGCGCATCGCTCATCTCCAGGAAATGGGGTTACTGTCGCGGAAGTCGAGCCCTAATGGAAAACGCTATCAGGTTCGTGACGATCAGTGCGAGGCGCGCCTGACTTACGGGATCGACCTTTCGCCCATGTTCCTAATCCAATCACACCTGGAAGCTCTCTGTGACGACCAGAACCGTGAGTCCATCCGCATCGCGGCCCTCAAAGCAATGATCAGAGACGCGCTCTATCACTTCCCCGACGTTCTACCTTCAACGCTGCATACCGAGGCAAGGCTCTCACTTCGAAGGGCAGCTTCCGGCGATCAGCTGAGTGAAATCTTGAACCAAATCCAAGATGCACTTCTACAAGTGCCTCATCATTCTCCAAACAATAGCGCTGTCCCTGCAGTGATTTCGTCCGGCAGCGACGGTCAAAATGACCGGCACATTCATAGATTAAAAAAAGAAACTTATGACTCTGAAAGCCTAGAGGCGGCGCCAGGCAACGTAGAAAGCGGGCCAGCAGACCGCCAATCTGCCATGAAACAAGACATCACCGTTGAAGAGTGCATGGAACTCGCGACCACCGCAAAATCTATGTGTCCAACAACACCCAGGTGCTGGGAAGATGTAATTTCACTTTCAGCAACGCTGGCCCCGGCCATAGGCCTAAAGCGATCAAGCGTCGAAGTAGCGGCGGAACAGCTAGGGCGTCATGGCTGTGCACTGGCTATTCTTGGCCTAGTAGAGGCATTCGGCAGAATTCGAAGCCCAGAGGCATATCTGCGCACATTGACAAACAACGCGCAACGAAAGGCGATGGATTTCGTCCGGATGTTCCGATCCTTGGTCCGCAGACAGGTGGTTCCTAGGCAGTTTGCTTAGGTGGGTGATGTTTACCCCGGTATACACAGTTGCAAGTTCTGGTCGCGTGGCAGAGTGCGGGTCATCGTGAATGTTTACCCGGGTAAACAACGCCCATTCACGCCTCTTCAAGAGTAAGAGCTTGGCTGGGTTGAGGGGTGACGGGAAGTAAGATCGGGAGAGTGGCTTCCGACGCCCGTTATGGAGAATGTCTGATGGCACAAGCTGCCCAGAAAATCACCCTGTCCCCCTCGCGGGACATCCCCTTTGACCGCCTCGTGCTGAGCCAGTCCAACGTGCGGCGCGTCAAGGCGGGCGTTTCCGTCGAAGAGTTGGCCGAGGACATTGCCCGCCGCGGTCTGTTGCAAAGTCTGAGCGCGCGGCCCCTGCTGGATCCTGATGGTGTTGAAACCGGCAAGTTCGAGATCCCGGCCGGTGGCCGGCGGTTTCAGGCGCTGTCGCTGCTGGTGAAACAGAAGCGGTTGGCCAAGACCACGCCAATCCCCTGCATCGTGCGGGATGCTGCGTCGGCAATCCTTGCTGAGGATGACTCTCTGGCTGAGAACATGCAGCGTGTCGCCCTGCACCCACTCGACCAGTTCCGCGCCTTCGCGGCCTTGCGCGAGAAGGGCCAGGGCGAGGAAGCTATCGCGGCGGCGTTCTTCGTGACGCCGCAGGTCGTGAAGCAGCGCCTGAAACTCGCCTCCGTGGCCCCTGCCCTGCTCGATGAATATGCCGAGGATCGGATGTCCCTCGAACAGCTGATGGCCTTCACCGTGAACCCCGACCACGGCCGTCAGCTGCAGGTCTGGGAAGCGGTGAAGAACTCATGGAACAAAGAGGCCTATGTGATCCGCCGCATGCTCACCGAAACCTCGGTCCGGGCCTCTGATCGCCGCGCAGTCTTCGTCGGTGTTGAAGCTTATGAGGCAGCGGGTGGTGCCGTGTTGCGTGATCTCTTCCAGGGCGACGACGGTGGTTGGCTGGATAACCCTGCCCTGCTCGACCGGTTGGTCGCGGACAAGCTCCAGTCAGAAGCCCAGATGATTGCCGCCGAGGGCTGGAAGTGGATCGAGGTTTCGACCAACCTGCCCTATGGCTATAGCCACGAGCTGCGACGTCTGGCCGGTGATCCCGCCCCGATGAACGACGAGGAAGGCGCTGCTCACGCGGCGCTTCTCGCCGAGTATCGTGCGCTGGAGGAGGAATACTCCGGTCAGGACGAGTATCCCGAGGAGATCGATGCTCGGCTTGGTCAGCTGGAGATGGCGATGGAAGCGCTCGATCAGCGGCCGCTGATCTACGACCCGGCCGAGGTCCCGCGTGCGGGCGTCTTCGTGACGCTGGATCGGGATGGCAGCCTTGCAGTCTATCGCGGCTATGTCCGGCCCGAGGACGAGCCGCGCGAGGAGACCGCGGTCCAGGATGCCGACGGTGCGGGTGTCATGGGGCAGGGGGCCGATGCCGGTGGGTCCGGCCGGCAGCCCTCTGCCTCCTCAATGCCAAGCACCGTGATCACCTCGGGTGGACAGCCGATCGGCGCTGATGCGCCCGACGATGAAGATGACGGGGCGTTGAAGCCGCTGCCGGAGCGGTTGGTCATGGAGCTGACCGCCCACCGGACGCTGGCGCTGCGGGAGGCTGTCGGGCGCTCGCCCGACGTAGCGCTGACGCTGCTGCTCCTGAAACTGGTAGCGGATACCTTCCGCACCTCCAGCGCCACTGGGAGCTGCCTCGAAGCCTCGGTGCGCCACGTTTACATGTCCGCTCAGTCGACTGATCTGAAGGACAGCGTCGTGGCGAAGCTGGTCGATGAGCGTCACGCAGCCTGGGAGTCCGATCTGCCCCTCGGCGACGATGCGGTGCTCTGGGACTATCTGACCGCGCTAGACCAGAGCAGCCGTCTCGCTCTTCTGGCGCACTGCCTCAGCTTCGGGGTCAACGCGCTCCATGAGAAGGTGAATCCCTATGGGGCGGGCATCTCGGCCAGCGGCCTGACCCGCCGCATGGCCCATGCCGATCTCGTGGCGCGTGCGGTGGATCTCGACATGGTCGAGGCGGGCTGGGAGCCGACGGTCGATGGCTACCTCAACCGCGTGCCCAAGGCCCGGATACTCGAAGCCGTGCGTGAGGCAAAGGGGGAAGGGACCGCGCAGCTTCTCGATCACCTGAAGAAGGGCGAGATGGCCACCGAGGCCGAGCGGCTCCTCAAGGGCAGCTGCTGGTTGCCCGACGTCCTGCGCCGGGCTGATCTGGTGGCACGCGACGGCGAAGCCATCGCAGAAGGGCAGGGGGAGGACGCGGGCAAGCCCGAGGATGTCAATCTCCCCGCCTTCCTGGCCGCGGGTCTGCCGGAGAGCAGCGCGTCAATGATGGCTGCAGAATGACCTGAGCCGTTCCAGGGGGTGGGGAAGCCTGCCCCCAATCGAACAAAATACAGCAATATCAATATGATGAATTCGGATACTCGAATTCGGGATGAGGAATCATGTCTGCAACGACCATCATCGACACAGCCCCTTTAGGGGTGCTGATCCGCTACACCGACGGCAGTCCCAAGCCGCCGACACGGTTCACCAAGAAGTTCGCCGCATGGGAGCGTTCGAACGGCGTCGGCCGTCTGGTGAAGAAAGAACCGCCCCGGGCCTATCCGACTTGGACAGCACCGGCCTCCTTCACGCTACATGAGGGTAACGTCTCTTCGGACGGAGTCATCTTCGTCACCATCATGCGCAGCCATTCGGCCGACAGCCGACTGATCTTCGAGGTGGCCGAGAAACCGAAGCGCGGGCAGGTTATCGCAATGCGCGGCTCGAAATCGTCAGTGCCGACGACGGCGATAGGGCAGGGGGCGCGGACCTTGCCGCCTGAGCCCTGCGAACGCGTGAGGGGCCTGCTCACTGGCGGGCCTCTCACCGACCACGTCCTCGTCCCGCGATGCCGCGGGGCACCAAAGGATCCATCCCCCAAGACGGAAGTTTGCTACCAAGAACATGGCTGGGAGGCTGGCGGCGTTCCAAGCATCACCAGGACAATCGGCTCCTGACGTTGGAGCACCATCCCCCGCTCGCCATTCCCTTCCTTGCCCCGAATCCTGTCCTCGAGATCAACCCGCAAAGGGGTCGGACTACGGGCGAGCCCGTGCCGCCGGATGGATTCGGACGAGCCGAACGCACCCGGTGATGTCAGCCAGTCTTTGGGCCTGCGGGGTCCTGTCGCGCGGGGGATGGTCCCCCGCCTCCCAGACAGGAGCCAAACAGATGTCCCGCAAAGATGCTCACGCCTTCGCCGCCTCCCTTGCCGCCACGCTCATGGTCTCGATCGTCGTCTTCCAGGCAGGGGATGGAACCTTCGGTGCCGTCCCCGCCGATGAAATCGACGGCGACGAGGTTCAGGTGATCGGTGAGGTCGACCCGTGGGCATAAGCCCACGGCCTCGAAGAGGGCTCGGTGTCGGAGCAGCGGCTCCGATCCGCGCCTTTCGCCTGTCAGGCGTTCCGTCCGACCGGCGGAATGAACCGACAATGGTCGGCATGACCATTCTGAAAACATGAAAACACACGCGTCGGTACTTCAACGTCTTGACGGCCAATGGCCGTCACTGGTTGCGTGTGAGAGCCGCTTGAAAATGGATGGGGTTCGTCGAAAGCTGTGCTATGGTTGGTTCAGGTCCCATCGAATGCTCTACAAATCATTGATTTCATTATATGGTTCATCTTTGGCGGGCAGATCGGCTCCCAAGGACGACTTGGTATGGCATTTCGTGCGGTCGGAAGATCTGGCGCGCTTTCGCGCGTATGCGATCGACGCCCTGCAACAGGCCAAAGTGTATCTGCTCGATCATCTTGCAGCTGCCTACGCCGATACGCTTCACGATGCTGTCGCCAAACAGGCAGCCGAAACCGGCCTGCCGGCCATTGCGATCCTTGGGGAGGTGAAGCTGCCCGCTGATGTCGTTTGGGTCGAGTTCGATGATCGGGAGCTGGGCGTTGCGCGTTTCGAACGGGCTTCACCTGTGACCCAGTACGACTACAAACCGACAGGCACCGGTCTTCGCGGTTATCTCATTGATGATCGAAACCAGGCCCACCTGCGCATTACGATGTTCCATAAACGCGATGGGGTGCACGTTGTCGATCCGATCTGCGCCTTGCTCGTCAAGCGGACCCCGACAGGAAAGCTGAACTATGACGACGTCGAGGTCGAACAGAGCCGTTTCATGGTTGAGTTCCGCATGTTGAACGACGTGTCGCCAGAAATGATCAACGGGATGCGCACGGTGCACCAGGTTGAAACTGGGTACGACCTGTTCATTCCCTATGCGCTCTTTGCGATGCTGGTTTCGCCGGACTTGGGCGGGATCATTCCCACGGAAACCGAGACCTTCACCACTAAGGACACGAAGACCGCCCGCAAGTTCGGAAAGTCCTGGGTCCTTGGCGCGCAGAAATCACATCTGACGATCCGGATCGGTCCTCAGGCTGCTGCGCACATGGCGGAAAGAACCGCTCGCCTCGAATTCGAGCGCCAGGCACAAGACGCGCGGAATGGACCCATCCAACACTGGGTTGCCGAACATGAGCGGCATTACCGCAGCGGCAAAGTCGTTTTGGTCAGAGCACATCAGCGAGGTCACGCGCCCGCGCCCAATTTGCCGACCCGCGTGATGGGTCCGAAGTCCGATGCGGCAGGGTTCGAGTTTCCTGCGGCCGAGCCGTCAAACTAAGGTTGACCCGGCATTTCACGGCGTTGCTTTCAGACTGCCAGAGCGCTTGGGTCCTTGCCGGCATTGATGTGATCTGCGAACCACTGCGGTTTCCGGCCACGGCCCGACCAGGTCAGTGCCGCGTTCTCAGGGTGACGGTACTTTGCCACAGCTGGCGCACGGGTGGATTTCCCCTCGGCCCCGATGAGGTCGGCAAGGGAGTAGCCCATCTCTTTGGCGATCGCGTCGAGCTTGGCGCGGGCCTCAGACCTTTGCCGGTCCTCGAAGGTGGAAATCGCCTTCGCGAGGTCCTGGTGCAGTTGCCGCAGTTCCTTGAGCGACAGTGCCTCGAGATTGAATTCAGCCATTTGACCCTCGTGTCCTGAATGATCAATCCGGGATAGCCGTCCAGTCGCAATATCGCAACTCCCGTGGAGTCCATCGGGATAGGGCAGGGGGCTCGGGTCGGCCTGTGCCGCAGGGTCGTTTCGCTGGAACAGGCCTCTGACCTGTTGCTTCGGCAAGGAAGGACGGGTTCTGCAAGAGCCCTCTGGTTGCTCCTATCCCCGGTGCCATCCCTTCGACTGACAATCCCCTAAGCCTGCTCGGCCTCACGCGCGCAACCCCGCGTCAGTCCGGGCCGTGTTGCCCTTTCAGGGCTGCCCGCTCCACCCCGGCCCTCTGGGGGTTTCCGGTCGCCGTTCCGTCACCCGTGCACGCCTCAGCCGACAGGCTTTCCCCGGGTCTTGTCGAAGGGACGGTCCCAGGGACAGGAAACACAGGAGCTTACCATGCAGAACATCGTCATCCTCGCCGGCAACATCGGTCAGAAGCCCGAAGTGCGCTCGACCCAAAGCGGCACGAAGATCACCAACTTCACCCTGGCCACCTCGCGGCCGCGCCTCTCGGAAGGTCGCGTGATGCGCGACGACAAAGGCTACCGCGTGATGGACACCGAATGGCACCGCATCACCTGCTTCAACGGTCTCGGCAAGACCGTCG
>CAZKJZ010000002.1:54270-55334 GCA_964553145.1 uncultured Frigidibacter sp. | reverse complement strand
AGTTCCAGCAACCAATAGGAAAAGCGCGCGAAAAGGTTGGTCACCAGCGCCAGCCCGACCAGCAGCAGCAGCGCGCCCATCGCCCGTTCGATCCGGCCCATATGGGGCTTCAGCCGGTTCATCAGCGCCATCGACCGGGTGATGAAGAGGGCGGCCAGCAGGAAAGGAATGCCCAGGCCCGCCGCATAAAGACCCAGCAGCGCGGTGCCGCGCGCCATCGACGCCTCGGCCATGGCCAGCGACAGGATTGCCGACAATTGCGGGCCGATGCAGGGGGTCCAGCCAAAGGCAAAGGCCAGGCCCAGAAGATAGGCGCCAAAGGCCGATCCGTCCTGCCGCCGCGCCTCGAACCGCGCTTCGCGGTCCAGGGCCGGAATGCGGATCACATGCAGGAAATGCAGGCCAAGGACCATGACCAAGACCCCGAAGGCCCGGTTCAGCCACGGCAGCCAGGGCAGAAACGCCCGGCCAAAGCTGGAGGCGGCAAAGCCCACGAACAGAAAGACGGTCGACAGGCCAAGGACGAAGAACAGGGCAGGCAGCAGCACGGACCGGCGGGGGGCGGTGCGGCCCGTCAGCTCGCCCATCGAAATTCCGCCCATATAGGCCAGATAGGGCGGCACCAAAGGCAGCACGCAAGGGCTGAGGAACGACAGCATCCCCGAAAGGACGGCGATCAGGGCGGCAAGGCCGAAGCCCGCATCTGTAAGCATGGAACCGAACATGCCCCGTCCTAGCGCAGGCGCCGCCGGACGTCACGCGCCTCGTCACGGGGGGCATGGTCACTTGTTCGTGGACAGGCCGTGCGCGCTGCGCTAGGCCCGGCCCATGGACTGGGATATGGAACTGGATGCGCGCGGCCTCTTGTGCCCTTTGCCGGTGCTGAAGGCGCGCAAGCGGCTTTTGTCGATGGCACCCGGGCAGGTGCTGCGGCTTTTGGCCACCGACCCGGCCAGCTGGATCGACGTGCCGCATTTCTGCGCCACATCAGGGCACGCGCTGCTGGCAGCCACCGACGAGGCGGGCGAAAAGGCCTATCTGATCCGGCGGGGGGACGGGGCGGC
>CAZKJZ010000002.1:0-54170 GCA_964553145.1 uncultured Frigidibacter sp. | reverse complement strand
CCACCGACGAGGCGGGCGAAAAGGCCTATCTGATCCGGCGGGGGGACGGGGCGGCAGACTGACCCCTGGACCGCCCGTCAGTGCATCGCATTGCGGATGCGACGCACCATCAGCCAGACGGCGCCCATGACCAGGGGCACCAGCGCGCCCGTCAGCCAGGCTTTCGGCCAGTGCAGGGCCTCGGCCAGCGGCAGCAGGGCATAGGTCGCCAGGCTGACGGCATAATAGCTGATCGCCACCACCGACAGGCCTTCGACCGTATGTTGCAGGCGCAGCGCCAGATCGGCGCGGCGGTCCATGCTGACCAGCAGTTTCTGGTTTTGGGCCGACCGTTCGACATCGACGCGCGTCGACAGAAGTTCACCCGCCCGGGCCGAGCGTTCCAACAGCTGCTCCAGCCGCCGTTCCGCCGCCTTGACGGTCCGCATCGCCGGGTCATAGCGGCGGCGCATGAATTCGCCGAAGGTCTGGCGCCCGTCAAAGCGGGTCTCGCGCAGGACCTCGATCCGCTGGTTCACGATCGCCTCATAGGCGCCGGTCGCGCCAAAGCGGAAGCCGTGGCGGGTGGCCAGCGCCTCCAGCTCGACCGACAGGCGCAGAAGGTCATGCAGCGTCGCCTCGGCGGCGCTGTGATCGTCGGGCAGGGCGGCGACGACGCTTGCCAGTTCCTCGTCGATGCGGTTCATCTGCGCCATCAGCGACCGGGCGCGTTCCAGCCCCAGCATCGACATGGCGCGATAGGTCTCGATCTCGCACAGGCGCTGGACGATGCGCCCGACCCGCCGCTGGCCGGTGCCGGGGCGGACGAAGACGGCAAAGCGCATGTAGCCGGCAGGGTCGATGCGGAAATCCCCGGCGATGATCGCCGCTTCGTCCACGACCATGGAACAGGCCAGGCTTTCTGGAACCAGCCAGCTTTCGACCTTTTGCACGATCTCGGCCCGGTTTTCGGGCATCGGTTCGACGCGGATCATTACCGCGGCGATCGCCTGGCCGGGGGCGGCGTCCAGCCAGTCGGCCGGGAAGACTTCGGCGGAATGCGGGTCAAAGGGGCGGTCGGACAGGTCGCCCGAAAAGGCCGAATAGGTCACGAATTCGGTATGGCTTTCCCATTTCAGCTCGTGCCGGCCGATGGTCGCCGAATGATGGGTCGGCCCGTTGCCGGGCATGGCGGCGCCATGGCGGTTCAGCAGGTCATGCAGATGGGCAAGATCGCGCGTGCGGTCCCGGCGCGCGGCGCCGAGCGGCTCTTTGATCGCAAGGTAAACGGCCTGGCAGGGCACATCCAGCGACGGAAAGGGCCGGGCGTGCAGTTCGTTCACAAGCGCATAGCGCTGGGGATGGTCGTCGATACGGGTCATGCGGCCTCTGGCTTGCCGAACGGATGGGTCTTGGCGGACCAACCGGAACCGGCCAGCCGCAGGATGGGCAAAACCTAGTCATGGGCGCCGCGATTGCAGCCCCCCGGCACGGCACGCGGCGGCATACTTGTTTTTCTGCAACGGTTGTCCCGGGCCTGACCCCGTTACCGGGACGGTCCCGCCAGCGCCAGCAGCACGGCCGTCAGGCAGGTGGCCAGAAGGCCAAGGGCAAAGGTCGCGGCAGGTCCCGCAACGGCCCACAGCCAGCCTGCCGCCAGATTGGCGGCCAGGGTCGCAAGGCCGGTGACCAGGGCCAGAATGCCAAAGCCGGTGCCGCGCAGCCCTTTGGGCAGGCTGTCCGCGACCAGCGCCGCGATCAGCCCCTGGCTTAACCCCATATGCAGCCCCCACAGGCCGACACCCGCAAAGGCGGCCGTCACCTCTGCCCCCCGCAGCCAGAGGGTTGCATGGGCAAGGCCCAGAAAGCCGAGCGACAGGAACAGCAGCCCCCTGCGGCCGAACCGGTCGGACAGGCGGCCGGTGGGCCAGGCGGTTGCCGCATAGACAAGATTGAGGATGACAAGGACCAGGGGCGCCAGACCGGTCGGCAGTCCTGCGCCCGAGACGCGCAGGATCAGGAACGGCTCGGACAGGCGCGCAAAGGAGATCAGGCCAGCGATCACCGCCAGCCAGCGGAAGGCGGGGCCAAGGGCTGCCAACTGGTCGCGGCCGAAGCGTCGGCTGCCGTGATCGGCCGGGGCAGCGCCTCTGACCTCGTCCACCGCGCGCCAGAGGATGGCGACCGCGATCAACGCGGGCAGCACCGCCAGCGCAAAGACCAGCCGGATGCTGCCCCCGGACAGGGCCATGATGGCCATGGCCAGCAGCGGGCCGACAAAGGCACCGATCGTGTCCATGCTTTGACGCAAGCCAAAGGCGGCGCCCCGCAGTGCCACAGGTGTCGCATCGGCCAAAAGCGCGTCCCGGGGCGCCCCCCTTATCCCCTTGCCCAGACGGTCGGTCAGCCGGGCCGCCAGTGCCACCGGCACCGATCCGGCCAGTGCAAAGACTGGCTTGGTCAGGGCGGCCAGCCCATACCCCCACAGAAGCAGCGGCTTTCGTCGGCCGATCCGATCCGACATCAGGCCCGAGGCAAGTTTGGTGATCTGGGTCAGCGCCTCGCCCGCGCCCTCGAAAAAGCCGACCATGACGGTCGAGGCGCCCAGAACCCCGGTCAGATACAGCGGCATCAGCGCATGGATCATCTCGGACGAGACATCCATGAACAGGCTGACAAAGCCCAGCGCAATGACAGTTCCAGGCAGGCGGCCGGTCATGCGTATCCCCTAGCGCGCGCGGTTCTCGAACACCTGCCGCGCCACATTCAGCCCGTTTATCGCCGCAGGCATACCGCCATAGACGGCCATTTGCCAGATCGCCTCGGTGATCTCGGCTTCTGTTGCGCCTGCGGCAAGGGAATGTTCGATATTGACAGCAAGTTGTGGTCCCGTATGGCCGCCCAGGGCCGTCAGTGCAGCAATTGTGCAAAGCTGTCGGGTCCTCAGGTCCAGCGCGGGGCGGGAATAGACCCGACCATAGACCCATTTGATCAGGCTTTCGGCCATGTCGTCGATCTGGCCGCCATAACGGTCCTGCGCGCCAGTTCTCCGATGGTCATAGGTCCCCGCGACTCATGGTTCGGGGCACCATAGGGGCTGGAGCGCACTCCAGCTCAAGCTGGTATTTCCCGGCGATGTTCACTTCCAGCGGCGGTGAATCCAGAACCATTGTTCAGGCCGTGCGCGGACCCGCGCAGCCAGGCTGTCGTTCAGCGCCTGGGTCATCGCGGCGGGGTCGCTGGGGGGCACCGGGGCCTCCAGCTCGATCGCAAACGAGAGGCCGTCGGGCTGGCGCGTGGCGTAAAAGGGAATGAGAAGCGCGTCATAGCGCAGCGCCAGTTCGGCTGCAGATGTGGCGGTGCGGACCTGGCGCCCCAGAAATTCGAACCGGTCGGCGCCGATCACATGCTGGTCAAAGAGCAGGACAAGCTGCCCGCCCGCCTTCAGATGACGGACAAACCCGGCGGTGCCCTTTGGCCCCTGCGGAAAGACCGGGCCGCCAAAGGCCTCCATCGTGCGGACATAGTGATCGTTGAAAAAGGCGTTGGTCATCGGCCGGTAAAGGCCGCCGATCTGAAAGCCGCGCCCGACCAGTGCGGCGCGCGCCGCCTCGTAATTGCCGAAATGGCCGGACACAAGGATCGCCGCCTGTCCCCCGGCCCGTGCCGCCTCCAGCGCCGCCATGCCGGGGCCGGTGACATTGGTTCCGGCCATGCGGGCCAGAAGGGCGGGGGTCGAGTAGTTTTCGATCAGCGTCCGCCCGGTATTGTCGCAACTGGCGCGGGCTATGGCCCGGCGGCGGTCGGCGGGCCAGTCGGGAAAGACCAGCGCCAGATGATCCTCGGCCCGGCGCCGGTATCCGGCCAGGGGTGCGATCACCCGCGCTGTCAGCCAGCCCACCAGCGGCACCCGCCAGCCATAGGGCAGGGCCAGCGCCAGCCCGATCAGACCACGCAGGACCAGATCGACCAGATAGTCGCTGCGTTTCTGTTCCTCGGTTCTGTCGCGTGCCATGGGTCCGGTCCGTTCGGCTGCCAGACATAAAGTCATGGGGCGCTGATCACAAGCGGTGCGGTGCCAGCGAATGGGCCAAAGAAAACGCCGCCCCCGAAGATCAGGGGCGGCGTCAGCCTGTCAGACCGGATCAGAAGCCGGCTTTGATCTTTTCAAATTCGTCCAGCATCCGCTGGGTCATTTCGATCGAGGTCGGAACCTGCGCAAGCGTCGGCACGGTGATGGCGCCCAGACCTGCATCCTCCAGCACCTTCTGGTCCATGGCGGCCATGCCCTTGACGTTGGAATGGCCATAGCCGATCGCGTCGATCAGGGCAGGCACCGCCTCGGGGCGCAGCCAGCTGTTCATGAAGTCATAGGCCTTGTCTTCCTTGCCGGGCGCGTCCTTCATGTTGACCATGCCGCAGAACCAGGTCGAGATGCCCTCCTTGGGCGCGCGCTGGAAGCCGACGGGATAATTGTCCTTTTTCAGATAGTTGACACCGTCGTTCCAGGACCAGGCGACCAGCACCTCGCCCGAGGCCATGATCTGCGCCATTTCCGCCGGGTCGTTCCAGTAGGAGCGCACATTCGGATGCACTTCGCGCAGCCAGGCGGCGGCGGCGGCAAACTGTTCGTCGGTGGCATTGGTCCAGTCGGTGACGCCGGTCGCAAGATAGGCCAGCGCCCAGACATCCACGGCCGAGTTCGGCAGCGAGATGCGGCCCGCATATTTCGGGTCCTTGAAGACCTGAAGCGAGGTCACATCCTCGGCCGGGACTTCTTCGGTATTATAGGCGATGGCGGTGACGCCCCAGTCGGTGGGCAGGAACCAGACGCCGCCGTCATCCTGGAAGGCAGACGAATTCAGAAGCTTGGGGTCAAGGTTGGCGAATTCGGGGATCTTCGATACATCCCAGGGTTCGATCAGCCCGGCTTCGCGGTATTTCGGCACGATCTGCGAACAGGGATGAACGACATCGGCCTTGAAGCCGGACGAGACTTTCTGGAACGCTTCGTCGTCCGAGCCATAGAATGTATAGGTCGGGCTGTCGCCGTTCTTGTCCTTATAGGCCTGGAAAAGGCCTTCGACTTCGAACCCCGCCCAGTCCAGGACCATCAGTTCGGGATCGGCGGCGCGGAGCGGCTGACCAAGGGAAAGCGCGGCCAGGGCCGACGCGAGTACGAGTGAATATTTCATTACGCCTCCATGAGTGGTGTGCCGCGACCGGTGCGTTGCGGGGGGCAATCCGGCGCACAGCTAAGCGCCGCCCCTGCGGGGTTGCAAGCGGTCCGGTGGTCAAGCGCGGCGGTTTGACGGGCTTTGCGGGGAGGTGCGCGGAATTTCGGCAAAACCTCGCCGGTCGCCAGCGAAATCGCGAAGCGGAGTGGTCGTTCCGGTCCGATGATCGCAGCCCCGGCCATGTCAGCCCATACAGTCCCCGGCCCTGACCATAGGCAAAGGTCGCAATAAGGCAAGCATTTCTGGCACCTTCCCTTACGTTGCTCATCAATCGGTAGAGCCGAAGGGGGATGGGCGTGACGCTTGATTTGACGTTTGTACGGGCGCAGTTCCCGGCTTTTTCGCAGGCTGGATTGGCCGACAAGGCGTTTTTCGAAAATGCGGGCGGATCATACGCCTGCGGGCAGGTCATCGACCGGCTGAGCCGGTTTTACCGTGAACGCAAGGTGCAGCCCTATGCGCCCTATGCGGCCGCAGAGGCGGGCGGGTCGGAAATGGACGAGGCGCGCACGCGGCTGGCGGCGATGATGGGGGTTGGGCGGCACGAACTCTCTTTCGGCCCCTCGACCACCGCCAATACCTATGTGCTGGCGCAGGCCTTTCTCCGCTGGCTGCAGCCCGGGCAGGCGATCGTGGTGACCAATCAGGATCACGAGGCCAATTCCGGCCCCTGGCGGCGGCTGGCCGAGGAGGGGATCGAGGTTCGGGAATGGCAGATCGACCCTGCGACCGGCCATCTGGACCCGGCGCGGCTGGCGGTGCTTCTGGCCGATGGCAAGGTGGGGCTGGTGGCCTTTCCCCATTGCTCGAACGTGGTGGCCGAGATCAATCCGGTGGCCGAGATCGTCGCGATGGCCCATGCGGCGGGGGCGGTGACCTGCGTTGACGGCGTCAGCTATGCCCCCCACGGTCTGCCGGATGTGGGGGCCTTGGGCACCGACATTTATCTCTTGTCGGCCTACAAGGTTTACGGCCCCCATCAGGGGCTGATGGTGATCCGCGAAAGCCTGGGGATGCGCCTGCCCAATCAGGGTCACTGGTTCAATGGCGATACTCTTTACAAACGCTTTACCCCCGCCGGGCCGGATCATGCGCAGGTGGCGGCCTGTGCCGGGATCGCCGATTATTTCGACGCGCTGCATGCCTATCACTTTCCGGCCGATGCAAACCCGGCGCGGCGGGCGGCGGCAGTGCATGATCTGATGCGCGCGCAGGAGGTGGCGGTCTGCCAGCCGCTCTTGGACTATCTGGCTGCCCGCAATGACCTGCGGCTGATCGGCCCGCGCGATGCGGCCCGCCGGGCACCAACCGTCGCCGTGGCACTGGACCGCGCGGCCGAGCCGGTGGCAGCAGCGCTGGCGGGTCACGGGATCAATTGCTGGGCGGGGGATTTCTATGCCGTGCGTCCCCTGACCGCCATGGGCGTCGATCTGGACCGGGGCGTCCTGCGCCTGTCGATGGTCCATTACACCTCGCCCGAGGATGTGTCGCGCCTGATTGCCGCGCTGGACCGGGTTTTGTAAAGATCGGGGCATGAGCGGCGCTATGCCCCCCGTGATCCTGTGGTTCCGCCGCGACCTGCGGCTGGATGACCACCCGGCGCTGATCGCCGCCGCTGCCGGGGGGCGACCGGTTCTGCCGGTCTTCATCCATGACGAAACGGTCGAGACGTTGGGCGCCGCCGCCCGCCTGCGGCTGGGCCGGTCCGTCGCGGCCCTTCAATTCGCGCTGGCGGCGCGGGGCCTGACGCTGATCCTGCGCCGGGGTCTGGCGCTGGCGGTCCTGACCGATCTGGTGGCGCGGACCGGCGCGCGCGACATCCATTGGACGCGCTATTACGAACCTGCCCATATCGCCCGCGACCGCGCGGTCAAGGGCTGGGCGCGGGGCGCCGGGCTTCAGGCGCGGTCCTTTGCCGGGGCGCTTTTGCATGAGCCCGCGCGGCTTCTGACCGGGGCCGGGCAGCCCTATCAGGTCTTTACCCCCTTTTGGCAGCGTCTGCGGGCCGGGGTGACGGATGTGCCCCTGCCTCCGCCACCCTTGCTGCGCGGCTGGGCGGGGGCGGACGACCTGCCCGGCGACCGGCTGGCGGACTGGCAGATGGAGCGTGCCATGCGCGCCGGGGCGGCGGCGGTCGGCGCCCATGTCGAGCCGGGCGAGGCAGCGGCGCTGGCGCGCCTGGACCGGTTTCTGGACCGGCACGTCGCCCGCTATGAACAGGGCCGCGACCGGCCCGACCTGGCGGCGACATCGGGCCTGTCGGACGCTTTGGCCTGGGGCGAAGTCTCGCCCCTGCGCATCTGGCACGCGGCTCTGCGGGTCGAGGCTGCGGGGGCCAGCGGGGTGGGGATCGCCAAGTTCCTTTCCGAACTCGCCTGGCGCGACTTTGCCTGGCACCAGATGGCCCATCGCCCCGATCTGGCCCTGACCAGCTGGCGCGGTGGCTGGGACGCCTTTCCCTGGCAGGGCGACGGGGATCAGGCCGACCGCTGGCGGCGCGGCCAGACCGGGATCGATCTTGTCGACGCCGGGATGCGCGAGCTTTGGCTGACCGGGCGGATGCACAATAGGGTGCGGATGATCGCCGCCTCGTTCCTGACCAAGCATCTTCTGACCGACTGGCGGGTCGGTCTGGCCTGGTTCGCCGATTGCCTCACCGACTGGGACCCTGCCGCCAATGCGATGAACTGGCAATGGGTGGCGGGCTCGGGCCCCGATGCCGCACCCTATTTCCGCATCTTCAACCCCGACACGCAGGCGGCGCGCTTCGACCCGGACGGGACCTACCGGCGCCGCTATCTGGGGGCCGAGGCGACGACCGCCTTTCTGTCGGCAGCCCCCCGCGCATGGGCGGCGGGAGAGGCGCTGCGCCGCGCGCCGGTCATTCCGTTGGCCCTGGGGCGGACGCGGGCGCTGGAGGCCTTTGCCCGCTTTCGCACTTCCGGCCCGTCATGAAACCGTTGCCGGGCGCAAAACTCCTGCGCTAATCTTGCGCCAGCCGGGGGGTGAGACATGTCCATTCTGACAACGATAGAGGCCGAGGAGGCGTTGCCACGCTATTTCGCGCAGGTCTTTCAGATCGCGCAGGGGCTGCGACGCGGGCGGCTGGATTTTGTGCTGGCCGACGGGCGCCGGTTCCGGGCAGAGGGCAGGGAGCCCGGGCAGGCGGCTGAAATCCATGTCCATGACCCGGACGTCTTTGCCCGGCTGATCCGCGAAGGGGATCTGGGCTTTTCCGAAGCCTATCTGGACGGGGGCTGGTCGACCCCGGACCTGCAGGCCTTCATGGACCTTATTCATGACGGCAATGACAGTGTCTACGACGGATTTCCGGGGCTGGGCCTGTTGCGTGCTGTCGAACGGCTGCGCCACTGGATGAATTCGAACAGCCGGGCCCAGGCCAGAAAGAACATCGCCTATCACTATGATCTTGGGAATGATTTCTATCGCCTGTGGCTGGATCAGACGATGACCTATTCCTCGGCCCTGTTCACCACGGGCCAGGAAAGACTGGAGACGGCGCAGACCGCGAAATATGCCTCGCTCGTCGACCGGATCGGCGCCCGGCCCGGCGATCACCTGTTGGAAATCGGCTGCGGCTGGGGCGGTTTTGCCGAATATGCCGCCGGTCAGCGCGGGCTGCGCGTCACCGGCCTGACGATCAGCCGCGCCCAACATGACTTTGCGGTCGAGCGGATGCGACGGGCTGGCCTGTCGGACCGGGTCGATATCCGCCTGCAGGATTACCGCGACGAAAAGGGGCTCTATGACGGGATCGCCTCGATCGAAATGTTCGAAGCGGTGGGTGAAAAATACTGGCCCGTCTATTTCAACCGTGTCTGCGCGGCGCTGAAGCCGGGGCGACGGGCGACGTTGCAGATCATCACCCTGCAGAACCCGCGCTTTGAAGTATACCGGAAAAGCGTTGATTTCATTCAGAAATACATCTTTCCGGGCGGCATGCTTCCGTCGCCCGCCGCGCTGAGGGCCGAAATCCGCAGGGCGGGGCTGGGGCTGGTCGGATCGTTCGAATTCGGTGAAAGCTATAGCCAGACGCTGCGCCGGTGGTATGAGACGTTCAACAGCCGCTGGGACGAGGTGGCGCGCCTTGGCTTTGACGACAGGTTCCGGCGGATGTGGAATTTCTATCTGACCTCTTGCGCCGGGGCCTTTCGTTTCGGCAATTGTGACGTGACGCAGATCACCATGGAAAGGCCCGGCCCCTGACATGCCCACCGCCGCCAAACTCTTTTCCGCCGTCGCCTTTGCGCTGGTCGCCTTTTTCACCGCCGAGGTCTTCAAGCCCCATATGCCCGAGGGCACCCAGTTCGGCCTCTTCAGCCCGGTGTCGGCGATCATCGGGCTTTTGTGCGGCTGGCGGGTCATGGGCCGGTCGGTCGGCCGTGGCTATGTCGAATCCGCCAATGGCGGGCTGAAGACGGCGCTGGTGATGCTGCTCTATGCGCTCTTCATTTTCTCGACCGAAGAGATGCTGGTGCTGGCCTTTCGCCGCGAATATCACAGCCCGATGGAGGCAGTGATCGGTATTGTCTCTCTTGGCGTAGATTTTGTCGGAAAACTGTTTGTGCCCGACGTGCTGGCCGTGCTCTTGCTCGGCGGTGCGCTTGCGGGCTGTCTGGCGGAATGGGCCAACCGACGCTGGCGCTGAGGTATAGCGCGTGACAGCGGGGTTGCAGTGTGACGGCGGTTTTCTTTTACGGCACCCAGTGCCATGCGCCCCTGCGTGCGGTGGTTCTGGGGGCTGAACAGGCGGCGGTTCCGGCGCTGTTGCCGGATCATGACCTTCATGCATTCGCGGGCCAGCCGATGGCGGCAGTGCTGCCCGGTGAGGCGGGTGTGGCGGGACTTTTGGTTCGCGACCTGCCGGACGGGGCGCTGGCGCGGCTGGAATATTATGCGGCGGCGCGCGGCTATGGCCTGCGCGACATGGCGGTCAGGCTGGCCGATGGCCAGACCTGTTCTGCTTTGGTCCATCTGCCGGTGGCCGGGCGGGCGGCGGCAGAGGGTGGCGGTTGGGATTTTGCCGCCTGGCGGGCGCGCTGGGCCGACACGGTGACCTGCACCGCAGAAGATGTGATGAGCCATTTTCCGCAAAGTCCGCCCGAGATGCTGCGGCGGCGCATGACACAGCTTCTGGTACGGGGCGGCGCCCGTGCCCGCGCCTCTTTGCTGCGGCCTGATACGGCGCATGTGCGTCATCTGCCCGGCCCGGGGGATGTCCGGGTGGCCCGCCTGACCCACCCCTATGCCAATTATTTCGCGGTCGAGGAGCGGGACCTGTCGTTCCGGCGCTTTGACGGCGGGATGAGTCCGGTGGTCAACCGGGCGGTCTTCATCTCGGGCGATGCCTCGGTTCTCTTGCCTTATGACCCTTTGCGCGACCGGGTGATGGTGATCGAACAGTTCCGGTCGGGCGCGCAGGCACGCGGTGACGCCAATCCCTGGCTGATCGAGGCGGTCGCGGGCCGGGTCGATGGTGGCGAGACCCCCGCCGAGGCCGCGCTGCGCGAGGCGCGGGAAGAGGCAGGCCTGACGATCCGCACGCTTTTGGAGGGGCCAAGCTATTACCCGTCGCCGGCGGCCAAGGGCGAATATATCTATTCCTTCGTCGGCCTGACCGATCTGCCTGACAATGCCGCCGGTCTGGGCGGCCTTCTGGCCGAGGATGAGGATATCCGAAGCCATGTCATCCCCTTTTCGCAGCTGATGGACATGGTGCGGACCGGCGAGGCGGATGCTGCCCCCCTGATCATCATCGCCTATTGGCTGGAGCGCGAACGCCCGCGGCTGATGGCCGAGGCGCGGGCGGATCGGGGCGGCGGGGCTTGAGGTCCGCCGCGCCGCGTCCTAGGAAGGCATATCACCTTTGAGGACCTGTCATGCATATCTACAGCGATCTGGCCAATGCGGTGGGCAACACCCCGCTGATCCGCCTGAAAAAGGCCAGCGCGCTGACCGGATGCGAGATTCTGGGCAAGGCGGAATTCCTGAACCCCGGCCAGTCGGTCAAGGACCGGGCGGCGCTTTACATCATACGTGATGCGGTGGCGCGCGGGCAGCTGAAGCCGGGCGGCACGATTGTCGAAGGCACGGCGGGGAATACCGGCATCGGGCTGGCGCTGGTCGGCGCCTCGATGGGGTTCAAGACGGTCATCGTCATTCCTGAAACCCAAAGCCAGGAAAAGAAGGACATGCTGCGGCTGGCAGGCGCCGAACTGGTGCAGGTTCCGGCCGCGCCCTATTCGAACCCCAACAATTACGTGCGCTATTCCGGCCGCTTGGCCGAGGCGCTGGCACAAAGCGAACCGAATGGTGCGATCTGGGCCAATCAGTTCGACAATGTCGCCAACCGTCAGGCCCATGTCGAAACCACCGGGCCGGAAATCTGGGACCAGACCGGCGGCAAGGTCGACGGGTTCGTCGCCTCGGTCGGGTCGGGGGGGACGCTGGCGGGCGTGGCGATGGCGCTGCAGCCCAGGGGCGTCAAGATCGCGCTGGCAGACCCCGAAGGGGCGTCGTTGCATTCCTTCTACACGACCGGCACTCTGAAGGCCGAGGGCAATTCGATTACCGAAGGCATCGGCCAGTCGCGCATCACCGCGAACCTGGAGGGGATCACCCCCGACATGTCCTTCCGCATCCCCGACAGCGAGGCGCTGCCGATCGTCTTTGACCTGCTGACCGACGAGGGCCTGTGCCTGGGCGGATCGACCGGCATCAATGTCGCAGGTGCCATCCGCATGGCGCGGGTCATGGGGCCGGGCCATACGATCGTCACCATCCTGTGCGACTATGGCAACCGCTATCAGTCAAAGCTCTTTAACCCCGATTTCCTGCGGGCCAAGGGCCTGCCGGTGCCCGACTGGCTGGACCGCGCGCCGCGCGACCTGCCCGAAGTCTATCAGGATTGATGGGCAGGCTGCGCTCAGCCCTTCTGGCCTTGGTGCTGGCGATCAGCGCCAGCGTTGTGCTGGCCCAGCAGGCGGGCACGACGGTCAATTACGCCCAATGGGAAAAGGATGCGGCCACCGCCGAAGAAGTGATCGCCGCCGGTCGCGCCTCGACCAAGGCGATGGAGGATATGCGGGCGCGGATCGCCAACTGGCGCGGCCAGTTCGACACGGCCCGCAGCGCCAACGATGCCCAGATCGACACAGTGCGCGGCCAGCTGAAGGCGCTGGGCACGCCGCCTGCCGACGGGGCGGTCGAGGCGCCGGGAACCGCGTCGCGGCGGATCGCGCTGAACGAACAATTGTCGCGTCTGCAGGCGCCGGGTCTGGCGGCGGTCGAGGCCTTTAGCCGGGCCGAGGGGCTGATCCGCCAGATCGACACGCTGATCAGCGACCGGCAGGCCGATGCGTTGCTGAAGCTGATGCCATCGCCGGCCAATCCGCTGAACTGGCCCTCGGCTGTCGCGGTTCTGACCCAGGGCGGCAAGACCCTGGCGGGCGAGGTGGCGGGCGCCTGGGACAATCCGGTCCGCCGCCTGTCGATGCGCAACAACCTGCCGCTGATCGGTATCTATCTGGCGCTGGCCTTTTTCCTGATGTGGCGTGGCCCTGCCTTCATGGAACGGTTCGCCGACCGGCTGATGAAGAACGCGACCATGCGCGGGCGGGGGATCGTCTCGTCCCTGGTGTCGCTGGGGCAGATCCTGGTTCCGGCGGGCGGCATGGAGTTGTTGGTCCGGGCGATCCTGGCATCTGGCATGACAGGGCCACGGCTGGAGGCGCTGCTCAGCGCGCTTCCCTGGGCCGCGCTGACCTTTTTCAGCGCCCGCTGGCTGGCGCACTGGCTTTTCCCCGATCAACACCGGGTCGAGGCGCTGGGCCTGACCGACCGGCCCGCCGAGGCGCGGTTCCATGTGCGGATGATCGGGCTGATGCTGGCGCTGGAAGGGCTGCGCCAGGCCTTTACCACCGATGTCCGCCCGCCGCTGTCACAGGCGGCGCAGTCGGTCTGGCTGGCGCCGGTCGCCTGTATTGTCGCGATCTTCGTGCTGCGGCTTGGCCTTCTGTTGCGCCGTGCCGGACGGAACGAGACGGTCGTGGTCGGCGAGGCGCGGGCCTTTCGCAACCGGGTGATCAAGGCGGGCGGCACGCTGATGGCCATCGTCGCCCTGATCGCCCCGATCCTGGCGCTGATCGGCTATGTGGCGGCGGCCAATGCGCTGATCTGGCCGATGGCCCTGTCGGCGGCGCTGATCGGCACGATCATCCTGCTGCAGCGGTTCCTGACCGATGTCTATATCGAGGTGACGCGATCGGGCGACGAGGGGCGCGAGGCGCTGATCCCGGTCCTGACGCTTTATCTGCTGATCGCGCTGGCAGTGCCGGCCTTCCTGATCCTGTGGGGGGTGCGGCCTGCGCTGCTGACCGATGCCTGGACCCGGTTCAACGCCGGTTTCAATCTGGGCGGCGCGCAAGTGTCGCCGGTGGCGGTGGCGACGCTTTTTGCCGTCTTTGCCCTGGGGTACATGGTGACGCGGCTGGTGCAGGGGGCGATGCGTTCCTCGCTGTTGCCACGCACCCGGCTGGACAAGGGCGCGCAGAATGCGATGGTCGCGGGCACGGGCTATCTTGGCCTTTTGCTGTCCGGTCTGGTTGCGGTCAATGCCGCCGGGATCGACCTTTCGTCTTTGGCCATCGTTGCCGGGGCCCTGTCGGTCGGGATCGGCTTTGGCCTGCAGAATATCGTCCAGAACTTCATCTCGGGCATCATCCTTTTGATCGAACGGCCGATCAGCGAGGGCGATCTGGTCGAGGTCGGCGACAAGATCGGCAATGTGACCGCCATCTCGGTCCGCTCGACCCGGATACTCACCGGCGACCAGACCGAAGTGATCGTGCCGAATGCGCAGTTCATTTCCGGTGTCGTCACCAACTGGACGCGGGACAGCCTGCGGGGCCGCGCGGTGGTGCCGGTGACGGTGGCGATGGGCAGCGACACGCGGGCGGTCGCGGCGATCCTGCATGATGTGGTCGAAGAGGAGCCTCTGGTGCTGATCGACCCGGCGCCCGCCGTCTGCCTGACCGGGGTCGGACCGCAGGGGATCAATTTCGAGATTCGCGCCATCCTGTCGGACCTGAATCTGAAGGCCGATGTGGTGACCGAGATGTGGCACAAGATTCTGGATCGGTTCCACAGGGCGGGGATCGAGATGCCCTTTGGCTATCAGACCGTGCGCCTGTCGCGCCCCGAGGCTGCGCCGGGCAACGGGGATGCAGGCGGCACCGGGCTGCCGGAACCCCTGACAGGACCGGTCGAACCCTCGCGCATCCAGAACAACCCGGCGCTCGACCCGGACGAGCGGGGCGAGGGGCGCTGAGGCAAAGGGTTGTGCCGACGAGTGTCGGCCACGGACTTTGGGGGCCCCTTTCCCGGGCCGGGTCACGTGCCCCGGGCTTTGGCGGGGGCGCAAGTCCGGTCGACCGCTTCCGATCTACCGCAGCGCCGCCAGCAGCGCATCTACATCCGCCTCGGTCGTTGACCAGCTGCAGACGAACCGGGCCATAAGGGGCGCATCGCCCGGTCCGTCGGGCTCTCGGTCCTGCTGGCAAAGATAGTAATAGGCCCCGGCCGCCATCGCGCCTGCATGGGTGGCGCGGGGCAGGGTGGCGAAAAGGATGTTGCCCTGACAGGGATGGACAAGCGCCGCATGGGGCAGGGCCGCAATGCCCGCCGCCAGTCGCGCGGCCATGCGGTTGGCCTGCGCCGCCAGGGTCAGCCACAGGCCATCCTCTAGCCAGGCCAGCATCTGGGCGGCCAGGAACCGGTGCTTTGAGATCAGATGCCCCGCCCGTTTGCGGCGCAACTGCAGTTCCCATGCGCGGGCGGGGTCGAACAGCACCACCGCCTCGACCCCCAGGCAGCCGTTCTTGGTGGCGCCCAGCGACAGGACATCGACCCCTGCCCGCCAGGTCATGTCGGCGGGGCTGGCGCCGGTCGCGACCAGCGCATTGGCCAGGCGGGACCCGTCCAGGTGGCTGGCCATGCCCGCCGCCCGGGCGATGGCGGTCAGGGTGGCGATTTCGGCGGGGCTATAGGCGGTTCCGGCCTCGGTCAGGTTGGTCAGGGTCAGCATGCCATGCTGGACATGATGGACGTCGCCCTCGGGGGTCTGCGCCATCCGCGCCTGTAACCCTTCGGCCGTGATCTTGCCATGGGCCCCGGCCACCGGCGCTGTCCTGCCACCACCGATGAAGAACTCGGGCGCGCCGCATTCGTCCACCTCGACATGGGCGGCGTCATGGCAATAGATCGCCCCCCATTGCGGGCAAAGAAGGGCTGCCGACAGGGCATTGGCCGCGGTTCCGGTCGGCACCAGAAAGACCTCGGCTTGCGGCGCCTGGAAGAGCTGCCGCACCTTGTCGCGGACACGGGTCGTCAGCGCATCGCTGCCATAGGACGGCGCATAGCCTGCATTCGCTTCGGCAAGGGCCGCCATGATCCGGGGTGCTGCACCAGAGGTATTGTCAGAGGCGAACTGCATCACGGCTCCTCGATAATGTGATCTTCCCAATCCTCCTCGGGCACCTCGAATTCCGACACGGTGCGCCCCCGCACCGACTGCCCGGCGCGGTGGATTGCCTCGGCATCGCCCGAGATCAGCGGGTGCCAATCGTGAAGCGGCTTGCCTTCCGCGCGGAGGCGATAGGCGCAGGTCGCGGGCATCCAGTAGGAGATCTTGTCCAGGTTCTTGCGGCTGAGGACGACACATTCGGGCACATAGGTCCGCCGGGTCTGGTAATGGCTGCAACGGCATGTCTCGCCATCCAGAAGGCGGCAGGCGACATTGGTGAAAAAGACCTCGCCGGTGTCTGCATCCTCCAGCTTGTTCAGGCAGCATTTGCCGCAGCCGTCACACAGCGCCTCCCATTCGGCGGTGGTCAGGCGCGACAGGGGCAGGGTCCAGAAAGCGGGGCGAAGCGGCGGGGTACTCATCGCGCGACCCTGCCCGCGCGGCGGAGAAAAGGGAAGGGGATATGATCGCCGGGACGGCTGCGACATCAAGGCGGCCGATCGCAGTGATCCAATTGTCCGAGAGGGGTGGTTGGTCGCTGTGAGAGTTTCACAAAAGGTCCCTATGGGCCGTGTTGCATGAATGCCTGTGCGGCTGAGTGAAGCGCTGACAGAAGGCTGGCCAAATCGTTGATAACCGTCGGATTGCTCCGGCTTTCGAGTACTATGTTGATCATAATAAACCATAGTAGTGTCAGGTAAGCGCCCCAGGAAAATATGAATATCCGTGGTATGTTAACTGCATACTCCTGTCCTGCAAAAAAAGCGTGAATCTGGCCGACCGGTTGAGGCAGCAGCCCTGGATATAAGTTCCACACCTTATTCCTGTTGTTCCATTTCTGAACGCAGTTTTTTATGGACTCTCGAGATGCCCAGACACCGACGTATGTACTGACTGCCATGGCAAGTCCAATCACACCTACTGCGCACAGTGCAAGTAAGCGAAGCAGTGACAGCCATCCACCGCTTTCTTCCTTTGCATTTAGTAGGATTGCCATGGCGCTTATTGCGAATCCCTGAAATGTCAGGCCCCAGGTCAACCTCTGATGGGTTATTTCATCTTCCCGCCTTATCTCGTCGCGGAAAAACTTGTAATATCGCATTCTCTCTGATGACGTGACGACAGATGCGGCTTTGATGGCGTCCTCTTCATTCTTTTTTGTTTCTTTTTCGCGTTCTTTGTCTTCTTCTTTTTTAGTATCAAAGCGAGCGTCGGACATAAAATTTGATGAGATTATATGAATGATAGAGGCGGCAAGTGGCGTGGTGGCGATAGATAGCCACGATATATAGAAGTGACCGGCCATATTGGCTATTAAATTGTGCGGAAATTTGAAAAATATAACCGCCGCGGCCCATAAAATAGCCACCAGGAGTATTAAAGCTTGGTAGAGCTTAATTTCCATGTCCCGCCTTCTGTGGTTTTTGTAAGGTGACTGGGTAGAGCTCGGGCTGGAAGTTTCGAACTTGAATTATTTTCTTTGTAGTCCAAGTCTGCATTGCGTGCATTCTATATGCGTCGACGGCGGACGTAGTTAATTTATCCTGCCGCGCTTGATGCTTGCGAGGCACTCTGATTCTGTCACGCTGAATAACTATCTCAATAGGCTGACCGCCAGGTGGCGCGCCCTGCGCCCCAGACAATCACAGCCCCGCCAGGATCGCCCTTGCCCGGCTGCAATCCTCCGCCATCTGGGCGGTCAGGGCGGGCAGGCCGTCGAATGTCATCTCGGGGCGCAGATAGTCGACCAGCGCGACCGACAGGTGCTGGCCGTAAAGATCGCCCGCGAAATCGAAAAGGAAGCTCTCAAGGTTCGGCCTTGGCCCTTCGAACATCGGGCGGATGCCCAGGTTCGCGGCCCCGCCATAGCTGCCGCGATCGGGGCCGGTCAGTATATCGACCTTGACGGCATAGACGCCGAAGCGGGGCGGATGCAGCCCGTCGATCCACATGTTCGCGGTCGGAAAGTTCAGCGTCCGGCCGCGTTTGTCGCCATGGACCACCTCGCCCTCGATCCGGTGCCAGTGGCCGAGCATGGCGGCGGCGTCGCGGGGGCGGCCGTCGGCCAGTGCGGCGCGGATGTTGGTCGAGGAGATGTCGGCGCCGTCAAAGCGGATCAGGTCCGTGACCGTGACGCCGAAGCCCAGGCGGGCGCCCAGATCGCAAAGCGTGGCCACGTTGCCGCTGCGGCCCTTGCCGAAACAGAAGTCGGCGCCGACCGTGACATGGGCGACGCCCAGGCCCTGGACCAGAACCTGATCCACGAAGTCTTCGGCGCCCATCCCGGCAAGACGGGCGTCGAACGGCAGTTCGTAAAGCTGATCGACCCCCAGTTTTTCCAGCCGGTGGGCGCGTGCTTCGGCATTCATCAGGCGAAAGGGCGGGGCGGCGGGGGCGAAATACTCGCGCGGGTGGGGTTCAAAGGTCAGAATGCCCAGGGGCAGTCCGGGGCGGCGGGCCAGGTCGATCACTGCCTGATGGCCGCGATGCACCCCGTCGAAATTTCCCATGGCGACCGAGGCGCCCCGGTCGGCAAAAAGAAGTCCGCTCCAGTCTGAATGCGTGCGCATCGGCCCCGTCGGCGGATGCACCGCCCCTATCAGTCGAACTTGCGGCTGGGCGCCAGTACCAGCGCCTCGCCCCTAAGGACGACCGTATCGCCCACCGCGCAGTGGGTTTCAAGGGTCACGCGGCGCTTTGCATGGTCGATCGCCAGGACCTTGACCTCGGCCCGGACCATGTCGCCGGGGCGGACAGGGGCCAGGAATTTCAGCGACTGGCCCAGATAGACGGTGCCATGGCCGGGCAGCTGTTCGCCGATGACGGCCGAGATCAGCCCGGCGGTCAGCATGCCATGGGCGATGCGGCCCTCGAAAATCGTCTGGCGGGCATAGGTTTCGTCCAGATGCACGGGGTTACGGTCGGTCGACACTTCGGCAAAAAGTTCGATATCGCGGTCGGTGACCTGTTTTTGCAGGTGGCGGACCATGCCGATTTCCAGATCCTCGATACAGATCGTTCCGCGCGGCTGATTGTCCAGCATCGACGCCCCCTATTTGTCTGCGGTGCAGCATAGCGGATGCTGCGGCGCGGCGCAAGATGGCGTGGAAATTATTGTTCGTTTCGATTCTCAATATTGAAACAATATGTCCATCAGAAGCCGATGGTGATCGTGCCGTCCCCCATGCCGATCCGCAGCGTGCGGCCGGCGCGGCGGGCGGCATGGTCGATCAGGGCGAATTGCACCTGGGCGGCAGGCAGGCGGCTGTCGTCGGGACGACCGCGCAGCCGCGACCAGAGGCTATCGTCCTGTTTCAGACGCTCGCCCATGGCGATGATCCGCCAGTCGCCGCCGCTTTCGGTCACGGTCAACTGGCCGCCGCGGATCATTGCGCTTTCAAGGCAGAGAAGCGCCAGGAAGGCCAGCTTGACCAGATCGCGCGGCGGATCGCCCGCCACCTGCCAGTCATAGGCAATCCGCCCGCCCCGGCCAAGATCGGTGAGCGTCGCCAGAACCTCGGCCCGGCCAAGGCGCTGGCCGGGACCCGCCGCGCCAAAGGCGACGCGGAAAAAGCGGATGCGGGCGCTGGCCGCCTGCACGCTTTCGGCAATCAGCTGCAGTTCGGGGCCAAGGTCGGCGCCTGACATGGTCAAAAGCTCTACCCCATTGCCGATGGCGCCCAGGGGGCTGATAAGGTCGTGGCAGATGCGCGAGCCGAGGAGTGCGGCAATGTCGCCGCCGGTGTCGTCGGCCAGATCGGTCAGGTCCATGTCGGGTCCGTACAGGGGGGAATGAGGGTGAATGGGTTTCTGGAACCCGGCATGCTGGTGCGCCATCCGGGCGAACCAACGTGGGGCATCGGGCAGGTGCAGTCGCGGGTCGGCATGAAGGTCACGGTCAATTTCGAGCATCGGGGCAAGGTGGTGATCGACGGAACCCGTGTCGGACTGGAACTGGTGGCACTGGATGGCGGGCAGCATCTGTCATAGGCTGTTAAGCAATGGTTAACGCAACCGGTGCGTGTGTCAACCGGCGGGTTTGGTTTTGGGGGGCGACCGCGTCAAGGGGGCGCTGCCCCCACCGCCCTTGCGGGCGGTTCCCCCGGGATATTTCTTGACAGAAAATGGGGCTGGGGTCCGGGGGCAGACCGGCGGCGGCTGATCCGTTGCAAATGGCCGGAGGCAACCGTAAAACCGGGGCGGGATGGCCGGTGAACAGGCAGGCATGAACGACAGCGCCGAGACGACACAGTTTCAGGTCAGGTTGGCCCGAAGCGAGGATGACCTGCGCGGAGCCGAGCGGCTGCGCTATCTGGTCTTTGTCGAGGAACTGGGCGGCGACGGGCCGCTGGTTGACCATGCGGCGCGGCTGGAACGCGACGAGTTTGACGCAGTGGCCGATCATCTGCTGCTGGTCGACACGACCCGCGATCCGGCGGCGCATGACCATGTGGTCGGGGCCTACCGTCTGCTGCGGCAGGATCAGGCCGAGGCGTTCGGGCGCTATTACTGCGACAGCGAATATGACCTGACGGCGTTGCGCCAGAGTGGCCGGCGGGCACTGGAGCTGGGCCGGTCCTGCGTCGACGTCAGCCAGCGGGGCGGGGCGGGCATGTTCCTTTTGTGGAACGGGCTGGCCGATTACGTGCTGGATCACGGGATCGATCTCTTGTTCGGCGTCGCCTCGTTCCACGGTACCGATCCGGACGCGCTGCGGCTGCCGCTGTCGTGGCTGCATCATCACCATCTGGCGCCGCCCGCACTGCGGGTCCGGTCGCGGCAGGATCAGGCGCTGGGCCTTTTGCCGCCCGAGGCGCTGGACCGGCGGGCGGCGATGGTCGCCATGCCCGCGCTGATCAAGGCCTACCTCAGGCTGGGCGGCTTCGTCGGCGAAGGGGTTTTTGTCGACCGGGCCTTCAACACGACCGATGTCTGCCTGTTGATGGACACGCAGGCGATGAGCGCCCGCCATCGCGGGTTCTATGTGCGCAAATACGAGGGGCGGGCGTGATCCCGGACTGGCATCCGGGGACCGAGCCGCCCTATCGGTGGATCGGTCCGCTGGGTTGGGTGCTGGTTCTGATCCGGGGGCTGGCGCTGGCGTTTCTGACCTTTGGCGGGCTGGTTCTGCTGTTGGCGTTGCGGCTGGTCGAGGCGCCGCTGCACGGGCTCTGCCGGCCCTGGACACCGCAGATCACCCGGTTCGTCTGCCGGGGGGCGCTGGCGATCATCGGGCTGGACTATCGCACGCGTGGCACGCCGATGGCGGGCATGGGGGCGGTGGTGGCCAACCATTCCTCGTGGCTGGACATTTTCGTGCTGAATGCCGGGCAGGCGGTCTATTTCGTCTCCAAGGCCGAGGTGGCGCGCTGGCCCTTCATCGGCTGGCTGGCGCGGGCGACGGGGACGGTCTTCATCGAACGCAACCCCCGCCGTGCCAAGGAGCAGCAGCGCCAGTTCGAGGCGCGGCTGACGGCGGGGCACCGGCTTTTGTTCTTTCCCGAAGGCACATCGACCGACGGGCTGCGGGTTCTGCCGTTCAAATCGACCCTTTTTGCGGCCTATTACAGCCATGACCTGGGGCCGGGCATGCGCATTCAGCCAGTGACGGTGGCCTTTCAGGCGCCGCCGGGTGCGGACCCGCGTTTTTACGGCTGGTGGGGGGATATGGATTTCGCCAGCCATCTTGCCCATACGCTGGCGTGGCGTCGGCAGGGGCAGGTCGAGGTGATCTTTCACCCGCCGCTGGCTGTGGCGGACTATCCGTCCCGAAAGGCGCTGGCCGGTGCCTGCGAGGTGGCGGTGCGGGCGGGGCTGGCGGCCCCCGACGGGCGCTGATTCGGGGACGTCTGGCTGGTGGCCCCGGGGTGGCAGGGTTAAGAATTGCAGCGATATTTCTGTTCAATGCCACCGTGCAGGCCCTGATTGGTGCCGCCCAGCGGAATTGCGGCGGGCAATCATGAACGGGACAAACTTTTGCCGAAGCCAAAGCGTAGCTCCCGCCCATAAGCCGCCCGCACCACTCGGGGTGGTCCCCCTATTTGCGACCTTGGGATAAGCCGTATGATGAAACGCCTTTTCACCGCCTGCACGCTGATGATGGCCGGATTGGGTGCCCTGCCCGCCGATGCCGCAACAATCAGCGGCGACTTTTCACTGTCGGGGTCGGCCTTTGCCCCGCCGGGGCTGGTGATCAGCACCGACCGGACAAGCGGAAACTTCAGCCAGACGCTGAATGTGGGGCAGAGCGTCACGTTCAACCTGTTCCGGCTGTGGACGAACGAGTCGCGGATCAAAGCCGATGACCGGATCGCCGACACGCTGATCGCGCAATTCAGCCTGCCGGCCTATGGGGCGACCGGCGCGGTAAGTGGCTCGACGGTCGGCAACAGTTTCTTTTTCAATATCCTGCAATGGGGAACGGTCAGCTGGGCGCAACCGCTGGTGCTGAACTTCGGCAGGGGCGGCGCGGTGCAGATCGCGCTGAACAATGCGGCCTTCAACGTCGGCCTGTTCGGCCTGTCGCCGGGCAGCCGCTATGGCGCCAACATCAACGCGACAATGACCCTGATCAGCGAACCTGCGGCCGTGCCTCTGCCTGCGGCCGGGCTTTTGCTGGCCGGTGCCCTGGGCGCCCTGGGCCTGAAACGCCGCCGCCGCGCCGCCTGATCGCGGACATGCAAAACGGGGCGGGTTTTCCCGCCCCTTTTCGTTTCAGTCCATCTGTTTGAAGTTGAAGGCGGCGCCTTCCTTGATGCCCGATGGCCAGCGCGAGGTGATGGTCTTGGTCCGCGTGTAAAAGCGGAACGCATCCGGCCCGTGCTGATTGAGATCGCCGAAGGCCGACTTTTTCCAGCCGCCGAACGTGTGATAGGCCAAAGGCACCGGGATCGGGACGTTGATGCCGATCATGCCCACATTGACCCGATTGGCAAAGTCGCGCGCCGTGTCGCCGTCGCGGGTGAAGATGGCGGTCCCATTGCCATATTCATGGTCCATGGCGAAGCCCAGCGCCTGTTCATAGGTCTGGGCGCGGACGCAGGACAGGACCGGCCCGAAGATTTCCTTGCGGTAAATCTCCATATCCGTGGTTACATGGTCAAAGAGATGCGGGCCGACGAAGAACCCGTCCTCATACCCCTGCAGGTGGAAGGCCCGGCCATCGACCACCAGTTTTGCGCCCTGGGCCACACCGCTTTCGATCAGCCGCAGGATATTGGCCTTGGCGGCGGCCGTCACGACCGGGCCATAGTCCACATCATTGCCGGCAGTATAGGGGCCGACCTTCAGCTTTTCGATCCGGGGCACCAGCCTTTCGATCAGCGCATCGGCAGTCGCCTCTCCCACCGGTACCGCGACCGAAATCGCCATGCAGCGTTCGCCCGCAGCGCCATAGCCTGCTCCGACCAAAGCGTCGGCGGCCTGATCAAGGTCGGCGTCCGGCATGATGATCATATGGTTCTTGGCGCCGCCAAAGCATTGGACGCGCTTGCCGTTCGAACAGCCCCGGCCATAGATATATTCGGCGATCGGGGTCGAGCCGACAAAGCCGATGGCGGCGATGGCGGGGCTGTCGAGGATCGCATCGACCGCCTCTTTGTCGCCGTTGATCACCTGCAGCACGCCGTCCGGCAGACCGGCCTCTTGCATCAGGGCCGCCAGCATCATCGGCACCGACGGGTCGCGTTCGGACGGCTTGAGGATGAAGGCGTTTCCGCAGGCCAGCGCCGGGCCCATTTTCCACATCGGGATCATGGCGGGGAAGTTGAAGGGGGTGATCCCGGCGGCCACGCCGACCGGCTGGCGCATGGAATACATGTCGATGCCGGGGCCCGCACTGTCGGTGAACTCGCCCTTCAGCATCTGGGGGGCGGCGATGCAAAACTCCATCACCTCCAGCCCGCGCTGGATGTCGCCCTTGGCGTCGGGGATGGTCTTGCCATGTTCGGATGACAAGGCCTCGGCCAGCCGGTCCATGTCGCGGTTCAGAAGCCGGACGAATTCCATCATCACCCGGGCCCGCCGCTGCGGGTTGGTGGCGCCCCATGCCACCTGTGCGGTCGCTGCCGCACTGGCGGCGGCGTCAAGCTCGGCCTTGGTGGCCAGCGCGACGCGGGCCTGCACTTCGCCCGTGGCGGGGTTGAACACATCGGCGAACCGCCCCGACGTGCCTTTGACCTCGCGGCCGTTGATCCAGTGACCGATCTCTTTCATCGCATGCCTCCTGTGGTTGCCGGCAGGATAGTCTTGCGTGAATGCCGTACAAAGGGGAAATGTTCCAAAAGTGTTTTGCAATATTGCATGGTGGCAGCGATGGACTGGGATGATCTGCGGGTGTTTCTGGCGGTGGCGCGGGCCGACAGCCTGTCGGGCGCTGGCAAGCTGTTGCGCGTCGATCCCGCGACTGTCGGCCGCCGGATCGCGCGTCTGGAAGAGGCGATGGGCGCGCGGCTTTTCGTCAAAAGCCCGCAAGGCTATGCGCTGACCGAGGAGGGCGCCCGGCTGTTGCCCCATGCCGAACAGGTCGAGGCGGGCGTCAGCGGAGCGGGCGAGGCGCTGTCAGGCCCCGAGGGGCTGACCGGCCAGATTCGCATTGGCGCGCCGGATGGCTGTGCCAACTACCTGCTTCCGCAGGTTCTGGCCCGGATCGGCGAGGAAAATCCGGGGCTGGAACTGCAGATCGTCGCCCTGCCGCGCGTCTTCAACCTGTCGAGGCGCGAGGCGGACATGGCGATTTCGGTGTCGGCCCCCAGTGCGGGGCGCCTGTCGGTGCAAAAGATCACCGACTATCGCCTGCATCTGGCGGCCTCGCGTGCCTATCTGGATCGCACCGGCCTGATCACCAACCGCGCCGACCTGACGGGCCGCCGGATCGTCGGCTATATTCCCGACATGATCTTTGACCGAGAGCTGGATTATCTGGCGGAAATAGGGGTGGGCGGCGTTCCTCTGGCCTCGAATTCCGTCTCGGTCCAGCTGAACTGGCTGCGCGCCGGGGCCGGTGTGGGGATTGCCCATGACTTCGCTTTGCCCTCGGCGCCAGAGCTGGTCAAGCTGATCCCACAGGATCTGACCCTGACCCGGTCCTTCTGGCTGATCCGTCATCAGGATGACCGCCGGTCAGTGCGTCTGAACCGGTTTGCCGAGGCGCTGGTCGACGGGATGCGGCGCGAGGTGACGCGGCTTGAAGCGCTGACTTGACAGAAACGCCGGGGCAGAGGACGCTGAGAGTGAAAAGCGTTGCACCACAGGAGGTTCCCCCATGCAGGTCCATCAGATTCTCCGCTCCAAGCCTCAATCGGCGGTGATCACGGTCGCGCCGGGCACCAGCGTCGCCGATGCAGCGCGGCTTTTGGCCGAACGGCGGATCGGCGCGGTCATCGTATCGTCCGACGGCAAGACGCCCTTGGGCATTCTGTCGGAACGCGATGTGGTGCGTGATCTGGGGCGCCGGGGCGCCGAATGCCTGACCGAAAAGGTCGATGCGCTGATGACGCGCAACCTGATCACCTGCGCGCCCGAGGACAGCGCGGATTCGGTTCTGGAAAAGATGACCGCCGGCCGGTTCCGCCATATGCCGGTGGTCAAGGACGGCGTGATGGCCGGCATCATCTCGATCGGCGATGTGGTGGCGGCGCGTCTGTCGGAACTGGCGATGGAAAAAGATGCGCTGGCCGGGATGATCATGGGCAACTGAGCGCTTGCAATCATCCGCGCACTCTTGTTGCGTGCCGGGGCAATCAAGGGAGTGTCCATGCGTATCGGCCTATATCCCGGCACGTTCGACCCGATCACACTGGGCCATACCGACATAATCCAGCGCGCCATGGCGCTGGTCGACCGGCTGGTGATCGGTGTCGCCATCAACCGCGACAAGGGCCCCCTGTTCACGCTGGAAGAGCGGGTGGCGATGGTCAAGGCGGAATGCGCGCCGATCCTGGAGCGGACGGGCGGCGAAATTCTGGTCCATCCGTTTGAAAACCTGCTGATCGACTGCGCCCGCGATGTGGGCGCGTCGGTGATCATTCGCGGTCTGCGGGCGGTGGCGGATTTCGAATATGAATTCCAGATGGTTGGCATGAACCGGGCCATGGATGCCTCGGTCGAGACGGTCTTTCTGATGGCCGATGCGCGCCGGCAGGCGATTGCGTCCAAACTGGTCAAGGAAATCGCCCGGCTGGGGGGCGATATTTCCCGTTTCGTGCCGCCGGACGTGGCCGTGGCGCTGCGCCAGCGCTTTCCTGCGGTCAAAACCCAGGGCTGATTCCGGCGCCGCAATTGGGGTATTTTAATACCTTATTTGCAAGTCATTGAATATGAACGGTTAATTCCGAAGGCACACACTTGACGCCTGCGGCGAAATCAAGGAAAAGCCCCCATCCGAATTCGGGCAGGCCCCGGCCTGTCCATCCGATCATGAACCCGAAGGGTAGATAATGAGCACCTACACCGCAAAACCGGCGGAGATCGAGAAGAAATGGATCCTGATCGATGCCGAAGGCGTCGTTCTGGGCCGTCTTGCCACGATCGTCGCCAACCGCCTGCGCGGCAAGCACAAGCCGACCTTCACCCCCCACATGGACATGGGTGACAATGTCATCGTCATCAACGCCGACAAGGTGCAGATGACCGGCAACAAGCGGGCCGACAAGCGCTATTACTGGCACACCGGCTATCCGGGCGGCATCAAGTTCCGCACCGCCGAGCAGGTGCTGGACGGCAACCACCCCGAGCGCGTGGTGATGAAAGCGGTCGAGCGGATGATCACCCGCAACCGTCTGGGCCGTCAGCAGATGACGCATCTGCGCGTCTATGCAGGCGCCGCCCATCCGCACGAGGCGCAAAGCCCCGAAGTCCTCGACGTCAAGTCGATGAACCCGAAAAACAGCCGGAGCGCGTAAGATGGCCGATGATATCAAATCTCTCGACGATCTGAAGGCTGCCGTTTCGGCCGCGGCACCCGCCGCCGAGGCCGCCGCCGCAGCCCCCCGCGCCCCGCAGCGCGACAAGCTGGGCCGCTCTTATGCCACCGGCAAGCGCAAGGACGCGGTCGCCCGCGTCTGGATCAAGCCGGGTTCGGGCAAGGTTGTGGTGAACGGCAAGGAAATGGCCGTCTATTTCGCCCGCCCGGTTCTGCAGATGATCCTGCGTCAGCCGTTCCAGATCACCAATGTCGAAGGTCAGTTCGACGTGTTCGCGACGGTTGCGGGCGGTGGTCTGTCGGGCCAGGCCGGTGCGGTCAAGCACGGCATCTCGAAAGCGCTGCAGCTTTATGAACCCGCGCTTCGCGGTGCGCTGAAGGCCGCAGGCTTCCTGACCCGCGACAGCCGCGTCGTCGAACGGAAAAAGTACGGCAAGGCCAAAGCCCGCCGCAGCTTCCAGTTCTCGAAGCGCTGATACTGCGACATGTGCGAAAAACGCGGCCTTCGGGCCGCGTTTTTTGTTTTGGGGGCTGCCCCCGCCGCGCTGCCCCCGCCAACCTCATCATGGTACGACGCAGACAGGCGGGATATTTGGACCACAATGAAATGGGCCTCTTCATTGTGGTCCAAATATCCTCGCCGAAGGCCATCCCTCGCGGAGCCGTGCGTGAGCACGGGCCGCGAGACAAAGGAATGGCGCCCCGTCAGGGGCGCCGCGATTGGATCTTGAAAAAAAGGCCGGGCTTTCGCCCGGCCCAGGAAGAGGCTTTCGCACTGGGGTAGCGAAGCCTGAACTCAGTCGCGCCAGAAGGGGCGCTCTGCCTCGCGTTGCGCGGTCAGATTGTCGATGCCGATATCGCTGAGCAGATAATCGTCCAGCATCGACAGGGCGCGGCGGTCACGGCGGCGCATGCTCCAGGTGGCCAGGATCTGCACCAATGCTTTCACCGGGCTGGCGGGCGCTGCGGGGCGGCCAAGGCGGGAGGCTTTGCTGATCATCATGTCACCTTTTGTATTGATACAAATTAGATTGTTCGATATGTATGACGATACAAAGTGAGTCTCAAATGTTCCAGTGAAACTTTGTAATCATAACAATCAAGGATCGTGATGAGTAAAGCCTGGCAGCCCGACCTCTCCCGCTTTGATGGGCCGAAGTATCTGGCCCTCTGCCACGCCCTGCGCGATGCCGTCCGGGGAGGCGCGCTGCCCGAGGGCACGAAATTGCCGCCGGTTCGGGACCTTGCCTGGCGTCTTTCCGTCACGCCGGGCACGGTGGCGCGGGCCTATCAGATCGTCACCCAGGAAGGGCTGCTGGAGGCGACGGTCGGCAGGGGTACATTCGTTGCATCGCGCCAGCCGCAGCTGGGTCCGACCCAGCCGATCCATATAGAGCTGGAGGCGGATCGTACCGATACAATCCGCCAATCCGTCATTGATCTGCGCTCGCCGCAACTGCCCGATGTCGGCCAGCGCGAGGTCTTTGCCGCGATCTATGCGCAGATGGCGACCCGCATCGGCGAGGAACATCTGGACTATCCCGGCCTGCGCCGTGACGAGCCCCTGCGCCGCGCCTATGCCGACTGGCTGGGCCATGAGACGCTGGGGGCCTTTGGCGCCGATGACATGGCGCTGACGCTGGGCGGGCAGAATGCCGTGGGGATCGTCCTGCATTGCTGTTTGCGCGGCGAACGGCCCACGGTTCTGTGCGAGGAACTGGCCTATGCCGGCTTCCGCCGCAGCGCCCGCCTGCACCGGGCCGAAGTGGCGCCCGTGGCACTGGACGATGAAGGCATGCTGCCCGAGGCGCTGGATGCCGCCTGCCGCCGCCATGGCGGGCGGATCGTCTTTGTCACGCCCGATGCCCAGAACCCGACCGCTGCCGCGATGAGCCTCGAGCGGCGGATCGGGATCGTGCGCGTCGCCCGCGCCCATGATCTGCAGATCATCGAGGACAATTGCTATTCGGTCTTTACGGCCCAGGGCCCGTCGCTCAGGGCGCTGGCGCCGGAACGGACCTGGCATATCACCTCGGTCTCGAAAAGCATTTCGGCGGGCTTGCGGTTCGGCGCCGTCATCTGCCCGCCCGGTCTGGGCGAGGCGGCGCGTCTGGCGGTGCAGCACAGCTATTTCGGCCTGCCGCGTCCGGTGTCGGACATCGCCCTTGCCCTGTTCCGGTCGGGCGAGGCGACGCGGCTGCGCGACCGGGTTCATGCGGCATTTGACCGGCGGCTGGAACTGGCGCTGAACATTCTGGGGCGCCATGACATGCGCTGGCAAAAGGGGCTGAGCTTCATCTGGCTGCCGATGCCGCGCGGCTGGCGGGCCTCGTCCTTTGCACGGCGGGCCGAATCGCTGGGCGTGCTGATCCGGTCGGCGGACGAATATGCGCTGACCGACGGGCGGGCGCCGAATGCGGTACGCATCGCACTGGCCGGGGCAATCCCCGAGGTGCAGTTTGTCGAAGCGGTGACCAAGCTGGCCCAGCTTCTGGATTCTCCGCCCGATGACCTGTCGGTCTAGGCGTGCCCCGCCCGCCCAAAAAAATGATCAAATTTTTCTTCCCGTAACGGAAGCGACCGCATATAAGCTTCCCCATGCACGCAGCTTGTGCGATCTAGGGATAAGCGCCGGCACGGAACCGGCCGACCCAGCAGGGATGGGGATATGAACAGGGATTCGTTCTGGTCGCGCCTGACCCGCGCGCCGTCCTTCGGTGGCTATGCGATGATCAGCCCGACGGCGCTTTATGCGCTGTTGATGCTGGCGGCACCGCTGGCCACGGTGCTGTACCTGTCGTTCATGACCGACGGGGCGGGTGTGCACGAGGTCATCCATACGCCCACCTTCAAGAACTACACCGAAGCCTGGAGCGACCCGATCTATCGCGCGCTGATGGGGCGGTCGCTGTTCGTGTCGATCCTGGTGACGATGGCCACGGTGCTCAGCGCCTTTCCCATCGCTTATTTCGTGTCGTTCCATGTGGCGCCGAACCGCAAGTCGCTGTGGCTTTTCATGATCACCATCCCGTTCTGGACATCCTATCTGGTGCGGGTGTTCCTGTGGAAAGTGATCCTGGGCTATAATGGTGTGATCAATTCGGGCCTGAAGTCGATCGGGTTGATCGACGATCCGATCACCTGGATCAACGTCAATATCGGCGCGATCGTCATGACCCTGGCGCATGCCTATGCGCCCTTTGCCATCCTGCCGATCTTCGTCTCGCTGGAAAAGATCGACCGGTCGCTGCTAGAGGCCGGGCGCGATCTGGGCGAAAGCCCGTTCATGACCTTTCTGCGCGTGACGCTGCCCCTGGCCATGCCGGGTGTGGTCGGGGCGGTGCTGATCGTCTTCATCCCGACGGTGGGCGATTATGTGACGCCCGACATCATCGGCGGCGGCAAGCTGCCGCTGATTGCCAACGTCATTCAGAAACAGATGCTGGCCATCGACAATATGCCCCTGGGCTCGGCCGTCGCCGTGTCGGCGATGCTGATCGTCGGTGCGGTTGCGGGCCTTTTTGTGCTGGCCAACCGCCGCTATCTGAAGGTGAAGAAATGAAGTCGAACGGCAACGGCTTTCGCCTTTATGCGATCCTGTATCTTCTGTTCCTTTACGCGCCGATCATCCTTCTGCCGCTTTTTGCCTTCAACGACGGCACGATCATCGCCTTTCCGCTGAAGGGCTTCTCCACCCGCTGGTTCACGGCGATGGCGGCCGATGCGACGCTGCGTGGCGCAGTGGTCAATTCGCTGATCGTTGCGACATCGACCGCCGTCATGGCCACGACCCTGGCGATCTTTGCCGCCCGCGCCTCGACCCGCTATGACTTTCGCGGCAAGGGGGCGATCATGGGGATGATCATGCTGCCGCTGATCCTGCCCGAGATCGTGGTGGCGATGGCCATCCTTGTGGTCTTCATCCAGACGGGGCTGGGCCTTGGCCTTTTCACCATCACCCTTGGCCATACGCTGGTCTGCACGCCCTTTGCCATCGCCATCATGTCGGCAGCCTTCCAAAGCCTGGATGGATCGCTGGAGGAAGCGGCCTATGACCTGGGCGAGGGGAAGCTGTCGACCTTCCGGCTGATCATCCTGCCCCTCGTGCTGCCCGGCATCATCTCGTCTGTCCTGATTTCCTTCACCATCTCGATGGATGAATTCATCCTGGCGAATTTCCTTGGCGGCCAGACGCCGACGCTGCCGGTCTATATCTATTCGCAGCTGCGCTTCCCCAAGGCGATCCCGGTCATCATGGCCGTCGCGACCCTGCTGGTGGCCGTGTCGATCACCCTTCTTATCGTCGCTGAATATTTCCGCCGCCGCGGGGTCGCCAAGACCGGTGGCAAGGATACCGGAGGCTTCCTGTGAGCAAAGACGCCATGATCCATCTGCAAGATGTCCAGAAATATTACGGCGACTATCATGCGCTAAGGGGCATCACCTGCGATATCCGTGCGGGCGAGTTCTTTTCGCTCCTCGGGCCCTCGGGCTGCGGCAAGACCACGCTTCTGCGCACCATTGCCGGGTTCGAAAGCATCACCTCGGGCGTCGTGATGATCGACGGCAAGTCGATGGAAAGCGTGCCCGCGAACCTGCGGCCGACCAACATGGTCTTTCAGTCCTATGCGATCTTTCCGCATCTGACGGTGGCGCAGAATGTGGGCTTTGGTCTTAGGAAAGACCCGCGCAGCCGCGCCGAAAAGGACAAGGCGGTCGAAGAGGCTTTGGCCATGGTCGGGCTCAAGGGCTACGGCGCCCGGGCCGCCCATGCCCTGTCGGGCGGCCAGCGCCAGCGCGTCGCCCTGGCCCGGGCGCTGATCCTGAAGCCCAAGGTGCTGCTTCTGGACGAACCTTTGTCCGCGCTCGACAAGAAGATGCGCGAACATATGCAGGTCGAACTGATCAAGCTGCAGCGCCAGGTCGGCATTACCTTCATTCTGGTGACCCATGACCAGGAGGAAGCGCTGGTCATGTCCGACCGGATCGCGGTGATGTTCGAGGGCGAGATCGCCCAGCTGGCCGATCCCGAAACGCTCTACCGCCTGCCACAATCGCGGCGGGTCGCGGATTTCATCGGCCATATGAACTTTCTGCCCGCCACAGTGACCGGCGAGACCGGCGACGGGATCGATCTTGACGTCCAGGGTCTGGGCCGCTGCCAGATCAGCACCCGGCAGGCGCCGGGCAAGATGACGGGCGAGGCGCCCTCGGTCGGCTTCCGCCCCGAAACGCTGACGCTTCTTTACGAGGGCCAAGGCGCCAGCGACCGCGAGGCAACGGGCACGGTCGAAGAGGTCGTCTATTACGGCGACATGACCTATTACGATGTCAAACTGGAGGGTGTCGCCGACCCGGTCCGCCTGTCGATGCGCAATGTGCCGGGCCGCGCGGTTCTGGACCGGGGCGCCACATGCCGGGTCGCCTGGAGCCCCTCGGCGCTGGTCCTGTTCAGATAGGGGGTCAGCCCCGGTTCCTCCCCCCGAGATACCTGACCACAATGAAAGCCCCCTTTCATTGTGGTCCAAATATCCTCGCCGAAGGCATCCCGAGCGGAACCGCCGAAGGCGGGCCGCGAGACGAAAGGAATGGCGCCCCGGCAGGGGCGCCGCGATCAGATCAGCGCGACCAGATGATTGTCCCACCCCAGGTCATGATGGGCCAGCTGGGTCAGGCCCTCTGACGCCGACCAGCGGCTGACGCCGCCCAGCCCGTCGGTCAGCAGAAGGCTGTCGCCCGGCCCCGGGGCCGCGCCGCAGATGTCGGGGCGGCGGGCGGCGGCCAGGGGCTTGCCGTCCGGGCCATAGATCAGCGCCATGCCGCCCTTGGGCGAGGTCAGGGCGATGGCGCTGCCGTCGCGGCTGACGGCGATGGATCCGGCATAGCCTTTCATGCCGGGCAGCAGGTCCTCCTCCACCTCGGCCAGCCTCGGTGCCAGACCGGGGCGCCAAAGGCCGAGAAGCGGCACGGTCAGGGCGGCATCGCCTTCCCATTGCATGGCAAAGGCGATGGTGCCGTCCCCCGTCAGCGCCAGATGGCGGATCGAACATTGGTGCAGGTCGGGGGGGAGTTCGGCCTGATCGCTCTGGTGTCCGTAGGCGTCCAGCAGGGTCAGGTTCGGGCGCATGTCGGCGATGTTCAGCTTGGTGCGGTCGGTCGGGTCGGTGATGATCCCGCCGTTGGCCACCACCAGCCGCCCGTCGGGCAGGGCGCGGATCTCGTGCGGGCCGATGCCGCCACTGTCCCATTCGCCGATCCGGGCATAGCCGCGTGTGGCATCCCACAGGCCGATACGTCCGGCGCTGCCGTCGGTCACCACCTCGGACGTGCAGAGAAGCGCGCCCTCCTGCAGATAGGCGCCATGGCCGTTGAACTGGCGGCCTTCGGGCGGCGTCAGCTGGGCCGCAGTCGCGCCGGTCGCGCAGTTCAGGACCAGCGCGAAGGTGCCGGGGCGGCGGGCAAAGGCCACCGCCTCGGGACGGGTGGGGTGGGCGCAGGCGGCATGGCCGCGTCCGGGCAGGTCGATCGCGAAAAGGCTGTCGCCACCTTCGTCCAGACCGTGCAGGGGGAAACGATCGCCGACTTTGGCGGCCGCCAGATAGGCCGGGCTGCCCGCGTCGGCCCAACTGAGCGCCGGGCAGGCCCCGGCGGCCAGAAGCGAGGCGATAAAGGCGCGACGTGTGGCCATGTCAGTCTCCGTCGGCGTTCAGGCCAACGCCTGCGCCCAGTTCTGCGGTCATTTCCGTTGTGAGCTTGTCCTGGATCTCTTTGACGGCCCCTTGCAGGATCTCGACCTTAAGTCGCCCTTGCGGGTCAGCTACCCCGGCAAAGACCGGGTCGTTCAGCCGGTCGGCCTTGGCAATCGCCCGGTCAAAGGCGGCCAGTGTCGCAGTGCTGCCCGGGGACAGGGTGGCAGCGGTGGCGCGCAGGGTGGCCAGTGACAGGCGGACATTCTGCAAGGCGCGGCCGGACAGGGCGGCCTCGGCCTTATCGGGTGCGGGCGCGTCGAACGTCCCCATCGGGCGGCCCAGCCGGGTTTCGGCGATCATCTCCAGCCCGCCTGCGATCTCGGTCAGCAGGGCCTGCCGGGCCTCGGTCCGGTCGTGAAAGGCGCGGGTTTCGCCCGGGTCGGTCAGGGACAGGGTATAGTCCTGCCAGCCCGCATTCACCCGGCCCGCCATGACCGACAGATCGCGGCTGGTGGCGCGGATCATGGCGCAAAGATAGTCGGGGTCGGTCCCGGCAGGCGGGGCGTACAAAAGCCGTTCCAGACCGAAAAGGCCGCGCCCGGCCAGCGAGGCATGCGCAAAGGTTGCGGGGTCAAGCGCCGCCGGGTCGGCAGCGGCGGCCAGCCGGTCCTGTGCCTTGGCGCCCAGCCCCTTGGGGTCGGGCCAATAGGCGATGGCGCGGCTTGTGCCATCCTCTTCCCCCGGGCCGATGTGCACAAACTCGACCGCCATCCAGGCGTCGAATGTGGCCTGAAAGGCGGGCTTCAGCCCCTCGGCCCCGCAGTCGGCGGTGGCGGCCTGATCCAGCGCGGTGCTGGCATCGGCAAAGCGGGCATAGCCGGGCAGCAAGACATTCTGCACGGCTTCGGCCACGTCGGCGCGGGCGGCCGTCGCGGCAAGCGGCAGGGCAAGGCAGAGAAGGCAGCGGACGGTCAGGGTCATGGGGCGGATGGTCCGGGCTATTTTGTCAGGATCAGTTTGCCCGCCCGGGTGATGCGCAGGCAATAGGTCTGATCGTTCAGCCGGATATCCGCCAGGATGCCGCCCTCGGTCAGGGCCAGCGCGTCATGCTGGGGGCGCGTCGCGGGAAGGCGGTCCGCCTGGGCGGGGGCTGCGGCGGCAAAGCTGCGGGCAGGGGGGGTGTACATCGGTTCCTCCGGGGCATGGGCCGTGGCTTACCGGGGCGGCTGGCGGGCGGGAAATATCTGACTGAAATAGTCGGCTTTGTAAAGCCCCTCGTTCCCGTCATGCAGTGGGCAGGGCCCGGACCTCGATCAGCCTTGGGCCATTGCAGGGTTTGGCCAGTGCCGCGGCCAGCGCCGCCGGGTCCGAGGCCACCGAGGCAAAGGGCAGGCCGCAGGCGGCGGCGAACGGTTCCATCCGCAAGGCGCTGGGGTGGCAGCCGATCACCGGCGCCTGCACGGCCTGCATGGCATCGGCGATTTCCTGATAGCTGTCGCTGTTCCAGATCAGGAAGGTGACGGGCAGGCCCTCGTCCAGCGCCGTCCGCAATTCGCCCGCGGAAAAGGCCAGGCCACCGTCGCCGATCAGGCAGGTCACCGGGGTACCGGGGGCGGCAAGGGCGGCACCGATGGCCGCACCGGGCGCATAGCCCAGCGTGCCATAGCCGGTGGCGGCATTGAACCAGCCGCCTGCGCGGTCATGGTCATAGACCAGGTTCGCGGCATAGACGGGTTGGGTGCTGTCGCCGACGATGATGCCGCCGGGCAGCGTGTCGCGGATCGCCGTGACCATCGCCAGCTGGTGCGGCATAGCGGGGGAGAGGGTGGCAAGTTCCATCCACGCCGCAGCCATGGTGCGGGCGGCGCGGGTGGCGCCGTCGGCTGGCGCGCGGGACGGGACAAGGTCGGCCAGGGCCGTCAGCGCTGCGCCTGCGTCGGCCTGAACCGTCAGGGCGCAGGGGTGGCGGGCCAGCTGGTCGGGGCAGATGTCGATGCGGATCGTGTCCGACAGGTCGGGCAGGCCGCCCCGGACATACATGTCATAGTCGGTCGGCCCGAGTTCGGTGCCGACCGCCAGAACAAGGTCGGCATCGCCCATCAGGTCGCGCACCGCCTGCAGGCTGGGGCTGGCGGCGACCGACAGGGGGCTTTGCCACATCAGCCCGCGCGCATTCACCGTCTGCACCACCGGCGCATCCACCAGACGGGCCAGCCGGGCCAGCGCCGCCTGTGCCTGCCGGGCGCCCCCACCGGCCAGGATCAGCAAGCGGGTGGCGCGGTTCAGCCGTGCCGCCGCCTCGGCGATGGCGTCTGGGTCAGGTTCGGCGGGCGCTGCCCGGGGGGGCAGCGGGCCGGGGGCGGCGCAGGGCAGGGGCATGACATCGGTCGGCACCTCGATATGCACGGGGCCGGGGCGGGCGCTGGTCAGGGCGGCAAAGGCCCGCGTCAGGACCGTGTCCAGATCGCCCGGCCCATCAATGCGAAAGCTGGGGCAAAGACGGCTGATCAGACCGGCCTGATCGGGCAGTTCATGCAAAAGGCCAAGGCCGCGCCCCAGGCTGTCGCGGCGGTTCACGCCGGAAATCACCAGAACCGGCACAGAATCGGCGCGGGCCTGTGCCATGGCGGTCAGTGCATTGGTCAGGCCCGGCCCGGTGATGACAAAGGCGACGCCCGGCCGCCCGGTCACGCGGGCGTAGCCGTCGGCCATGAAGGTGGCGCCCGCCTCGTGCCGGGCGGTCACATGGCGGATGCCCGACCCGGCAAGGCCGCGATAAAGCTCGACCGTGTGGACACCGGGAATGCCGAACACCAGATCGACGCCGCGTGCGGCCAGCCCCTGAACCAGTGCCTGCCCGACCGTGGTCATGCGGCCCGCCCGCCAGTCCTGCGCGCGGCAAAGGCGGCGATCCGGTCGCAGGCCAGCTCGATGCGGTCGTCGGGCTGGGTCAGGGCGACACGCAGCCAGCCGCCAAGCGCTGTGCCAAAGCTTTCGCCGGGCATTGTGGCGACGCCTTCCTCATCCAACAGCCTCAGCGCGAAGGTTTCGCCGGTCAGACCGCTGGACCTTATGTCGATCAGCGCGAACATGCCGGCCTCGGGCCGGTGGACAGCCAGTTGATTGACCCCGTGCAGCCGGTCGCGGATCAGGTCCGCCCGGCGGGCGAACCGTTCGCACATGCCGGGTGCGACGGGCGAGGGGCGGCTGACCGCCTCGGCGGTCATGTCGGCGATGAAGGGCTGGCTGCCGAACAGCATGGTTTCCGACAGGGGCAGCAGCCGGGTGATGAACTCGGCCGGGCCGATGCACCAGCCCGACCGAAAGCCGGGCGCCGCATGGGATTTCGAGATCGAGGCGACAGCGGCCGTCCGGTCGGCCAGACCGGGGTCCGACAGGGGCGAGGTGAAGACCTGTCCGGGAAAAACCAGATCCTCGTAAACCTCGTCGCAGAGAATCCAGAGGTCATGCGCCACCGCCAGCGCCCCAAGTTCGGCAATGTCGTCGGCCGACAGGATGGCGCCAGTGGGATTGTGCGGGCTGTTCAAGAACAGAACGCGCGTGCGGGGGGTGATGGCGCGGGCCACGTCTGCCGCCCACAGGCGAAAGCCGCGTTCGGGGCGCATCACGACCGGTACGGTGCGGGCGCCGGTCGCGGCGATCAGCGCCTCGTAGGTGGCATAGAGGGGATCGCCGACGATCACCTCGTCGCCTGCCTCGGCCATGGCCATCAGCACGGCGAAAAGGGCGGTCTGGGTGCCGGGCAGGGTCATGACATTGGCTTCTGTGAATACCCGTCCGCGCCGGGCGCTGTAGCGGGCGGCAAGGGCGGCAAGCGTGGCCGGTTCGCCCCGCCCGTTCGAATAGCCGGTGCGACCGGCCTTCAGCGATCTGACCAGCGCCTCTGTCATCTCGGGCGGGGTCGGGGCGTCGGGTTCGCCAATCGTCAGTTCGATGATGTCGCGGCCCGCGGCCTTCAGCGCCCGTGCAGCAACGTGGACGCGCCATTTGTCGCTGCCCAGACCCTGCAGGCGCCCGGTGATGGCGGCGTATTTCATGTCGTGCCTTCCTGTTCGTCCTGTGGTGCGGCGGGCGCCCGGGACAGAAGGTCGATCCCTAGGATCGCCCCCATCGCGGTCAGCCCGATCCGGGCCAGTTCATCGCCGTCAAACCCGCCCGGATAGATCGAGCCTTCCAGCCACAGCCCGTCGATCAGCCCGTTCGCCGCAATGGCCAGCGCGCGCAACCGGTCCGGGTCGGTGGGCGCGTCCGGCAGGGCGGCGATCAGCGACAACAGCCGGTCGCGATAGGCCAGATAAGTCGCCTCGTGAATGCCGGCCATGGCAGGATCGTGGCGGATATGCTGGACAAAGGCCGACCAGAGGCCGACGGCACGGCCACCCACCACCGGCGGGCGCAGCGATGCGGCGACAAAGCCCGCCAGCCGCGCCACCGGATCGTCGGGCAGATGATCAAGGGCGGCCAGACTGTCGCCGGTCATGCGCGTCATATGGGCCTGATAGGCGGCGCGGGTCAGATCCTCTTTCGAGGTGAAGTAATGGCGGATCAGCCCGGCGGTGACATCGGCCCGCGCCGCGATGGCACGGACGGTCGCAGCCTCGATCCCCTCTTCGGCCATGATCTCCAGCGCGGCCGCGATCAGCTGGTCGCGGCGCTTTTCCTCGCCTTCGCGGCGGAACTTGCGCCTGTCATCCGTCATTTTTCGTCCCTTCACCGTCAGAGTGACCGAACGGAACTGCTGCGATCGCTAATTATACGCTTGCACAATTGTCCGGGCATGATCTTATTTGCAACATCAATTTGGGAAGGAACCCGAATGAAAGACCTGGGGGGAAGGGTCGCCGAACGGCCCGAGGCAATCAGGGTCGTTGGCCTGCACAAGAAGTTCGGCCAGCTGGAAGTGCTGAAGGGCGTGTCGATGACGGCGCGCGAGGGCGACGTGGTCGCGGTGATCGGCGGCTCGGGTTCGGGCAAGTCGACCATGCTGCGTTGCATCAACTTTCTGGAGACCCCGAGTGCTGGCCAGATCGTCATCGGCGGCGAGGAGGTCAGGATGAAGCCTGACGGCGCCCCTGCCGACCGCAAGCAGCTGGAACGGCTGCGCCAAAGCCTGGGCATGGTCTTTCAGCAGTTCAACCTGTGGAGCCACATGACCGTGCTGCAGAACCTGATCGAGGTTCCGGTGCAGGTGTTGGGCGTGTCCAAGGATCAGGCGATTGCACGGGCCGAAAAGCTGTTGTCGCGGGTCGGTCTGGCGGAAAAGGCCGGGGTCTATCCGGCCTTCATGTCCGGCGGCCAGCAACAGCGCGCCGCCATCGCGCGGGCCCTGTGCATGGAGCCGAAGGCGATGCTTTTTGACGAGCCGACCAGTGCCCTGGACCCCGAACTGGTGGGCGAGGTGCTGCAGGTCATCAAGGGGCTGGCCGACGAGGGTCGCACCATGATTCTGGTGACCCACGAGATGAAGTTCGCCCGCGAGGTCGCGAGCCATGTCGTCTATCTTTACAACGGGCTCATCGAAGAAGAAGGCCCGCCTGACCAGCTGTTCGGCAATCCAAAGTCGGAAAGGCTGAAACAGTTCCTGAAATCCGTAAGTTAAAGCGGAAATACAAAGTCCAACATGAGGAAGTTAGTGAAGATGAAACGTACTGCTTTATTCCTGGCTGCCGCCCTTGCCCTTGGCGGGGCCGCCAGCGCCGATCCGGTCAAGGTCGGCATTGCCGCCGAACCCTATCCGCCCTTTGCCTCGCCCGATGCGTCGGGCAACTGGGTCGGCTGGGAGGTGGATATCATCAACGCCGTCTGCAAGGCCGCCGAGATGGAATGCGTCATCACCCCGGTCGCCTGGGAAGGGATCATCCCGTCGCTGACCGGTGGGCAAATCGATGCGATCATGGCCTCGATGTCGATCACCGACGAGCGGCTGAAGGTCATTGATTTCTCGGATAAATACTACAACACGCCCACTGTGGTTGTCGCAGCCAAAGGGTCGGGCATCACCCCGGACGCGGCTGGTTTGGCAGGCAAGATCATGGGGGTCCAGATCTCGACCATCCATGAGGCCTATGCCAAGGCGCACTTCCCGGATACGGAGGTGAAGACCTATCAGACCACCGATGAAGGGTTCCAGGATCTGGCCGCCGGTCGGGTGGACGCCAGCCAAGCCGACAGTATCGCCATCGACGCGTTCATGGCATCGGACACAGGCAAGGCCTGCTGCGAGGTTGTTGGCGCGGTCGTCGACGATCCGGCGATTCTGGGCAAGGGCGTCGGTGTCGGCCTGCGCCAGGGCGATACCGAACTGAAGGACAAGTTCAACGCTGCGATCAAGAAAGTGCGCGAGGATGGCACCTATGACGCCATCACCAAGAACTACTTCGCCTCGTCGATCTACGGCGGCTGAGGGCGGGGCCGGTGCTGACGCCCCTTGCGCTTGACGCGGCCGCGTCCGCGACCGAACTTTTGGCCTGGGCGCCCCCCGGATGGGGGGCGTCGCTGGTCGCGGGCCTGTGGAACACGATCCTGATCGCCTTTGGCGCCTATGCGCTGGGTCTGGGGATCGGTGTTCTGGGGGCCTTTGGCAAGCTTTACGGCGGCCCGGTCACGCGTGACCTTCTGGGCGCCTATACGACCATGGTCCGGGCGGTGCCCGAACTGGTGCTGATCCTGATCCTCTATTTCGCCGTCACCGATGCGGTGAACAAGCTTCTGACCCTGCAGGGGTACGAGCCTGTGCATCTCTCTGGCGTCGCCACCGGCATCGTTGTTCTGGGGCTGGTGCAGGGCGCCTATGCGACCGAGGTCTTGCGTGGCGCCATCCAGTCGGTGCCCGCAGGCCAGATCGAGGCGGCGCGCGCCATGGGCATGGCGCCGGTCAAGATGGCGCGGCGGATCACGCTGCCCCTGATGCTGGCGGCGGCTATTCCCGGACTGGCCAACCTGTGGCTGACGATTACCAAGGACACGGCGTTGCTGGCGGTTGTCGGGTTCATCGAACTGACCAAGGCCACCTCGCTGGCCGCGGCGACGACCAAGGCCTTTCTGACCTTTTATCTGGCGGCGGGGGTTCTGTATCTGATCCTGTCGCTGGCCTCGGGCCTGGTCTTTGCCCGGATCGAACGCTGGGCGCGGCGCGGCCAGCGGACCATGAGCAGCGGGGGCATGTGATGATCGCGTCGCTTCTTGGCCCCCTGCATCGCAAGCTGATGGCGCTGTTCGGACTGGGCGTTGTGCTGGCATGCATCTGGTTTCTGAACTGGTCCTGGCTGCCGAAATATCTGCCGATGATCGCCTGGGGCATCTGGACGACCGTCTGGCTGACCGTCGTCACCATGGCGTTGGGCATGGTTCTGGCCATTGGTCTTGGCATTGCGCAGGCGGCGGGGCCGGTCTGGCTGGCCTGGCCGGCCAAGGCCTTCTGTTCGGTCATCCGGGGCACGCCCTTGCTGTTGCAGCTGTGGCTTCTTTACTTTGGCCTTGGCTCGCTTTTTCCGATGATCCCGGGCCTTCGGCAAAGTTTCCTGTGGCCGATCCTGCGCGAGGCCTGGCCATATGCGGTTCTGTCGCTGACCCTCAGTGTCGCGGCCTATGAGGGCGAGGTGATGCGCGGCGCCTTCAAGGGCGTGGCCTCTGGTCAGCTGGAGGCGGCGCGCGCCATGGGTGTGCCGCGCTTTACCGCCTTTCGCCGCATCTGGCTGCCGCAGGCCATTTACCGCGCGCTGCCGACCATCGCTGGGGAAACCGTGCTGCAGATGAAATCGACGCCGCTGGTGGCGACGATCACGGTTCTGGACATTTACGGCATCGCCAAGCGCGTCACGCAAGACACGTTCATCGTCTATGAGCCGCTTTTGCTGCTGGCGCTGGTCTATATGATCCTGGCGGGGCTGATTGTGCTGTTCTACCGCTGGCTGGAACATCGCATTCCCCAGCGCGTCGCCTGACGGTAGGGGCCGCGATGTTCCGGGCGCTGGTGGTCAGGAAAGATGCGGCAGGCGCGACCAGCGCCGCTGTCGAGGATCTGGACGAAGCGCTGTTGCCCGAAGGCGAGGTGACGGTTGCCGTCGATCACTCCACGCTGAACTACAAGGACGGCCTTTGTCTTGGCGCCGGTGGCGGGCTGGTCAAGGTCTGGCCGCATGTGCCGGGCGTCGATTTCGCGGGCCATGTTCTGGACAGTTCCGATCCCCGGTTCCGCCCCGGTGACGGGGTGATCCTGACCGGCTGGCGGGTGGGCGAGGCCCGCTGGGGCGGCTACGCCGAAAAGGCGCGGGTCCGGGCTGACTGGCTGGTGCCGCTGCCAGACGGCATGACGACCCGCACTGCCATGGCCATCGGTACGGCAGGCCTGACCGCCATGCTGGCGCTGATGGCACTGGAACGGCACGGGCTGGCGCCGGGGCAGGGGCCGGTTCTGGTGACGGGTGCGGCAGGTGGGGTTGGGTCCGTCGCTATCGCCTTGCTTGCCGGGGCCGGATACGAGGTGGCGGCAGTGACGGGGCGGCCCGAGGCGGCGGATTATCTGCGCACCCTGGCGGCCACGTCCATCGTGCCGCGCGCTGATCTGGCCGAGGTGGTAAAACGCCCCCTGGAAAGCGAAACATGGGCGGGGGCGATTGATGCCGTCGGCGGCGCGATGCTGGCCAGGCTTTTGGGCCAGATGCGCTATGGCGCCTCGGTCGCGGCGGTCGGTCTGGCCGGGGGGGCGGACCTGCCAGCCTCGGTCATCCCGTTTTTGTTGCGCGGCGTAAACCTTCTGGGCATCGACAGCGTGATGCAGCCGATTCCGGCCCGTCGCGCGGCCTGGGACCGGCTGGCGCATGACCTGAGGTCCGAGGTCCTGGAACGGATGATCCGGCCCGCCGGTCTGGGTGACCTGCCCGCGCTGGGGGCGGCGATCCTGAAAGGGCAGGTCAGGGGCCGGGTGGTGGTGGATGTCCGCGCCTGAACCGACTTGACGGACATAAGCCAGAGGCAGACCCTGCGGCTGCTTGCGCAAGAGGAGAGGCCAAGATGAACGCCCCACGTTCGCCCGCCGCCGAACTGCACGAAAATGTCGCCCTGCCCTTTGAACGGGCGCGGGCCATGCCGAAATCGGTCTATACCTCGCCCGCGTTTCTGAAGCTGGAGGAACGGCATATCTTTGCGCAGGAATGGCTTTGCGCGGGCCGGGCCGAGGCGCTGCCAAATCCCGGCGACTATATGACCATGGTGATCGCGGGCGAGCCGGTTATCGTGCTGCGCGACCGCGACGGAGAGATCGGCGCCCTGTCGAACGTCTGCCGCCACCGGATGTCGGTGCTGCTGGAGGGGCGGGGCAACACGCGGCTGATCACCTGCCCCTATCACGCCTGGACCTATAACCTGGACGGCGCCTTGCGCGGCGCCCCGGCCATGGGGCTGAATGACGGCTTCTGCCGCGACCAGATCGCCCTGCCGCGCATCCTCTGCGAGGTCTGGCGCGGCTGGATCATGGTCACGCTGAACCCCGACGCGCCATCGCCCAGGGCCCGCCTGGCCGAGGTCGACCGGCTGGTCGGTGCCTATGCCATGGAAAACTATGTCGAGGATTTCCGCGAGGAATTCCGCTGGGCCACCAACTGGAAGGTGCTGGCCGAGAATTTCATGGAAAGCTACCACCTGCCCATGTGCCACGAAGGCACGATCGGCGGCCATGTCGATCTGATGAAGATGACCTGCCCCGAGGGGCACCCGGCCTTCAACTATCACTATATCCTGAAAAACGACGCGCTGGACCTGACGCTGGCCCATCCGACGAACCGGGTCCTGACCGGCGATGCGCGCCGGACCACCTGGCTTTTGTCGATCTATCCGTCGCTGCTGATCACCCTTAGCCCCGGCTATTTCTGGTATCTGTCACTGACCCCGGACGGGCCGGGCCATGTCAATGTTCTGTATGGCGGCGGGCTTGCGCCCGAGTTCGTGACCGACCCGCAGGCGCGCGATCATTTCGACCGGCTGAAGGCCTTGCTGGATGCGGTGAACATGGAAGACAAGGGCTGTACCGAGCGGGTCTATCAGGGCCTGTGCGCCGGTCTGTCGGAACCCGGCCCGCTCAGCCACCTGGAGCGGCCGAACTATGATTTCGCCCGCTATATCGCCTCGCGCATCCCGGCATGAGCCGGGGCGGGGCTATTGGATGACCAGCTCGTCCGTGCGCACATAGCCCAGAACAAAGCGGGCGCGTTCGTCCAGAAGGTCGATATCCAGATAATCGTCCGACAGGCGGCGGGTCAGGTTGGTCATGGTTACCACCTGGGCTTTCAGCCGGTCGCGTTCCTCGGTCAGGGCCTGCTTTTCAGCGACAATCTGGGCGCGTTTGACCACGCCGAAATCGCCCTGCACGGCGGCAAAGGTGAAATAGGCGCCCACGGCACCCACCAGTGCCAAGGCGATGACCGCGCCCATGGCGGGTCTCAGAACGGATCGGCGCATGACTGCTCTCGCCTTCTATGCCGCCTCTCGCGGGCGGTCGGGCGCAGTTTGTCATGGCGGGGGGCAAAAGGGAAGGCCTGTGGTGGGCGCTGGCGGGCCGTTTACAGACTGAAATCCGCCGCGCCGAATCGGTCGAGCATCTTCCACAGGGCCATCAGCCCGTGCTGGACATTGTCGATGCGGATCGTGTTGTCCCAGACTGCCGTGCGGATCGCCCCCCGGACCCGGTCCTTGCGGCCAAGATAGAACATGGACGTATCGTCGCGATATTGCAGTTGCCTGAGCGACCGCGCGCCCCACAGAAGCGCCCGGCGATAGGCCTCGGCGCGCCGCATCTCGCCCAGACGGCGGGCCAGCGACCAGGCTTCGATCAGCCCCTCCATATAGACGCCGGTGGCCGAGGCGTGGGGCGGACCATAGTCGGGGTGGCGGGGGTCGAAGAATTCGCCCTGAACATCGGGCGGCGCCTCGGTTCCTTGCTGCATGGCCAGAAGCCAGTCGTTCATCTCGAACACAAATTCGGCCAGTTCGGGGGCGCCCGTGGCCTGGTGGAAAAGGCAGAGCGCCTGGGTATGCCAGGGCACGAAGGCCGGGTTGCGGTTGGCGCGGTGCCAGGCGCGGTAAAAGCCAAAGCCGCGCCAGAGCCGGGCGGTCAGGTCCATGTCGGGCGCGCGCTGGTTCAGCATGGCCAGGGCCAGCATCGCCTCGCCGGGGTAGAAATTCTCGCAATCGGTGCGCCAGGCGGGTTCCAGGAAGGTGCGGAAACTGCCGTCGTCGTTCTGCATCATCTTCAGAAAGGCGCACAGGCGGTCGGCCTGCGGTTGCCAGGGGGCCGGATCGGGGCGGTTCAGGATTGCCTGCAGGGCGACGGCGGCGGCGCCAAGCTTGATCTTGCCCTCTTCGTCGATCACGCCAAAGTCGCGGCGTTCATGGTAGAAGTTTTTGAAGTTATAGCGGAAATTCTGCTCCATCGCCTTGGTCGCGGCGCCGGGGTCGCGGGCGGCGGCCAGGGCCAGGCAGGCCGATCCCATGAACTGGCGGATCATGTTGTTGGCGGTGGAATAGTCGCCGCGACTTGGCCAGTATTTGTAGGTGGTCTTGCCGTCGGCGCCGACCTGGCGGACCAGCCAGTCCTGCATGCCCGCTGCCAGATCGGCGATGCCGTCCCGTCCGATCCATGCCTCGCCGACCAGCTCTTGCCCGCGATAGAGCCGCGTGGCGCGCGCGCTTGTCAGGTCGATCAGCCAGTCGTCGGCGCGGAACTGGAACAGATCGGTTGCCGTCTCGGGCGGAAGGCCTGCTTCCTTGGCCAGCCGTTCGATGGCGCGGTCGGGGCCAAGGTTGCGGGTCAGCAGTTCCAGCGGTGGGATGCGGACCGGGGCCTTGCCCGGTGCGCGGAGTTCGATCCCCTGCAGGCCGCGCCAGCGGTTGAGGGCGGCGCGGCGCAGATCGTCGCGGTTCAGGCGTTGGCGGGGATGGGCCAGCGACAGTTCGACCGTGTCGGCCTCGGCCAACCCCGGCAACGTCGCGAAAAGGTCGGCAAGGGTCTTGCCCTCGGACCAGTGGCTGGCCAGTCTTTTGCCCGCCCGCCGCAAAGTGACATGCGCCAGCCTTGGACCTTTCAGCGCCTCGGCTGGGGCGGCGTGCCCCTCGGCGACCGGCCGCCCGGCGGCGGCAAGAGCAAGAGACAGAAGGAACCGCGCGTCACCATCCATGGGCATCACCTGTTACTGGCACGCCTTACTTTACGCCGCCCTGCAGCGGTGGCGCAACGATGTGCCGAGTCGTCGGCCTGATGCGCACCGATCCGGTGTTCCAATGGCGGATCGTCGCTGCCGCGTGGAAAGTGGGCGCACGGGGCGGGGCAATTTCCAATGCCCGGACGGATATCAAAGCCCGGGGCGATGGCCTCGGGCTTTGAGGGTCGCCGCCCACTATCCCCGCCGCCGCCTGCGGCCGCCGTCGCCGCCGCTGCCTGCGGTGTTGAAGCTGACATCAGGCAGGGTGACGATCTTGAAAAGTTCCGGGAAAGGCGCCGTGGCATGGGGGATGGCGTTCGCCGCGACGAAATGTTCCTGAAAGCGGGGTTCGATGGCGGTTTCGACCTTGTGAATACGCCCGACCTCGGCCTCGATCGCGGCGCGGGCGGCGATGTTGCACAAGGCGATGCGGGCGCCGGTGCCGGCGGCATTCCCGGCCGATGTGACCTTGTCCAGGGGCACGTCGGGGATCATGCCCAGCACCATCGCATGTTTGGGGCTGATATGGGCGCCAAAGGCCCCGGCCAGCACCACGCGGTCGACGCCGTCGATGCCAAGTTCGTCCATCAACAGACGCGCGCCCGCATAAAGTGCCGATTTTGCCAATTGAATCGCGCGGATATCGCCCTGAGTTACAGTAATCAGCGGGCCGCCGCCTGCCGTGCCGTCATGAAGGACATAGGCATTGGTGCGCCCGGTCGGGACAGAGCGCTGGGTGCCGGTCTGCTCGGCCGATCCGATCAGCCCGCTCGCATCCAGAAGGCCCGCCATGCGCATTTCGGCCACCACCTCGATGATGCCGGACCCGCAGATGCCGGTGATGCCGGTCTGGGCGGTGGCGGCGGCAAAGGCCGGATCGTCGGACCAAAGGTCGCTGCCGATGACGCGGAAGCGGGGTTCCTTGGTTGCGGGGTCAATCTCGACCCGTTCGATGGCGCCGGGGGCGGCGCGCTGACCCGAGGAGATCTGCGCCCCCTCGAACGCGGGGCCGGTGGGCGAGGAGCAGGCCAGAACGCGTTCTTCGTTGCCGCAAAGGATTTCGGCATTGGTGCCAACATCAACGATCAGGACCATGTCCTTGGATTTGTTTGGTTCTTCAGACAGTGCTACCGCTGCGCAATCGGCGCCGACATGGCCCGCGATGCACGGCAGGATATAGGTGCGGGCCTCTGCATTGATCGCCGTCAGATCGAGATCGCGGGCGGCGATCGACAGGCTGTCGGATGTGGCCAGCGCAAAGGGCGCCTGACCCAATTCGACCGGGTCGATGCCGATCAGCAGATGATGCATGACCGGATTGCAGACAAAGACCGTCTCGACGATCAGGGCGGGGTCAACCTGTGCTTCGTCCGCGATCCCCTTGGCCAGATCATTCAGCGCGGTGCGGACGGCGCGGGTCATCTCGCGGTCGCCGCCGGGGTTCATCATCGCATAGCTGACCCGGCTCATCAGATCCTCGCCAAAGCGGATCTGGGGGTTCATCAGGCCCGAGGAGGCAAGGACCGACCCGTCGGTCAGATCACAGAGATGCGCTGCGATGGTGGTCGAGCCAAGGTCGATGGCCAGACCGTAAAGATGGCCGTCGAAATAGCCGGGCCAGAGGTCGATGATCCGCGCAGCACCCTGATGGTCGCGGTAAAGGGCGACGGTGACTTTCCATTCGCCCTTGCGCAGCACGGTCTGCAGGCGCGACAGAAGGTGAAGATCGGCCTCTAACCCCTCAACCTGCCACTGATCTTTCAGGGCTGCGGCCAGCCGCTGAAAGTCGCCCGAGGGTTCGTGCATGTCGGGTTCCTGCACCTCGACGTAATAGGTCCGGGTGGCGGGGTCCATCACGATGTCGCGCTGGGTGGCGGATTTGCGGATCACCTGGCGGTGGACCTGGCTTTCGGGCGGCACGTCGATGACCACATCGCCCATGACCTTGGCCTGGCAGCCCAGGCGGCGGCCATCGGTCAGGCCGCGGATACGGTTGTACCGATCCTCGACCGCATTCCATTCGGACAAGGCGCCGTCGCTGACGGTCACGCCGTGTTTGGGAAATTCGCCATAGCCGGGCGTGATCTGGCATTTGGAGCAGATGCCGCGCCCGCCGCAGACAGAATCAAGATCGACGCCCAGCTGCCGGGCCGCCGTCAGGACCGGCGTGCCAAGCGCAAAGCGCCCCCGTTTGCCCGAGGGGGTGAAGATCACCAGCGCGTCTTCGGTCATTGCACTCTCCGTCCGTCTGTTCGCGCGCCCTTGATAGAGGCTTTCTGCCCAAGGGCAATGGCCAGACGCGGCAGACTTTGGGCCGACAGCGTCAGCCCGCGCGGGCCTGATCGACCAGCTGCTTCAGTGTTTCGGCGGGCGCATAGCCCCGCAGAACCTGATCGCCGATGATGAAGGTCGGTGTGCCCTGTATGCCCATGGCTGACCCCAGCGCATAATTGTCATCGATGACCTTGGTCACCTCGGGCCGGTCCATGGCGGCGAGAATGGGCTGGGGGTCGATCCCCATGCCGGTGGCAAAGGCGGCGAGCGTTTCTGTGGTCACGTCGCCCCGGAAGCTTTCGTAAAAGCCTGCGTTCAGCTTGGCATAGGCGTCCTCGCCCGCCACCTGCAGTGCCGCGATGGCAAAGCGCGAGGCCATAACGGATTCGTCGCCCAGGATCGGGAATTCCTTGACGATATAGCGGATATTGCCGTCGGTCTGGACCAGGCTTGCGACATCGGCATGGGCCTTGTGGCAATAGCCGCAGCGGTAGTCGATGAATTCGACGACGGTCAGCGTTCCTTGGGGATTGCCGCCCGCATAGCTGGCCGGGTCGGTGAAAAGGTCGGTGGCGTGGCTGGCGACCAGCGCCTTGTCGCCTGCCGCCTGTTCGGCCTCTTGCTTGGCTTTCAGCGCGTCGGACACTTCGATCAGTACGTCGGGGTGGTCGATCAGATACTGGCGGACGGCCTCGCCAAAGGCCTTCTGCTCATCCTCGGTCATCTTGGTCAGGTCAAATGCAACAGAGGGGCCGACAGCCAGAATCAGGGACAGTGCGGCGGCCAGAGTGGTGGGCAGCAGGGCGCGAAGCGGGCGCATGGGCGGTCCTTTCGGTTTTTCCCTCTTTAGCCCATTGGGGCGGGTCCGCGCAAACAGCTAGCCCTGCGTGCGGGGCCCGATGACGGGCATGTGAAGGTCAGGGGCGGTTTCCCTTGGGCGCGGGCTTGGCTATGCTGGGGGCAAAACGGGGCGATGATGCAGGCAATCCGCAAAATTCTGACCGTGCTGGTCCTGATCGCCGGTGCGGCCAAAGGGCAGGCCGAGGGGCTGAACGCGCTGGCGCGTCTGGATATGGCGCGGTCGGCGATGGTGGACCGGGGGCAGGGGCTGGTCATCGATCTGGCCCTGTCGCAGCCAGTGCCGTACCGCGTGTCGTTCCTGTCGGACCCCGCCCGTCTGGTGGTGGACTTCCGCGAGGTGGAGTTTGCCGGGGCCGATGCGGCGGCCTTTGACCAGGCTGACAATGTCACTGAGCTGCATTGGGGGCCGTTGCAGTCCGGCTGGTCGCGGCTGGTCGCGGTTCTGGACCATCCGATGGTGCTGGATCAGGCCGAGGAGGCGGCAGAGGCGACCGGCGCCCGTCTGTCCTTGCGGCTGGTGCCCGCGACGGCGGCAGATTTCGCGGCCCGGGTCGCCGAGGCGGCCGCCAGCCCCGATGCGGCCGACTGGGCGCTGCCGCGCGCGGCGTCGGTCGATCCGGCGATCCGTCGCCAGACGGGGGATGCGCCGCTGAAGGTGGTGCTGGACCCCGGCCATGGCGGCATCGACCCGGGCGCCGAGGCCGGGCGCGATACGGAAGCCGTGATCATCCTGGCCTTTGCGCTGGAACTGGCCGAGGTATTGCGCCGTGCGGGCCTGACGGTGGAACTGACCCGCACCACGGATGTGTTCGTGCCGCTGGAAACCCGGATTTCCATCGCGCGGGCGGCGCGGGCCGATCTGTTCCTGTCGCTGCATGCTGATGCCCTGGCCGAGGGCGAGGCGACCGGCGCCACGATCTACAAGCTGGCCGACAAGGCGTCGGATGCCGCCTCGCGCCAGCTGGCCGAACGCCATGACCGGGGCGATCTGTTGGCGGGGGTCGACCTGGGGGGCGCGGATGATCAGGTGGCGCAGGTGCTGATGGATATGGCCCGCGCCGATACCGCCCCGCGCGCCGACCGGCTGGCCGAGGCTTTGGCCGCCGCCATTCAGGGCGCAGGGCTGAAGATGCACCGCCATCCGGTGCAGGAAGCCGCCTTTTCGGTGCTGAAGTCGGCGGATATTCCGTCGCTGCTGCTGGAAACCGGGTTCCTGTCGTCCGAAAAGGACCGCGAGCGGCTGGCCGACCCGGCCTGGCGGGCGGCGATGGAGCAGGCGATTCTGGCCGGGCTGCAGGCCTGGGCGGTCACCGACGCGGCCGAGGCGCGGCTGATCCGGCAATAGTCTGGCCAGAAGCCGCGCGTAGCAGGCGATCTGCCCCCTGCGGCTTTGACCCCGCCCGCCCCAGCCTGTAGAAGGGGGCGATCTGTGCCGAGGTGCTTTCTTGATCCGTTTTCTTCTGTCCGTTCTGGGCGCTGTCTTCAGCTGGGCCGTCACGGGCCTTGCCTTTGCCGCGCTGGCGCTTGGCGGGGTCTTCTGGATCTATAGCCGTGACCTGCCGGACTACGAATATCTGGCCAATTACACGCCCAAGACCATCAGCCGCATCTATTCAGGCGAAGGCCAGCTGATGGACGAATATGCGACCGAACGTCGGATTTTTGCGCCCATCGACCAGATCCCCGATCTGGTGAAAGAGGCGTTCATTTCGGCCGAGGACAAGAATTTCTATTCCCATGCCGGGTTCGATCTGCGCGGCATGGCCGGCGCGGCGCTGGAGGCGGTCCGCTCGCGCGGCAAGAACCTGCGCGGCGCCTCGACCATTCCCCAGCAGGTGGCCAAGAATTTCCTTTTGTCGGGCGACCGGACGGCGGAACGCAAGATCAAGGAACTGATCCTGTCGACGCGGCTGGTGCAGGCGCTGCCCAAGGACAAGATCCTGGAGCTTTATCTGAACGAAATCGACCTTGGGTTTCAGTCCTTTGGCGTGGCTGCTGCCGCCCAGACCTATTTCAACAAGCCCCTGGCCGATCTGAAGCCCGAGGAAGCGGCTTACCTCGCGGCCCTGCCCAAGGCGCCCTATTCCTATCACCCGGTCAAGGCCCGCGACAAAGCGGTCGAGCGGCGGAATTTCGTGCTGCGCGAGATGTTCCAGAACGGCTATCTGGACAAGGCGGCCTTTGACACAGCCGTGGCCGCGCCCTTGGAAACGGTGCAGGGCGGGGAACGGCAATCGTTCAAAAGCGGCCTGCCGCCGCGCGACTATTTCACCGACGAGATCCGCCGCCAGCTGTCGAAAAGCTTTGGCGAGGACGAATTTTTCGGCGGTGGCCTGACCATCCGCGCCACGGTCCAGCCCGACATGCAGTCGGTGGCGGCGGGGGCCTTGCAACATGCGCTGGAAAAATATGACCGCGCGCAGGGCGTCTGGCGCGGCACCAAGTTCCAGATCGACGCGGGCCTTTTGTCGGACGAAGCCGCCTGGCGCGAGGCTTTGGCCAAGATCACCGACGTTCCGCGTGACGTGCCGGGCTGGTATCCGGCGGTTGTCCTGTCGGTCGGCGAAAGTGACGCGCGGCTGGGGATCGAGGGCCTGCCGATGGCAGAAAGCCAGCTGATCCCGGCCGAGGATGTGACCTGGGCCCGCAAGCGGCAAAAGGACGGGTCTTTGGCCAAAAAGGCCAAGGTGGCGGGCGATCTGGTCAGCCCGGGCGACGTGGTTCTGGTCGAGGAGCTGGCCAACGAGGATGGCAGCCCCAAGCGCTGGTCCTTGCGTCAGGTGCCTGATGTGCAGGGCGGGTTCATGGCGATGGATGTGAACACCGGCCGGGTTATCGCCATGCAGGGCGGTTTTTCCTATCAATCCTCGGTCTTCAACCGGGCAACGCAGGCGGAACGCCAGCCCGGTTCGTCCTTCAAGCCCTTTGTCTATGCCGCAGCACTGGACAGCGGCTTTTCGCCCGCGACCATCGTTGTCGATGCGCCGATCGAGGTGAACACGCCGCAGGGCCTGTGGCGGCCCAAGAATGCGTCGAACAAATTCTATGGCCCGACACCGATGCGCACCGGGATCGAGCAGTCGCGGAACCTGATGACCGTGCGGATCGCCCAGGAAATCGGCATGGATCTGGTGGCGCAATATGCCGAACGGTTCGGCGTCTATGACCGGCTGGACCCGTTCCTGGCCAATGCGCTGGGCGCGCAGGAAACCACGCTTTACAAGATGGTCGCCGCCTATGCGATGTTCGCCAATGGCGGCGAGCGGGTGGAACCGACTTTGGTCGACCGGGTGCAGGACCGCTGGGGTCGCACGATCTATCGCCATGACCAGCGCAAGTGCGAGGGTTGCGCCGCCGACAGCCTGCCCGCCGGGCAGGCGCCCAGGATCACCTCGGACCGCGAGCGGGTGATGGATGCGATCACCGCCTATCAGCTGACCTCGATGATGGAAGGCGTGATCAAGCGCGGCTCGGGCACCGGGGTTCACTTGCCGGTGCCGATCGCGGGCAAGACCGGGACGACGAACGACGCAAAGGATGTGTGGTTCATCGGCTTTTCGTCAAACATCGTTGCGGGCTGCTACATGGGTTATGACCAGCCGCGCACGCTGGGGTCGGATGCGTTCGGCGGCACGCTCTGCGTTCCGGTCTTTCAGGCGTTCATGGAACAGGCGATCAAGACCTATGGCGGTGCGTCGTTCCGGGTGCCGCCGGGCGGGCATTTCATCAAGATCAACCGGTTCACCGGCGAGCGGCTGACGGACGATGCATCCGGCGATTTCGTTCAGGCCGAATATTTCCGCGATGGTCAGGATACGTTGTTCGGTCTGGATACGCTGGTCGACGGCGGTTTCGCCATGGGCCAGAACCTGCCCCTGTTCGCCGAGGGGGAATATGGCGGGGATGAAGGGGGCAGCGGCGGCGCGACCCTGACGGTTACCACATCGGATGGCGAGCAGAAGGTCATCCCGAAGAAGGCCGACTTCGGCACCGTCTCGTCCGGCGGGTTGTACTGACAGGCGGGCGGCGTCGGGGAGTGCTCGCGCCCCGGCCTCGCGCCGGGGCCTCCCCCTCAACCGTGGTCACGATCGGGCCGAGAGGCCCCGGCGCGGGGGCCGGGGCGGGGTGTGAAAGCGCCGGGGGCGTCGCAACTGAGGTAACCTGAAAGCCTTTTGGGATCAGGTCACACGGGCGCGCTGGCGATAGGCGGGCCGGTCCCACAGGGCGCCCGCCATCACCTGCCTCAGGATATCAACCGCGCCCTCTATATCCTCCATCGTCGTATAAAGCGGCGTGAAGCCAAAGCGCAGGATGTCGGGGGCGCGGAAGTCGCCGATGGTGCCCCGGTCGATCAGCGCCTGCATGATCGCATAGCCTTCCCTATGGCGGAACGACACCTGGCTGCCCCGGCCCATGGGGTCGCGGGGCGAGGCGAGGGTCAGGGTGGGGCAGGTGGCCTCGACCCCCCGGATAAAGGCCTCGGTCAGTTCGATGGACCGGGCGCGCACGTCGGCCATTTTGACGCCGTCCCAGATATCCAGCGCCGCCTCCAGCGCCCGCAGTTGCAGGATCGGCGGGGTGCCGACCCGCATCCGTTCGATGCCGCGCCCGGGGCGGTAGGCGGGGTCAAAGGCAAAGGGGGCCTCGTGTCCCAGCCAGCCGGACAGGGCCGGGCGGGTCTGGTCCGCCAGCCGGGGTGCGACATAGATAAAAGCCGGGCCGCCGGGACCGGCGTTCAGATATTTGTAGGTGCAGCCCACGGCGAAATCCGCGTTCGCGCCGGTGACATCGACCGGAATCGCCCCCGCCGAATGGGCCAGATCCCAGACGACCAGCGCCCCCGCCGCATGGGCGCGGGCGATCAGGCGGGCCATGTCATGCTTGCGGCCCGTGCGATAATCGACCTCGGTCAGCATCAGGACCGCAACATCGGGGCCGATCGCGGCCTCGACAGCCTCGGGCGCCGGGGTGCGGAGCTGATGCCCCCGGTCCAGCGTGCGGATCAGCCCCTCGGCCATATAGAGGTCCGAGGGGAAGTTGCCGCTGTCTGACAGGACCACCCGCCGGTCGGGCCGCATCTCCAGCGCGGCGGCCAATGCCTGATAGATCTTGATCGACAAAGTATCGCCCAGAACCACCGTGCCGGGTGGGGCGCCGATCAGCCGCCCGACCCGGTCGCCCAGCCGGGCGGGCAGATCCATCCAGCCCGCCCGGTTCCAGCCGGTGATCAGCATCTGGCCCCATTCCTCGCGGGCGCAGGCGGCAAGACGGTCGGCGGCGGTACGGGGCAGGGGACCCAGCGAATTGCCATCAAGATAGATCACCCCGTCGGGCAGGGCAAAGGCGGCGCGGGTTCTGGCGAAATCTGTGGTCATCGGCGGCTCCTTACGTCGACCCTAGGTCCGGCGGGATGTGGCGGCAAGCCGCTGATCCCCTTGCCCGGCACCAACG
>CAZKJZ010000001.1:0-87360 GCA_964553145.1 uncultured Frigidibacter sp. | reverse complement strand
GCTGGCGGATGTGCGTTTCGGCCTGCCCCTACAAGAAGGTCTATTACAACTGGGAAAGCGGCAAGTCCGAGAAATGCACCCTGTGCTATCCGCGCATCGAATCCGGCAATCCGACCGTTTGTTCGGAAACCTGCGTCGGGCGCATCCGCTACATCGGTGTGATGCTTTACGATGCCGACAAGATCGCCGAGGCGGCCAATGTGCCGGAAGTCACCGACCTGTATCAGGCGCATCTGGATGTGTTCATGGACCCCAGCGACCCGGCGGTGATCGCCCAGGCCCTGGCCGACGGCATTCCGCAGGACTGGGTGAAGGCGGCGCAGCACAGCCCGATCTGGAAGATGGCGATGGACTGGAAGGTCGCCTTCCCGTTGCATCCCGAATACCGCACCCTGCCGATGGTCTGGTACATTCCGCCGCTGTCGCCGATCCAGAACGCGGCGCAAGTCGGCGATCTGGGCATGAACGGCGATCTGCCCGATGTCCGCGCCCTGCGGATTCCGGTGCGGTACCTGGCCAATATGCTGACCGCCGGTGCCGAGGAGCCGGTGGTGACGGCGCTGGAGCGCATGGCGGCGATGCGGTCCTACATGCGCTCGAAAACCGTGGATGGCGTGATCAACGAGGCGATTGCCAAACGCGTTGGTCTGACCCCCGCCATGATCGAGGATATGTATAAAATCATGGCCATCGCGGACTACGAGGACCGTTTCGTGATCCCCACTACCCACCGCGAACAGGTCGAAGAGGCTTACGACATCCGCTCTGGCTGCGGCTTCACCGATGGCAACGGGTGTTCGACAGGCTCAATCGACAAGGGCACCCTCTTTGGCGGCAAGAAGAAGAAAACCCTGACCCTGCCGACGGAGGCGTTCTGATGGACCGCACCCTCAAAGCCATCTCGCTGCTGCTGTCCTATCCTACGGCGGACCTGCAAAAGGCCATGTCCGAGATCGGCGGCGTTCTGGCCGCCGAAACCCGGCTGACCGCCGCCGCCCGCCGCGATCTGCGCCCTTTGGTCGAGGCCTTGGTCGGTCGCGATCTTTACGACCTGCAAGAGGACTATGTGATGCTGTTCGACCGCTCTCGTACGCTGTCGCTGAACCTCTTCGAACACGTCCATGGCGAGAGCCGCGACCGGGGCGAGGCGATGGTGTCCTTGGTCGAAACCTACCGCGAGGGCGGCTTTGACCCGATCAGCACCGATCTGCCCGACCATCTGCCCGTGTTGCTGGAGTTTCTGGCGACCCGCCCCGCGCCCGAAGCACGTGAGATGCTGGCCGACGCCGCCCATATCTTTGCCACGCTGTCCAAGCGGCTGGATAAGCGCGAAAGCCCCTATGCCGCGATCTTTGCTGCCCTGCAACAGATGTCGGGCACTGCCGCCGACGCCGACGCCGTCGCCGAGATGCTGGAACGGCCAGAGGATGACCCGACCGATCTTGCCGCCCTTGATGCGATCTGGGCCGAGTCCGAGGTGACCTTTGGCCCCGATCCCAACGCCGGCTGCCCGCAGGTCCGTGACCTTCTGGCCAACATGGATACTCCCATAACCCAAGCCCCAGTCGTGGCGGAATGACGGAGACGACGATGCATCAGTTCATTTTCGGAATTTACCCCTATATCGCGCTGACGATCCTGATCTTCGGTTCCATCGCGCGGTACGAAACCGTGCCGTTCACCTGGAAATCGTCGTCCTCGCAGCTGTTGCGGCGCAAGCAGTTGATCCTCGGGTCGGTGCTGTTTCACGTCGGCGTGCTGACGATCCTGTTTGGCCACCTCTTCGGCCTGTTGACGCCCCTGTGGCTGATCGAAATCTTGGGCATCAGCCACGAGGCCAAGCAGATCCTCGCCGTCGTGGTCGGTGGCGTCGCCGGGGTTGCCGCCCTGTTCGGCGGAGCAATCTTGATCCACCGTCGTCTGGTTGATCCGCGCATCCGGGCGACATCGAGCATGATGGATATCGCGATCCTGTGCCTGCTGCTTTTGCAGCTGACGCTGGGGATGCTGACCATCTTCATCTCGCTGCAAAACCTCGATGGCGGCGAGATGGTGAAATTCATGATGTGGGCGCAGGCGATCTTCACCTTTGATGGCAATGCGGCCAGCTATACTCTGGGTGCACCGTTGCTGTTCCAGTTGCATATCTTTCTGGGCCTGACGATCTTCATCCTGTTCCCGTTCAGCCGTCTGGTTCACATGCTGTCGGCCCCGGTGCGCTATGTCGTGCTGCGGCCCGGCTGGCAGATCGTGCGCTCACGCCGGGCCAAGGTGCGCCCCCGTTCAACAATCAAACCCGCGGAGCAACGCCGATGAACGCCCCCCTGTTCCCCGAGATCACCGTGAACGGTGAGACGATCCCCTCTGCCGCCATTTCCGCCGAGGCGCAGAACCATGTGGCGCCCAAGGGCAAACCCGGCCTCGCCTGGCGCAAGGCGGCCCGCGCGCTGGCCCTGCGCAAGCTGCTACTGGAAGAGGCCACCCGGCGCGGCATTCAGGCGGTTCCCGCCTCGGTCGGGCCGGGTTTGACCGAAACCCAGGACGAAGCTCAAATCCGCGCTCTCTTGGACGAGGCGCTGCAGGTGCCCGCCCCGGTCGAGGCCGATCTGGTCGCGGTCTGGCAGAAAGACCCCGAGCGCTATCGCTCGCCGCCCCTGTGGGAGGCGTCGCATATCCTGTTCGCTGCCGATCCCACCGCTTCTGACGCGGTCCACGCCGCCCATCTGCGCGCCTTGGCGGCCCATTCCACCGTGACGGCGGATGCCAAGGCCTTTGGCCGTCTGGCCAAAGAGTTCAGCGATTGCTCGTCCAAGGCCAATGGCGGCATGCTGGGGCAACTGGTGCCCGGCGATTGCGTCCCCGAGTTCGAGACAGCCCTGCGTGAGCTTGGCCCCGGTCAGATCAGCGCCGCCCCGGTCCGTAGCCGCTTTGGCTGGCACATCATCCGGCTGGATGCCTGTGCGATGGGTCAGCCACTGCCCTACGCCGCCGTTCGCGCTCGACTGACCGAGGCGGCGGAGAAGGCGGCCTGGACTCGCGCCGCCCATGATTTCGCAGAAGAGTTGATGGCTGCGGCGGATGTGAAAGGCGTGGACTTCAAGATGCATTGAGGGCCGTACCAGTTTTCGAATAAGGGCAAAGAAATGACTGTACTGATACGGCATGAGGGTACCTCTTGCGGTTGTAATGCTAGGGATGTGCCGCCCGGCCTGATGTCGGTTGATGCGGCAAGGACGGCGGCATTGCGGCTTGTGGTGCCGGTGACGGCCCAAGAGCAGGTGCCACTGGCGCAGGCCCTGGGCCGCGTGCTGGCGCAACCACTGCGGGCGCAGACGCCGATGCCGCCGTTTGACGCCTCTGCGGTCGATGGCTATGCGGTCCGCCTTGACGATCTGACCGAGCCGGGGCCGTGGACCTTGGCCGTGCAAGACAGGGTCGCCGCTGGTGATGGCCGGGCCATCCGGTTGGGCGCCGGGGCGCTGCGCATCTTCACAGGCGCGCCGCTGCCCTTGGGTGCGGATGCCGTCGTGATGCAAGAGGATGTCGTCGCGGAGGCAGCACACCTGCATATCCGCCACCGCCCTGCCATTGGCGCAAACCTGCGGCGCGCCGGCGAGGAGATGCCGCTAGGCCAGATCGTGGTTGCCGCAGGCCAGCGCCTTGGCCCACGTGAGATTGGTGCCGCCGCCGCCAATGGTCATGGCAAGGTCAGCGTCTGGCGCCGCCCGCGTGTGGCACTTTTGACAACGGGGGATGAGGTTGCACCGCCCGGAACCTCGCTTGCCCCGGGTCGCATCTGGGATGCCAACTCCAGCCTTCTGCTCGCAGCGCTTCAGGCCGCCGGGGCTGATCTCGTTGCGGTTGAACATGGTCCCGATGACTTGGCGGCCCTTTCAGCACTGATGGCCCGTCTGGCGGGGCAAGCCGACCTGCTGGTTACGACCGGCGGCGTGTCGGTCGGCGAAGAGGATCATTGCAAGGCCGCAGTTTTGGCCGCGCAGGGCAAGATTGCCGTGGCTGGCGTGGCGATGAAACCGGGTAAGCCGGTGATGATCGGCCGGTTGGACCGGGCCTTGTGGCTGGGCCTGCCGGGCAATCCGGTTTCCGCCTATGTGACGTGGCAGGTTCTGGGGCTGCCCATGCTCGGCGCGCTCGGCGGGCAAACCGCCTCACCAGCCACCGGGCATCTTGTCGTGGCAAGCCACGACCTCGCGCACAATCGGGGGCGCTGCGAATACCGGCCCGCCACGATCACCGGCATAGATGGCCTGGGCCGGCAGGTCACGCAAGCGGGGCCCGCCGTACACTCTGGCCGCATGGGCACCTTGGTCGACGCCGATGGGCTGATCGTGATTCCCGCCGGGATTGACGTTGTCCGGGCCGGCGATCTCTTGGATTTCCTGCCGTTTTGTGCAGGCTTACGGAACTGACAAAGGAGCAACCCCATGCGTTTGGCCTATACAATGGCACCCGGTCGCGGCGACATCGACCTAGTTCTGTCCCGCTTGGCGGACCGTCTGCAACAGGCTGGTTGGCGCACCTGTGGCGTGGTGCAGACCAATACCGACTGTGGCGAAGCCAATCCCTGTGACATGGATGTGCGGGTCTTGCCCGATGGCGCTGTGATCCGCATCTCGCAAGCCTTGGGGGCGCAGGCCAAGGGCTGCCGGTTGGACCCTTCGGCGCTGGAACAGGCCGTAGCCTTGGTTGGCGCAACTCTGCGCGAAGCCGACGTGCTGATCATCAACAAATTCGGCAAGCACGAGGCAGAAGGTCGCGGCTTTCGCGGCCTGATTGCCGAGGCATTAGCTCTGAATATCCCGGTGATTGTCGGGGTGAACGGGCTTAACCTGGACCCTTTCCTTGAATTTGCCGGTGATATGGCCGTTGAAGCCGCATCGGACCCGGCCCTGCTGGAGGCTTGGCTTGGCCCGCAAGTCCGGCGCGATCCGCAATCAGAGCCTGCCGGCCTTTCGGCATAGGCGCCATAGAAAATGCCGGACTGCGCAATCTGGGCTTGCATCAAGGGCTGACCCTGATAATAGGTATTTGCAATACCGATTTCTATCGGACCTCTGAAGTGCCTGACCTCTTCTTTCGACTTAGGGCAGCGCCTTGTGATCTAAATGTGATGGAACGGGCGTCTTTCGTCTGCGCCGCTTGGCCGCGTTATGAGGGGTGGTCTGGCGGTGCTGGACCTGGCGTGGCCAACACCCCTAAACCCGTCAGGAGATTGCCATGATCGCTGAACTGACCCGGACCGAACGGCGGATTGCCATGGCGCTGGCCGTGGCGCTGACGCTGCTCGGTCTGACCATGGCGGCACTGGGCAAACAGGATCCGATGGCGGTGCATGGGTTCATGGCGCTGGCGCTTGGCTTTGCCTTGATCTTTGTGGTCGGGGGAGTGCTGGAAGAACCTGCCCCTGACGCCGCGCAAGCGCTGCGCTATTACGACGACCCGATCAAGGTGGGCATCTTGTTGTCGATGGCGTGGGGCGTCTTTGCCATGGGCATAGGCCTTTGGATCGCCGGGCTGATGGTCTGGCCCGATGCGACCTTCGGTCAGGCGTGGTCCAGTTATGGTCGGTTGCGCCCGGTTCATACCACCGGGGTGATCTTTGCTTTTGGCGGCAACGCGCTGATTGCCACCTCGTTTCACGTCATGCAGCGCACCTGTCGCACGAGGTTGGCCGATCAGCTATCGCCGTGGTTCGTGCTGGTCGGCTACAACCTGTTTCTGGTCTGGGCCGTCACCGGCTATCTGATGGGCGTCACCCAATCCAAGGAATATGCCGAGCCGGAGTGGTATAGCGACCTGTGGCTGGTGATCGTCTGGGTAGCCTATCTGGTCTTGTACCTGCGCACGCTGGCGCGCCGGGCAGAGCCACATATTTACGTCGCCAACTGGTATTATCTGGCCTTCATCGTCGTAGTGGCGATGCTGCACATCATCAACGGGCTGGCGCTGCCGGTCAGCTTTGCCGGAGCCAAAAGTTACCCGATCTTTTCTGGGGTGCAGGATGCCATGGTGCAATGGTGGTATGGCCACAATGCGGTGGCCTTCTTCATGACCTCGGGCTTTCTGGGGATGCTGTATTATTACCTGCCAGTCCGGGCGCAACGACCGGTCTATTCCTACCGGCTGTCGATCCTCAGCTTTTGGGGGATTACGTTCTTTTATCTTTGGGTCGGATCACACCATCTGCATTACACGGCCTTGCCCAACTGGGTGCAAAACCTCGGGATGACCTTTTCGCTGATGCTGCTGGTGCCAAGCTGGGCCTCGGCGGGCAACGCCTTGGCCACGCTGAACGGAGCATGGCACCGGGTGCGCGATGACGCGACGCTGCGCTTCATGTTCGTGGCGGCGGTGTTTTACGGGCTTTCGACGTTTGAAGGGTCTTTCCTTGCGATCCGCCCGGTCAACGCGCTGTCGCATTACACCGACTGGACGGTGGGCCATGTGCATTCCGGAGCACTCGGCTGGCTGGCCATGGTGACCTTCGGGGCGTTTTATTCGGTCGTGCCTGCCCTGTGGGGCCGCAGTACGATGTATTCGCCCAAGCTGATCGAGTGGCATTTCTGGTTGGCTCTCGTCGGCCTTCTAACCTACGTTTTTGCGCTGTGGAATGCCGGAATCACGCAAGGCCTGATGTGGCGCACCTATAACGCGGCGGGGACGTTGAACTATTCCTTCCTCGACAGCATCGAGGCGATGCGGCCCTATTACATCGTGCGCTTCATTGGCGGTGCGTTGTTCTGGGCGGGCATGATCACCGGCGCGTTCAACATCTGGATGACGGTGCGCGGCGTGGCCGCAGGGGTGGCTTCTGCGGCCGCTGACCGGCCCCTGACCCAAGCGGCAGAGTAACCCCATGGGCCTGTTCAAAGCACACTACAATCTGGAAAAGCACTCGATGGCCCTAGTAATCGCCATCATGGTGGCGGGCAGCGTCGGCGGCTTGGTCGAGATTGTGCCCCTGTTCACCATCGACCAGACCGTGGCGGCAGACCCGGACATGCGGGTTTACACGCCGTTGGAACTGGCCGGGCGCAACATTTACATCCGGGAGGGCTGTTACGCATGCCACAGCCAGATGATCCGCACCCTACGCGATGATGTCGAACGCTATGGGCCCTACTCGCTGCCGGTGGAAAGTGAATATGACCATCCGATGCTATGGGGGTCCAAGCGCACCGGGCCGGATATTGCCCGGCTGGGTGGCAAATATTCGGACGAGTGGCACGTGGCCCACCTGACCAACCCGCGCGCGGTGGTGCCATCCTCGATCATGCCGGCCTACCCCTGGCTGAACGAAACGTCGCTCAAGGTCGATGACCTTGGCGCCCATCTGGCCACGCTGCGCGATCTGGGCGTTCCCTATACCGATGCCATGATCGCCAATGCTACACATGATGCGGTGGCTCAGGCCAGCCCGGATTCTGACCGCGCCGCAGGGGTCAGCGAACGCTACGGTGCGGCCACCAACATCCGGCGCTTTTCGGGCGCTGTGCAGGTGACAGAGATGGACGCACTGGTGGCCTATCTGCAAATACTGGGCCAGATGTCCAAGGCGGCTTATTCGGAAAGTGCCCTGCCGTGAGCCATGACTTTGCCCTGATGCTCGCCAAGACCTTCGGGCTGATCTACCTGATGGGGTTTTTCGTGCTGGTCATCCTGCACACCTACCGCCCCTCTGGCAAAGCCAAGGCCCAACACGCCGCAAATTCGATCCTGACAGCAGAGGATCACCCATGTCCGAAATAGAACGCGACCCATTTTCCGGTTACGCCACCACCGGCCACGTCTGGAACGGCATCAAGGAGCTGAACTCCCCAGTCCCGCGCGTGGTGTATTTCTTCATCGCCGTGACGCATCTTCTGGCGCTGATCGGCTGGATTTTGCTGCCGACCTGGCCCTTGGGCCATACCTATACCAAGGGCCTGCTGGGCGTGGACCAAAGGACCGACGTGGCCGCCGACATCGCCGCCGCCACAGCCGCGCGGGCCGGCTGGATGAACCAGATTGCCACGCTGGATTATGATGCGATCCGTGCCGACCCTGCGCTGATGGCCAAGGCCATAGCCACCGCAGCCCCGCTGTTTGGCCAGAACTGCCAGTCCTGCCACGGCAAGAGCGGCGTCGGCGGTCCGGGCTTTCCGCGACTGGCGGACCATATCTGGATCTGGGGCGCCTCGGACGCAGAGATTGCCCAGACCATCAGCGTCGGCGTCAACAGCGCCAATCCGGACAGCCGCGTCTCGCAGATGCCCGCCTTTGGCCGTGACGGCCTGCTGACCGGGGCCGAGATTAAAACGCTTACCGCCTATGTCCTGACCCTGTCCAAGGGGGTGATCGCTAATGATCCATCGCCCGGGGCTAAGCTGTTTCAGGACAATTGCGCCGCCTGCCACGGGGCGGACGCCAAGGGCCTCCCAGACACCGGCGCGCAGAACCTGACCGATGCCGACTGGCTGTACGGCGGCGATGCGGCCACCATCCACCAGACCCTGATGAACGGGCGCCAGGGCCTTATGCCAACTTGGGCGGGTCGGCTGGATGCCAACCAGATCCGCATGCTAGCGCTGTATGTTTCGGGCCTGTCGCAATGACCCGCACGCTGGCCTGGCTTGCCGCGGCCGCAACCGTGGCGCTGTTTGTGGTGGCGAACTGGAACTTCATCTGGCTGGCCGCCAGCACGCATCCGGGGTGCGTGCCGGTCAGCCTGAGCAAACCCGCCGCGTCTGAAGAGTGCTGAAAGGTGGTCCCATGCTAGAGCCTCTGCCGATGATCGAGCCCAGACTGCGCCCCGCCCGAAGCTATGCGCGCCCGCTGGCCCCAGGTGCTGCGTTGCGCTGGCTTACCGCTGGCTGGGCGGATTTCCGGCAAAGCCCGGTGGAAAGCCTGATCTATGGCCTCGCGGTCTTTGCACTGTCGGCATTGGTGATTTGGGGCTTGGTGCGCCTGAACCTGCTGTGGCTGATCTTTCCGGCAATCTCGGGGTTTCTGGTGGTGGGCCCCCTGATCGCAAGCGGCCTCTACCTCAAAAGCAGCAACCCAAACAGCAGCTTGAGCGACATGCTGCTGGTCAAGCCGCACTCGGCTGGGCAACTGGCCTTTGCAGGGTTGCTCTTGTGCCTTCTGGTCATGCTGTGGCTGCGGGCGGCAGATCTGCTGTATGCGCTGTTCTTTGGCCTGCTGCCGTTTCCCGGCTTTGACCATATCCTGGCCGAGCTTCTGACCACGCCGCGCGGCTGGGCGCTGATCGTCACAGGCTCTGCCGTTGGCGGGCTGTTCGCCGCCTTTGCCATGGCGATCAGCCTCTTTTCCATGCCGATGCTGGTCGAACGGCGCAGCGATGCGCTGACCGCACTTGGCACCAGCTTTGCCATGACCACCCAGAACCTGCGCGCCGTCTTGCCATGGGGCGCGATTGTGACACTGGGCTTTGCACTGTGCGCCGCGACCGGACTTCTGGGCCTGATCGTGGTCTTTCCGGTGCTGGGCTACGGCACCTGGCACGCCTGGGCAGATTTGTGCCCCGAAGCCGGGCCAGAGGAAACATGACCTATCTGTTCCTCATCCCGGTCTCGATCGGTATCGGCGCGGTTTTTCTGGCGGTGTTTTTCTGGAACCTGCGTAGCGGCCAGTACGATGACCTTGACGGTGCGGCCGCCCGTATCCTGACGCCGAACACCGCACCCGAAGCCCCGCCGCGCCCCCGCGCCCGCCCGGAAGAGAATCCCTGATTTCAGCGGCCTGGCAAAACCATGTAGCACAACGGCGGCCCAAGGTGCGACCAGGGTCGCCGTGCCTGCCCTTATCCGGGCTAATGTCCCGCATACAGCGGAAGGTAGCACATTTGTAGGATGGGGGCGCATTCCTGCGCTGGCGCAGGCGTGCAAAAATTGGCACTTAGCGGCAGCTATTGTTCAAGGAACCCCATGATGACCTCCAGTAGAACCGCAGCAACAAGGGCTAGGTCAAATACGTTGACCCACCTGCAACGCCTTGAGGCGGAAAGCATCCACATCATGCGGGAGGTGGTAGCAAGTGCTGAAAACCCGGTGATGCTGTATTCGGTGGGCAAGGATTCGGCCGTCATGCTGCATCTGGCGAAGAAGGCCTTCTACCCCGCGCCGCCGCCCTTTCCGCTGTTGCATGTCGACACCACCTGGAAATTCCGCGCCATGTACGAGTTGCGCGAGAAGGCGGCCAAAGACGCCGGTATGGACCTGATCGTCTATCGAAACCCCGAGGCTGTTGAAAAGGGCATCAACCCCTTTGATCACGGAGCGATGCACACCGACATGTGGAAGACCGAAGGGTTGAAACAGGCGCTGACCAAGTACAACTTTGACGTGGCATTCGGCGGCGCCCGCCGGGATGAGGAAAAATCCCGCGCCAAGGAGCGTGTGTTTTCGTTCCGCTCCGCCAACCACCGCTGGGACCCGAAGAACCAGCGACCCGAGTTGTGGAAGCTCTACAACACCCGCAAGGCCAAGGGCGAAAGCATCCGCGCCTTTCCGATCTCGAACTGGACCGAACTGGACATCTGGCAATATATCCATCTGGAAAGCATCGAGATCGTCCCGCTGTATTTCTCGGCCAAGCGGCCCGTGGTGGAACGCGGTGGCCTGTTGATCATGGTCGACGACGAACGCATGCCGCTGAACCCCGGTGAAGTGCCGCAGATGAAATCCATCCGCTTTCGCACCTTGGGCTGCTATCCCCTGACCGGTGCCGTGGAATCCGAAGCCACAACTCTGCCGGAGGTCATTCAGGAAATGCTGCTGACCACCACGTCGGAACGTCAGGGCCGCGCCATCGACCACGATCAGGCCGCCTCGATGGAGAAGAAAAAGCAAGAGGGGTATTTCTGAATGACCACCGCGATTGACCCCATCTATGTCACCGACACCCTGATTGCCGAGGATATCGACGCCTATCTGGTGAAACACCAGCACAAGACCATGCTGCGTTTCATCACCTGCGGCTCGGTCGACGATGGCAAATCGACGCTGATCGGACGCTTGCTCTATGACAGCAAGATGATCTTTGAGGACCAGCTTGCGACGCTGGAGCGGGACAGCAAGGCCTCTGGCACCCAAGGGCAAGAGATTGACTTTGCGTTGCTGGTCGACGGTCTGGCGGCCGAGCGCGAGCAGGGCATCACCATTGACGTGGCCTACCGCTTTTTCGCCACCGACAAGCGCAAGTTCATCGTGGCTGACACCCCCGGCCATGAGCAATACACGCGCAACATGGTCACCGGCGCTTCGACCGCCGACCTTGCGGTGATCTTGATTGACGCCCGCCAAGGCGTTTTGACCCAGACCCGGCGCCACAGCTATCTGGCGCATCTGTTGGGCATCCGCAACATCGTGCTTGCGGTCAACAAGATGGATCTGGTCGGCTACAGCCAAGAACGCTTCTACGAGATCGTCAAGGAATACTCGCATTTCACCAAGCAGATCGGCATGGAAAGCTTTCTTCCGATCCCGATTTCCGGCCTGAAGGGCGAAAATATCGTCACCAAAAGCGCAGAAATGTCGTGGTACACCGGCCCGACCCTTCTGGGCCATCTCGAGGTCGCGCCAGTCAATGACACGCGCATGGTGGACCTGCCGTTCCGCATGCCGGTGCAGTGGGTGAACCGCCCCAACCTTGACTTCCGCGGCTTTGCCGGGCAGATCGGCGCGGGCGTTGTGCATCCGGGTGATGCGATCCGGGTGCTGCCCTCGGGCAAGACCACGACGGTCAAAGCCATCGTCACGATGGACGGCGATCTGGACGAGGCGATTGCCGGCCAATCGGTCACGCTGACCTTCAGCGACGAAATCGACTGCTCACGCGGCGATATCATCGTGAAATCCGACGCGCCCTGCGAGGTGGCCGACCAGTTCGAGGCCACCCTCGTCTGGATGGACGAACACGAGATGCTGCCAGGCCGTCCCTATCTGCTCAAGATCGGCACCCAGACCGTGACCGCCACGGTGACAGAGCCGAAGTATGAGGTGAACATCAACACGCTGGAGCACCTCGCCTCGCGCACCTTGGGTCTGAACGCTATCGGCGTCTGCAACCTGTCGATCGACCGCGCCATCCCGTTCGAGGCCTATACGGTCAACCCGGACCTCGGCGGCTTCATCCTGATCGACCGGATGACGAACACCACCGTGGCCGCCGGGATGATCCACTTTGCGTTGCGCCGCAGCCAGAACATCCACTGGCAAGCGCTGGAGGTGAACCGCGAGGCCCACGCAGCACTGAAACTGCAAAAGCCCGGTGTTGTCTGGTTCACCGGCCTGTCCGGTTCGGGCAAGTCGACCATCGCCAACCTGGTCGAGGCCAAGCTGCACGCTCTGGGCAAGCACACCTTCCTTCTGGACGGTGACAACGTGCGCCACGGCTTGAACCGCGATCTGGGCTTTACCGATGCCGACCGGGTGGAAAACATCCGCCGCGTCGGTGAGGTGGCCAAGCTGATGGCCGATGGTGGTCTGATCGTGCTGACTGCCTTCATCTCGCCGTTCCGCTCTGAACGGCAGATGGTCCGCGACTTGATGCCTGCTGGCGAGTTCATCGAGGTCTTCGTGGACACTCCACTGGAAGTGGCCGAGGGGCGCGACGTGAAGGGCCTCTATAAAAAGGCGCGGGCCGGGCAGTTGAAGAATTTCACCGGCATCGACAGCCCCTATGAGGCGCCAGAGGCCGCAGAGATCGTCGTGAACACCGTCGATCTTTCGGCAGAAGACGCTGCCTCTCGCATCGTGGATGCGATTCTGGCGCGCTGAGTGAAACGTGCATCAGGGCAAGCCCATTCGCCTTGCCCTGATGCCAAGTTCAGGGGGGGTGCCGGAAAGACTGTGCGCTTTGGCCGCTCCTCTGTTTCCATGGCAAGTCGCTAGACATGCATGGGGTCGGCCAAGGGTTTGGTCACAGTGGGCGGCAGCGCGATGCTGGCCAGAGAGGAGCGGTCAAGATCAGCCAGAAACGCCGCTTCGGCGCTGCGCAACCGCGCCTTCAGACGGCAACATCCGGTGACCGTGCAGGCGCCACCGTCCACCGCAAAGCATTCAACCAGAGCTTGCCCGGACTCCAGCACGCGCACGATCTCTCCGAGCATTATCTGGTCTGCCGGGCGTGCAAGCACCGCGCCGCCGCCCCCACCGCGACGAGTTGTGACGATCCCGGCCTGCGCAAGGGCGGCCATGATCTTGGTCAGGTGGTTGCGCGACAAGGCAAACTCTGCCGCAAGCTCCGCGCTGGAAAAGGCCCGGTCCGGGGCAGAGGCCATACGCATCAAGGCCCGCAGGCCAAAGTCGGTGAAAGACGTCAGGCGCATCTATGCTCTGCCAGTATTGAGTATCTGCTACCTATTCACGGAAGCAGCCTTTGATGCAACCTTTGAGTGAAGGGCCCCGCAAACGCCGGAAGCTAAGGGCAGGGCTACCGCGCCCGGCGCAAATACAGCGCAATGCCGATCCAGACGGCGGCACGCAACGCCATGGCACCCACAGTCCGCACCTCATAAGCGCCTCCGCGATGGACATGCCAGCCGAATAGTGCAAAGATGACCACGATGGCAAGAGCCAAAGCCGTGGCAAGCGACCCTCGCTAGGGTTTGCGCGAGGCAATTCCGATCCTGGACAGCACATAGACAAAGCCTGACAGAAGTTTGAACCACAAGACGAAGGTTCTGTCTCAAAGTTCCCTTATGGCCGAAGGCACGTGATCGTTTGACATGATTATGCTGCGAGCGCGGCGAAAATCTGGAATGCCGAGGCACCGTTGGCCGGGATCTGTCCCTTTCGGATCATGTGGGCGGTCTCGATCCCGGCGATAGTGGCTGTGGCCGAATGGAAGGCCTTGAAACCCATCATTGGGTTAGTGATCCGCTTGAAGAAACGGTGGTCCTGCTCGAGGATGTTGTTGAGGTATTTGATCTGCCGGATCGTGATCACGTGCCCGTCTCCGGTGAACCTCAGGATGACATTCACCGCTTGCAAGCCCGCCAGATTGGCGCCGCTCTTGTCTATCACGACCCGGTCCGGTACGCCGTTCGCCGCGATGGCGCGCCGGAAGAACCGCCGGGCAGCAGCAAGATTGCGGCGCTCGGACAGCATAAAATCAAGAGTTTTGCCGTCCCGGTCGACGGCACGGTAGAGATAGGTCCATTTGCCTTTGACCTTGATATAGGTCTCGTCCATCCGCCAGGAGTTGGCCGTCGGCCGCTTCCGGGCCTGTGCCTGCGCGGCAATCAGCGGCGCGAATTTGACCACCCAGCGATTCAGCGTGGTGTGGTCGACCGTTACGCCTCGCTCAGCGAGGATCTCCTCAAGATCGCGGTAGGAAACGGCGTAGCGGACGTAACAGAACACCGCGTGCAAGATCACAGACTTCGGGTAATGTACGCCCTTGAAATCAATAGCCATCGGCTCGGAGCATCCTCTTGCTTTTCCCGCTGCGTAGCGTGAAGCGCGGTGAGATGGAAGGGGCCGCCAAACTTTGCAACACAACCCTCAGAACTCCATCGGCCACAAAAGTGCCGCGCAATTGCTCCTGACGGCTGGCGACAATCCCGAGCGGCTCAAATCCGAAGCCAGCTTCGCTGCACTCTGCGGGGTCAGCCCCGTTTCTGCATCATCCGGAAAGACAGTGCGGCACCGACTCAACTGCGGCGGAGACCGCGCTGCCAACAGCGCGCTGCACATCATCGCGATCGGCCGCCTCAGGACCGACGAACGGACAAGAGCCTACGTCGCGCGCCGCGTCGCCGAAGGTCATTCCAAGCTGGAAGCCATCCGCATGGTGAAGCGCTACATCGCGCGCGAAGTCTTCAGCATCATCATGCGGCGCCAGAAAAACATCAACACAACGCGGATCGCTGCTTGACAAACAGAAGGGCGTCCAGGGATCGCAGTTCACCTCCTTCGCCTGGACAGACCGGCTGAAGCGGATCGGCACCCGGATATCGATGGACGGCAAGGGTCGCTGCCTGGACAACATCTTCATCGAGCGCCTCTGGCGGTCGCTGAAATATGAATGCGTCTACCTGCACGCCTGGGAAACCGGCTCGAAGGCCAAGGCCGGCATCGGACGCTGGATCACCTTCCACAACCATCACCGGCCCCACGCCGCCCATGGCGGTCAACCGCCCGTCGTGGTCTACTTCAACCACATCGAAACCGATCAGCAGGTGCAGGCAGTAGCTTAAATCACCCGGAAATCAGTCCAAGAGTTGGGGAGTAGTTCAAACGCCCAGTGACCGCCCGACACACAGAAAGGCTTAGCTATGTTCAAAGACTTTGCGGATGAAACGATTGTTCTCTCTGACACTATTTCAATCCGCGCCCGGATCGGGGGCGAAGGCCCGGCGGTTCTACTGTTGCACGGCTATCCGCAGACCTCGGCCTGTTGGCATGTGGTGGCTCCCTTGTTGGTCGCGGCCGGTTTCAAGGTCGTGGCACCTGACTTGCGCGGTTACGGTCGGTCCAGCAAACCAGCCGCGTCGCCGGATCACCTGACCTATTCCAAGCGTGCCATGGCGGCAGATCAGTGGCAGCTTATGCAAACCCTCGGCCACCCGCAGTTCTTTGTTGCGGGCCACGACCGTGGCGGCAGGGTTGCGCATCGAATGGCGCTGGATCACCCCGAATCGGTCAGGCGCATCGTCGTGCTCGACATTGCGCCAACCGCAACGATGTATGCGCGCACCGAACGGCAGTTTGCGACGGGCTATTACCATTGGTTCTTTTTGATCCAGCCATCGCCGTTGCCCGAAAGGCTTATCGGCGGTGATCCTGATTTCTACCTGTCAAGCAAGATGGAGGCTTGGGGCAAAAGTGGCATGGGCGTGTTTTCTGCGGAGGCTGTCGCCGAGTATCTGCTATGTTTTCGTGATCCGGCCTGTATCGCTGCGACATGCGAGGATTACCGCGCGGCGGCAAGCATCGATTTGGTGCATGACGAGGCAGACAAACACCTGCGCATCGAGGTGCCTTTGCTGGCGCTTTGGGGAAGCTTGGGGCTGGTCGGCAAACTTTATGACGTGCCCGTGCTGTGGCGTGAAAAGGCAGCGGACGTCACGGGTCTGGCGCTGCCGACGGGGCATTTCTTGCCAGAGGAAGCCCCCGATGCCACCGCAAGCGCCCTCATTTCATTTTTCGCGCAGGCTTAGGGGAAGAAAAGTGTAGAGACGTTTGCAAGACACTTTCAAGACAGCTCCGTTTTGCCGACCGACACCTCAAGACGCTGGGGCGCAGTCCCCAGAATGCTGTCAATCATCGACATCAACAGCGTGCCAAGATCGTCTATGCTGCCGTTCTGGGCGGTGATCTGGGCACCCTCCAGAAGAAACGTGATTTGCGCCGCCGTCACTTTGGGCGACGTCATATGTGCTTGTTCACAAAGGGAAATAAGTCGTCCGGCCTGGTGCGCCTTGTGGGCCGCAATGCGCTTGATCAGCGGATGTATGCGGACCTGAGCATGCAAGCCGACCTGCTGAAGGAAGCCCTTGGAAAAAAGTAACCGGGCCATCTCAACGCCGGGAGATGGCCGAGAACGCGGTAGCGCGACGTGGGGCAAGCATTGCCTTGGCTTGTCGGGCCTTCGGGGTCAGCGAGACCTGTTATCGCTATGGCCCCAAGTTGCGCGCCGAGAATGAAGAGATCGCCGATCTGCTGGTCGGGCTGACAGACGCCCGTAAGACATGGGGGTTCGGGCTGTGTTTCCTGCACCTGCGCAACGTGAAAGGGCATCCGTGGAACCACAAGCGGGTCTATCGCATCTATTGCGCGCTGGAACTGAACCTGCGGATCAAGCCCCGCAAGCGGCTAAAGCGCGAGAAGCCCGAGGCGCTGGCGGTGCCGGATGCACCAAACTTAACCTGGTCGATGGACTTCATGGCCGACCGGCTGGGGGATGGCCGTCAGTTCCGCCTGCTGAACGTGCTGGATGATTTCAACCGCGAAGGGCTGGGCATCGAGGTCGACTTTTCCTTGCCGGCCGAACGGGTCATCCGGAGCCTTGACCGGATCATCGAATGGCGCGGCAAGCCCAGCACTATAAGGGTCGACAACGTCCTATGTGCGGAACGAAACGGCGATTTGGTCAGCAGATCACGGGGCATCCGAGCGACTGGATGCCTTTGAATAGTTGCCCAGGCGGGCTCCGCCGTCAAGAAGTGGTCTCTCCCATAGCAAACACAGGGTCGGCCCTGAAGCCGCCCTCACCGTCCTTAAGACGAGATCCTAATTCCCAAGCGGAAGGCCCAAACATTATCTACGAGGTCGCGCTCATGCGCCTCCACGGCCCTGTGAGAGAGGGGTCCTTCCGCCTGGGCTCGTCCCCTCGAAGAAGGGACGATAGGGTTCGCCGAGTTTGACCACGGCGTGAATGGTGCGCGCCATCTTGGCCGCGATGGCGGTATAGGCCTTGCGCCGAAGATGCGGATTGTGCCGGTCCTGCGAGATGTAGCGCTCGAATTTGTCGCGGAAGCTGTTTGCTCGTTGCAGGACGGCGGTCTGTCCCGCCATCCACAACACGCGACGCAGGCGGGCATTGCCATACTTCGAGATCTTGCTCTGCCCCCTGAACATGCCGGACTGGACGGTCGCAAGGTCCATGCCGCAGAACTTCAGAAACTGGCGGTGATGGTGGAAACGGCACAGATCACCAGCCTCGGCCAGAATGGTCATGGCATTGATCGGGCCAACGCCGGGGATGGTGGTCAACAACTGGTAATCGGGCAGATCCGACAGCAAACTCACTGCCCGGCCCTCGATCTCGTTGCGCTGGCCGGTCAGGCTTCGCCCCTCTGCCAGGACGAGCCTGAACATGCGGATCGCCTCTGAATCCGGGTGCACCGGCAAAGCGACCGATGTCTTCGATGTCTCGTAAATATCTGAGAGAAGGTCACTTTTGCCAACGCGCCTGCCCAGGATCGGCCAGGCGGCCTGAACGAAGCTTTCCTTGGGCATCGCCGTGATCATGTGGGGCGATGGAAATGCCTCGAGGAAAGCCAAGAACCAGTCCGTGCGGGAGCTGCGATGAAATCGTTCCGCCTCAGGAAAATACAGCGGCAGATAGTGGGTCAGGATGCGGTGCCAAAGTTCGGTCTTGGCTTTGGAGACGACTTCGTGGGTCTTGGACAGTTCCTGAATGTCATTGGTGCCCGCGACCATCGGATCGTGGAAGACCTGAACGGCGCCGATCTCCAGCATGTGCAGAATGACCTGCGCATCCTTCGGGTCGTTCTTGTCCCAGCTGTTGTGCAAGGCTTCGCGCGTCCGGGCCAGGGCGACCGAGGACACCAGCTTCAGATCAAAGCCTGCATCCCCCAGATGGTGCATCAGAGCGCGGTGATAATTGCCGGTCGCCTCAAATCCCACCCTGACCGGCAGGCCGAACTCCGACAGAATGCTGATCAGGCGCTGGAAATCTTCGATCGTGTTTGTGATGGTCAGTTTGCGGCGGCGTTGCTTGCCGGGTGCTGCAATCAGCACCTCGTGGCGATGCTTGGAAATGTCGATGCCTACCAGAACACGGGCATCCGAAGTATGCTCAACCTTGGCCATGGCCGGTCTCCTCTGTGGTGTGGTTCGCAAAACCACCATAGAGATCCGAGACCCCGGTTATGGCCGCCCGCTGCGCAATTTGGGGGCTGCGCAGGCGGCCATAACCTCATCGGGCGCTTTGTTCCGAACGTGCTACGGACCCGAATACATCAGTGGCAAGCTGCTGGAATGGGCCGAGAAACGGAAGATCACCATCCAGCACATCCAACCCGGCCAGCCCCAGCAGAACGCCTATATCGAGCGCTACAACCGCACGGTGCGGCATGAATGGCTCGACCAATACATCATCGAAACCATCGAGGAGGCCCGGGACTTCGCCACGCAATGGCTCTGGACTTACAACAACGACCGCCCGAACATGGGCATCGGCGGCATCACCCCCGCCCAGAAACTGAAGATGGCCGCGTAAGTTCTACGGATGCACCCCACTAAAGATGGGGGGATTACCCCGCCTCAGTACCGAACCTCTTCGAAGCCGTAGGTGCCCGCGAAGTCCTTCCAGTCCACGAAGACGCTGCGGAAAAAGTAAGAGCTGCAGCCGCCCGGCGGCGCGAAACTTGAGGCATCCGGCATCGAACCGACCGGGGCACGGGTCCAGCTGTACTCGCCTTGCGGACCGTAGGTGCCGAGCAGCAGGTAGTCCGTCCGGTTGCAGTCGCCATCGTGATTGCGGTTCTGGGAATAGCTGATCTGGTAGACATGGATCGACCGAACGAAGTCATAGGCCGGGTCGGAGATGTCGACGTCGGCCTGATCGGTGACGGGAAGCGGGGCGAGCGGCAGGGCAGGGGGTGCCGAGAACGAAGGTGCCCGGTCATGCCGGAAAGCGATGTCGAACAGCTGTTCGACTGGCCTGAGGCGACGCGCCACGGCGTGCATCGGGCAGTTCCAGATCTGCAGCGGCGGCTCGATCGGCCAGGGCGTGGTGCGTTCGATGAAGACCGCACGGGCCTGTGCGCATTCGATGGAAGCAGGCCAGCCGCCTGCGAGGCAGAGAAGGATCGCACAGTCGACCGGATAGGCGGCCGCAGGTGCTACGCAGCTTAGGCTTGCGGTCGTTGCAAGCGCAGCCATGATGAAGGGTCGGTTCATTAAAGCTCCTTTCGGGGGAATGTCAGGGGATGCCGGGAAGGGGAGGGGGTTCAGTCTTTCCTGCCGATGCCGAGTGACTGGTAGTCGGCGAGGACCTGATTGACCTCGGCGATTGTGGTGGCGCGAGTCTCGTCGATGCAGCGCAAGTAGGCTTGCACCTCATCGAAGTATGTCGAGTATTCTGCAGCGATTTCAGTGCGGTATTCGGCGCGGGTCGCGGGGTCCATGACCCGCTCTGGCGGCATTGGAGCCAGGCATTCGGCCTTAGCGGCAAGACCGCAGACTAGGGCAAGAGCAGCGCCAAGAAGGCCAAATGCAGGGGTTTGTGGCTGGTTCGACATGGTGACTCGGGCAAATTTGATAGATGTTCTTAGATTTCATTAGATATCTATTGACGCAATAGTGATCTTTCGATAGTCCTGCCCTCAGGTTGCACGGCGAAAGGTTTCTCAGCCGCGCGACATGCACTATGATGGCACCGAGCAATGTGTTTCGGAGCGTGCTGAGCCATGAGGAACTTTACCCCTGTGATCTTGCAGGCAGAATTGAAGGAAGCCCTGGCCGAAGGCGGTATCGTCGAAGCCCATTGCACGGATGACGCGAAGAAGATCGGCAGCGCCTGGACGGGTAACTGGACCATCGCTCTGGTGGTCGGGGACCAGAAGGCCCTGCTCGTGAATCAACGCGCCCTCGAACCGCGGGAGTTCAAGACCATCGCCGGTCTGATCTCCTTCGCCGTCGAATTGGGTCTCATTGCGGTCACCGTTCCTCTGAAGCAGGGCACGTCGGTGTATTGGACCAATGGCACGGAGGGGACTTCTCAGAACCAGCCTGATCCTGGTGGGTTTGGCGTCAAGTTGGGGGCCTGAGCCGCTTGTCGCGCAGGTCATCGACCTCGAGGCCGGGGCGAGCGATCTCCGCGTTCAGTCCGGGGTTCTCGATTTCGGCAAGGATATCCCCGAGCGAAAGGCCCCTGGGCTGGGCGACCCGGACAGTGGGCCAAGCCAGGAGCCCGACGCGCAGATCTGGCGCGCGTCCTATGGACCAGAGTCCAAGGCGCATGGGCCGAAGGGCAGCGCCGAGGTCGAAGATCTCGTGCTCAATGTCGGTGAGGACTTTCTCCGCGATCCCGGGCTGAAAGCCGCAGGGCTCTCGGGGACGGAATGGCTGGCCCTCTTCCGCGCCAATATCGCGGTGGAATCGGGCTTCAACCCGGCGGCCCTTTCTCCAGTAGGTGCCATCGGCCTCGGTCAGCTGATGCCCGACACAGCTGCTGCATTGGGCGTCGACGCTCATGACATCGAACAGAACCTGCGCGGTTCGGCCCGCTACCTTCTCGCGCAACTCTCTACCTTCGGGTCCGCCGATCTGGCGCTTGCCGCCTACAATGCAGGGCCCGAGGCCGTCGTCAAATATGGCGGTATCCCCCCTTATGCCGAGACCATGTCCCATGTGGACAAGGTTCTGCGGCTCACCTCTTCAACCCTGATCCCGGAGTGATGTTCATGTCCCGATTTTACCCGGCAGCCTCGCTGCCGCGCCTGTCGTTGCGCGCAGTGCTGGCCGCATTGCCGATCGTCCTCGTCTGCGCGGCACCCGCCTTGGCGCAGGACCTCGATCCGGTCCAGAACATGCTGCAAACGGTCGTCGATGCGCTGACCGGCCCGATCGGCCGGCTGATCGCCATCCTGGCCGTGGTGGCCGCGGGCTACATGATGTTCACCGGTCGGCTGAACTGGCCCCTGTTCCTCGCGATTTTCTTCGGTGTCGTTCTGGTCTTCTCGGCCGCCACGATCATCGACGGCTTCGCGGCCCCGTAAAACAGGGCCACGTCACAGGGGGGCGGGACAATTCTAGTCCCCATGGCCCGCCTTCCGGCCTTCGCTGACCAACCCCGGATTCTCCCATGAATGACGCGCCTTTGTTTCTCGGCCTCACCCGGCCGCCGAAGATCTTCGGCCTGCCGATCGGCTATTTCGTGAGCCTGATGCTGGCCACGGTGATCCCCTTCGTGGGCGCCAACAACTGGCGGTTCCTGCTGATTGGGGTCGTGGGCTATCCGGTGCTTTGGTTCGTGGCGGATCGCAATCCGAACCTGTTTGAGGTCGTCTCGGTGGTCTTCTCCCGCACGCCGCGCACGCGGGGCAGGCCGGCTTTCGGAGGCGACAGACATGTCAGCTGACATCAAGTCCATGTTTCCGGCCAGCCCGGCCCTGAAATCCGCAATTCGCGCCGAGGACTTTGGCGCCGAACCCCTTGCGCGGCATCTGCTCTGGCTCTCGGCTCCGGCCGACAACCTGATCCTAACTCGGCAGGGCGATCTCATCGCCTCGGCTGTTGTGGACGGCCTGGACAGCTTCACAGTAGACGAGGGCGAATTGTCCCTGGTCCCGGCCTCGCTCGCACGGCTGATCGGGCAATTGGGCGAGGGCTTTGGTTTCCATGTCTCGAAACTAACCCTGCCTGACTGGCCGCAGTTCAAGGGCTTCGATGCCGATCTCGACGCCAAGGGTGCCGCTGGCGGCGGAGAGGATTTCGCCGCTGCTGTCGACCGACGCTGGCAAGCCCATCTTGCGGCACGCGACCTGAAACGCCGTGTGCTGCTGATTTCGGTCATCCTGCGTCCGACCGCTTTGAAGCGCCTGCCGTTGATGGGCGCACTCTTCAAAGCAGCCTTTGCCGATGACATGGGCGCGCGGGCTGAACGGCTGAATGAGGCCATGGGCCTTCTGGCCGGGGTCGCGCAAGGCATGGGCTTCCGCCGACTGACGGTGTCGTCGGGCGAATGGCTTGGCCTTCTGGGCGGGCTGATAGGGCAACCGGTGGTCAAATCCCTGCCGATGAAGGGCCAGTTCCTGGCGGAAGGCCTGACCAACAGCCAGTTCACCTTCAAGGGCAAGCAGGTCGAGATCGAAACCTCGGGCACGCGGCGGTTCGGCACCATTTTCGGGGTGAAAAGCTATCCGGCCCGGACCTGGGCACGGATGCTGGATGCGTTGGAACTTCCTTACGACATCACGATCACCAACAGCTTCACCCCGGCGCGGAACAACGAGATCGAAGAACGCATCAAGCGCACCGCGCGGCAAATGCGGGCCTCGGAAGATGCGGCCGAGACCCTGCGGCAGGAGCTTTATGAGGCGGCGGACAATGTGGCCTCGGGGCGCCAGGTCTTTGGCAAGCACCACCTGACCGTGATGGTCACGGCCGAGACCCCTGAAAAGCTGGAAGAGGCCGCCTCCGAAGTTTGGCGCGCCGGACAGGATTGCGGGGCGGTGCTGGTGCGCGAGAGTTTCGCGGCCCGCGCGGCCTGGTTTGCGCAAGCGCCGGGGAACTGGGCCTATCGCCCACGCACGGCGCTCCTCTCAGCGCAGAACTTCGCCCATCTGGCAGCACTCCACCGGGTGGCAGAAGGCCGCCCGAGGACGCAGTCGCCCTGGGGCGAGGTGATCACCGGCCTGCCGTCCGTGACCTCGAGCCTTTACCGCTTCAATTTCCACGACAAGGGCACGAGAGGCGAAGAGCCGAGTGCCGGCCACACACTGGTACTGGGCCGCACTGGGTCCGGAAAGACCCTCGGCGCGGCCTTCCTGATGGCCCAAGCGCGGCGCGTTCATGCTCGCATCCTCGTCATCGACAAGGATCGAGGCCTGGAAATGGCCGTGCGCGCCTTGGGCGGCAGCTATTCCGCGATCCGGATCGGCGAAGCGACAGGGCTGAACCCGTTCCAGACCGAAGTGGACGAACGTGGCGCTGCCTGGCTCACCGATTGGCTGGGCGACATTCTCGCTGGTCAGCGTGGCTTTGAGACGGCACAGACCGTCAGCCTCAATGCCGCCGTGAGGCAAATCGTCGGGGCCGATCCGCGGCTTCGGACTTTCGATGGGCTGGCCACTTTGGTCGCCTCGACCGATGACGAGGGCGATCTGGTCTCGCGTGTCCGGGAATGGGGGCAGGGGGGTCGTTACGGCTGGCTCTTTGGGCGCGGGGCGGCTTCCGAGATCAGCCTCGCCGAAGATGTGGTCGGCATCGACATGTCGGAGATCCTCGATCTCGGGACAGAACGCTCGGCGCTGCTGGCCTATCTCTTCCGCCGCATCGAGCGCGTGATCGAAGACCGCCGCCCGACGCTCATCGTGATCGATGAGGCCTGGAAGATGCTCGACGATCCGATTTTTGAGAAACGCCTGCATGACTGGCTCGTCACCATGCGGAAGAAGAACGCCGCCGTGATGATGCTGACCCAGACGCCGACGCACCTGACGCAGAGCAAAGTCGGCCAGATCATCGCGGAAAGCGTGGTCACGCAACTGCTCTACCCGAACCCGCGGGCCAATCCCGAAGATTACCGAATCCTGCGGCTGAACGAAAAGGAAGCCGAGTTCCTTTGTACCCCGACAGGCGGCCTCAGGCTCGCGCTCCTGCGATCGGCTGGGGATTCCGTCTTCGTCAACATGGACCTCGCGGCCCTCGGCCCGCTTCTCGCCGTGCTCGGCGGCGGCCGCAGTGGCGAGGACCGCGCGCCCTTCGCCTGGCGCGAAAAACCCGACTTCTGGAAGGATGTGAAATGACCCCGCCCACGACGATCCTCACGGCTATTCTCCTGCTCGGGCTCTGCGTCCTTTCCGCCTGCGATGGTGTCGAGACCGGGGCTGTCTCGCCCTGCCACGGCCAGTTCCGCGCCGAAGGCACGTATTTCGCGACGAAAACCCAAAGCGATGGATCGCGCATCGTCGTCAGCACGATGAGTGCGCCAGATATTTCCGGTTGCGCGGACTGAACTGTTCCATGGCGCTGCTCTCTCCCTTCGTTCTGGGCCTTCTGACTTCAGCGGGCATTGCGGGCCTCGCCGTCGCGCAGGGCGTGCCGATCATCGACGGCGAGCGTCTGTCGAACCTGATCTCGCGTCTGGCGGAACAGGCCCAGGATGCCGTGAAGCAGGGCGAGAAGCTCGATACCCACAAACAGCTAGTTGACATCGAGGCGGAGCAACTTGCCGCCTATCAGGCATTCCTCGCCGACGCGACGGGCACCACAGATATCACCGGCTTCGAGACCGGCGGGGTGGACTTCCCCTCAGCCGATGAGACCTATCCCGTCGCGGAGATCTCGCCCGAAGCGCAGCGCCTGTTCGGTGATGGCGCCACGGTCGAGGCGATGATCATCGCCACGGCGCACCGCTATGACAACCATCCCGGCGTGCAGGCGGCAGGTCTCAACCCCACGACCTGGCGCATCCTGCTGCAGTCCCTGGTGAAGCAAGAGAGCGGTTTCAACAATGCGGCCGTCAGTCCGGTTGGCGCCTTGGGCTTCACCCAGCTGATGCCGGGCACCGCTGCCGATCTTGGCGTCGATCCGAGCGATCCCGAGCAGAACCTCGACGGTGGCGCTCGGTATCTGGCGACGCAACTGCAAAGCTTCGGCCGGGTCGATCTGGCGCTCGCCGCCTACAATGCCGGCCCCGGCAATGTTCGGAAATTCGGTGGCATCCCGCCCTTTGAAGAAACCCAGAATTACGTCCGTCGGATCTCTGGCTTCTATGACGCCTATCTCGCGGTGATCACCGGGGCCGATGTGACCGGTACGCTTTATGGCGTTGAAGGTGCCAGCGCCGAATGGGGCAACATGTCTTCCGCCTTCGTCGGCTATTCCACCGAAGGCAGCGCCCAGATCGAGGCGGCGATGGCCCGGATCGCGGGGCTTCTCGCAGAGGCCAAGCCCGAGACATCGAAACAGGCGGTCGATCAGAACACCTACATGCTCGCCGAGCGCGCGCGGCTGCTGGGTCTGACCCTCCGGCTCCGCACCGGTGCGGTGAAGGTCGAAGCGGCCAAGGGCCTCTCGGACGCGGCCGAGGCTCTGCAATACACGGATTTCTGGAGGTATTCCCATGCGAATTGATCTGGTGGCAGGGGCCGCCCTGATGGTGTTTGGTCTTGCGGGGCAGAGCTTCGCCCAAGGCGTGCCGGTGATCGACGGCACCAACCTCGCCAAAAACATCGAGCAATTGCAGGCTGCCCTGCAGGATGCCGAAAACCAGGTGGCCCAGATCGAGGAGCTGAAAAGGCAAGTCCAGAACGGTCTCGACCAGATCACCAACCTCAAGGGCATCCTGGGGTCGATTTCCGGGTTGAACGAGATCGCCAGTCTCTACAATTCGGCCCAGGATCTGCGGTCGAGGGCGGCAAAGATCACGGACCTCAGCGGTTTCACCAAGTCGCTGGAACTAGGCGACTTCAACAGCCTGATGGATGACCTGCTGGATGGCCAGGTCACGATGGGTGACAAGATGGCCGCAACTTATATGCAGGACACGCTCGCCAATGCCGGACTGACCTCGGAAAAGCTGGCGCGGCTTTCCTCCTCCACCAACCCGCAGGATAAGGGCATAGCGGCGACCGCTGCAGCAAGTGCCACGGCCATGGGCATGGCGCAGATTTCCTATGACGAGGCGGGGGAGAGCCTGACGCGGATCGACGGCCTCGTGGCCGAGATCGGCAATCAGGCGACGCTGAAGGACAGCGTCGATCTCAACACCCGCATGGCGGCCGAGACCAATTACATGCTGGGCCAGATGTGGCGCCTCAATGCCGCTGCGGGGCTCGCAGCCGGGCAGTCCGGCGTGAACTGGGCCGCTGAGCAGGCCAAAGAAAAGACCTTCTTCGACTATTCGGGGGCGAACTGATGCGGGGCGCAATTCTCAGCGCGGCGCTCGCCGCCATCTTTCTCTTCCCGGTCCTCACTTTTGCCGAGGATCTGACAACGGTCAGCGATCTGGACCTTCTGGCGAAGACCCGGGAAGCGGTGCGAGCGCAGGATGCCGATGCGACGCTGAGCCTTCTGACCGAGATGCAGCGACGCGGCGTCGGGCTCTTCGCGGGGCAGGGGGGTGTCACCTGTAAGGACGTAGTGGACCTGCCGACAGGGATCACGGACTGGAAATTCCATGCCGTCGCCCGGCAGGCCTATATTCGCACCGCGATGTCGCGGCAGATCGAGGCGCAGTCCTGCGGCTGCATGTTCGATGGTTTCAGCTTCGGCGACTTCGTCACTAGTGCCATGGGCAAGTCCTCTTCGGCATTGGCCGATGCCGACCGTCCGGCACTGGAGGCGATCCGCGATCAGGATCGCCGCGAGGTCGAGGCCCGCTACCGCGACCTGGCCCAAAGCTGCCGGGCAAATTGATCCATGGCCATCATCGCAGACATACTAAATCAGGTCGATGCCGCCGCCGCATCTGTCGGTGCCACGGCCTTCGGGGCCGTGGCGCTCTCCGTTGTGCCGGTGTTTCGGGTGGGGTCGGTGCTGGTGGTGGCGTTGGTCGGGGTCAATCTGATGGCGCAGGCTGTTCCGATGACCCTGCGCAATGGTCTGGGCGTGATGGTCCGGATCGGAGCCGCCTCGGCCTTTCTCTCGTCCTGGACCAACTTCAACGCGGTCTACGGCGCTCTGACCAATGCTCCGAGTGAGCTTGGGGCCGTGGTGATGAACGCCTTCGGCGACACGTCGGGCAATCTCTATGATGGGCTCGACAGCCTCTATCTCAAGGCACTCGATGTCGGTCAGGCGATCAGCCAGAACGGCAGCTATATCACCGGGGCCTTGGCTGGCCTCCTCATGTTCCTCGTCGCGGCCCTGATGGCGACGATTTCCATCATCGTCATTGCCGCCGCCAAGATCATGATCGGGGTTCTGGTGATCTTCGGGCCGGTTGCGATTGCCTGCACGCTCTTCAAGGTGACGGCACCGCTCTTCGATCGCTGGGTGAACCTTGCCCTCGGCTTCGCGCTCTATCCGATGCTGACCGCCGCGATGGCGGCTTTCACGATCCACATCGCGGAGGACCTGACCCCGTCCGATCTGACCACAGTCGAGAACATCGGCGATGTGCTGAGCTTCGTCGTGGTGACGATGCTCGGCACCGGGCTCATGGCGATGGTTCCGACGATTGCCCAGTCGCTGGCTCAGACGGCGACAGGTCTCGGTGGTGTGGCAAGCTCCACCTTCCGCACCGGCGGCAGCATGGCAGGCTACGGCCGCTCGGGCGCTGCCGGGATGATCGGCGCGGTGCGGGGCGCGGCAGACGTGGATGCTGGGGGACGTCGTCCTTCGAATGCGCGGCTCACCGGCCATGCCGCGGGCCAGATTGGCCGCTCGGCCGTGCAGGTGGCCATGCGGCTGGCAAGCCGCACCCCCGACAAGAGTTGAGGCATCTGGGTGCCCGAGAGGAAAGGAACGCCGATGGAGGCGCATGGATTTGATGTCGATCTGGTCCTCGAACCGCGGCTTTCAGCCCGGCGGGCCTGGATCGTGGCCGGCGGAGCAGGGGCGTTAAGCCTTCTGCTCGCCACGGCATTGGTGGTGGTTCTGCCGCTGAAAGAAACCCAGGTCTTCACCGTGATGGTCGACCGCCAGACTGGCGATGCCGAAAAAATCGTCGAGGTCCGGCCGAGCGGGATCGAGGATCAGGAGGCGGTGAAACAGAGCCTGCTGGTGGCCTACGTTGGCGATCGGGAGGGCTATTTCCTGCCGGGTATCCAGGCGCGTTTGGAAAGCGTGCAGCGCCGCTCAACCGACAGCGCCGAAGAAAGCCTGCGGCTCCTCTGGTCCAAGGGAGGCGGCAACAAGGCCTATCCGCCGGATGTCTATGGGCCGGGGGCAGAGGTATCCGTGACCGTACGCCGGATCACCTTCCTTAGCCCGAATGTCGCCCAAGTCCGCTTCGTGAAGATCCTGCGCCAAGCGAAACAGGAACCTGTGACCCAGCCCTTCGTCGCGACGGTGGAATTCGCCTTTGCGCCTCGGACCGAGCGAAGCCTCGCCCATGTCTGGGAAAACCCCTTGGGCTTCACCGTCTCGTCCTACCGCGTCGATCCCGAAACTCTGCCCGATGGTCAATAGGCTGCAACCCATGAAACACCCCTTCCTCCTCTCCGGGCTTCTTCTCGGCATCGGTCTCGCCGCAACGCCTAGCTTTGCGGAAATGGCGCCCACCTCCATGGGTGCCGATGCAAGAGTGCGCTCGGTCTTCTACAGCCCAGTCGATGTGATCCGCCTCGACACGCAGCTCCGCGTCAACACCGCCATCGAACTCGGGGCAGGGGAGCGTATCGACTCCGTGCTTTTGGGGGACAGCGCGGCTTTCGAGGTTGAAGTGCTGTCGAACCGCACCACGGTTTCGGTGAAGCCCAAGATCGCCGGGGCGGAAACCAACATGACCATCTACACCGGACGGCGCACCATCACCCTCGCGATCAGCGAAGGCCGGTCCCGCAATCCGACCTATCGGCTGGTCCTGCGCTATCCCGATACAAGCCCGGCCCGATCCGCCCCAGTGCCGGCCTCGTCGCGCGACATCGGCTATGCCTGGTCGGGTGACAAGAGTCTGAAGCCCGTCCGCATCTGGAACGACGGACAGGCGACCTACTTTGCCTTCCCGCCGGACATCCGGCCCTCGGTCTTTGGCGTCGATGCCACCGGGCGAGAGGTCACGCTGAACTCGGGCACAAATGGCAGCGTGGTCCGGGTGCCAGGCATCCGGCCCGAATACTCGATCCGGATCGGTGCCCAGGTGCTTTGCATCGAGCACGTGGACGGCGGCGTCACCATCGACGCTGCCGAGATCGCGCGACTGCAGGCTTGGGAGTTCTGAAATGACCGATGCACCCCAGACACCTGATACCCCGCTCGCGGCATCGCCCGTGCCTGAGCCAGAATACCATGTCGAACGCCCCAAGCCCAAGTTGACGCGCGAACGCAGGATTGGCCTCGGCGTCCTTCTGGCGGGAGCCAGTGTCGCCGCGCTCTGGACTGTATGGCCTGCGCACAAGGCGATCCCCGCCGTCGAAACCTCGGGTGTCGAGGAATTCCAGGACAACGGCAAGGGCCCGGCGTTTGGGGTGATCGAACCGGCTTCCGGCAGCAAAGCCAAGGACGATCCCGGCTTTGCCGATATCGAAGGCCAGTTGGCGACCCAAAAGGACGCGCTGGAGACCAAAAACGCGGCCCTGAGCGATGAAGTCACTCGGCTGCAAAAGCAGCTGGCCGATCTGGCGACCAAGGCCGCGTCCGAGAAGGACGACAGTGCCAAGGAACTGGCCGAGGCGCTGTCGAAAGCCCAGTCCCAAAATCAGGCGATGATCGAAGATCTGAAGGCCGAGTTCGGCAGCCAAATTTCGGCACTGAAGGCCCAAGGCTCTGCGGCAGACGCAGTCTCGGCCAAACAGGCAGCCGACCTCGCGGCCAGGCGGGCGAAAAACGAAGAGCAACTCGCCGCTCGGGTTGCTTCGCCCTCCGTCGTCTTCGACAACGGCCAGGACTCCGCGAAAAGCGATGGCGCTCTGATGCCACCGCCGGAAGACGGCAAATCCGGCTCGCGCGATGCAACTGGGCGCGATTTCGTGCAATCGGGCCGCGAAGCAACTGCCGTCGAGGCTTCCCAGGTCATCGCCAACCCAGGTAACACCGTGCTGCAGGGCACGATGATCGAAGCGACGCTGGAGAATGCGGTGGATTCGAGCCTGCCCGGACAACTCGCTGCCGTCGTGACGCGGCCCGTCTGGTCTTTCGATCAGTCGCAGGTCCTGATTCCGGCAGGCTCGCGTCTATTCGGGGAATACTCTTCCGATGTCTCGTTGGGTCAGGGTCGCATCCTGGTCGCATGGACCCGTCTCGTTACCCCGGATGGACAGTCCGTGAAAATGGAAGCCTTCGGCGGCGATGCCCAGGGCCGCTCCGGTATCAGCGGCAAGGTCAACAGCCGCTTTGGCCAGCGTTTCGGATCGGCGGCGCTGATTTCGCTGATGGGTGCAGCACCGGCTATTGCAGCCGCGCAATATGCCGACAAGACCTCGTCCGACACGGCCTCCAGTGTGGCGCAAGATTTGGGTTCCGCCACCGGCTCGGTGGTCCAAGACTACATCAACCTGCCACCGATCATTTCTGTTGCACCTGGGTCGGCCATCACCGTCATGGTCGACCGCGATCTGGAGATCTGGTGATGGATGGGCAGCCGTCATTCCTGGGAACTTATCTTTCCTCCCTCGCGCCGATCCTGCAACGCGAGGATTTGGTCGAGATCGCCATCAACCCTGACGGCAAGGTCTGGATCGAGCGCAAAGGCGGCAACCATATGGAGCGGGTCGCAGATCTGGTTATCGACCGGGGTCTATCGGTGAACCTCGGGCAAGCTATTGCCTCCTCCGTCGGAGTGCAGTTTTCGGAAAAGAAGCCCACCGTCTCGGGCAAGATCACTTGGGGTGACAGCGCGATCCGCGCGCAGGTTGTGGCGCCACCAGTCGTCGAGGGCGGCATTGCAATCACGCTCCGCCCGTTAAAGGTTGTTGCCGACAGACCATTCAAGCCGGAACTTCTGCATGGGTCGTTGGTCGATCTCGATCACCGCAGGCGCGAACTGGGCAAGGAGGTTCTGAAGCTGGCTGAGGATGGTGCCATAGAGGCCGCCATGCGACTCTGCGTTCGCAAACGGCTCAATGTACTGATTTCGGGCGGCACCTCGACGGGGAAGACCACCTTTGCGCGATCGCTCTTGGAGATGGTGGATCCGGCCGAAAGGCTTGTCACCATCGAGGACGCATATGAACTGCTCCCGTCGCAGGCGAACGTCGTGGCGCTGAAGGCAGACCGGAACAGTCAAGGGGAGAGGACTCCAGCTCGGCTGCTTGAAGCTTCGCTGAGGATGCGGCCGGACCGGATTATTTTGGGCGAACTGCGCGGCGAGGAGAGCCGAACGTTTCTGGAGGCGATCAACACAGGGCATGGCGGTACGTTGACGACTATCCATGCCGACACCGCGCGGAAGGCTATAGATCGGCTTGCGATCATGGTTTTGGCGGCAGGATTGGGTATGAGCTTCGACGGCGTGAAGCGTTATTGTGAAGGATCGGTGGATTTGGTTGTACAGTTGGAAAGACGGGGCGGGGTCAGGGGGGTGGTGGAGGTTGCGCAGCCCTCCACCGGTGAAATGTGAGTGTGGGTAGCGACTTACTGTCCGCGCAACAGGAATAAGGTCCTTTCCATTCAACCGATAAGATCAAAACAGTGGAGAGCGACAAGTTGGTTGAGACATTTGCCGACAACTTTGGCCAACTCCTGTGGATATCATGGTTTTGGCAATTTCGGACTGGATGGGGCAGTTGGTGATCGGTTTTCTGCGTCAGTTGTTAAGCTTCAGCGCCAGAGCTTCGGTCCCTAAATGCCCTCGGCACGACACCGGTCCAACGCCGGAACGAACGTCGAAAGTTTGAGGCATCTGCAAAGCCCAGTAGATCGGCAATGTCCTCAGCCGTAAATTCTCCTGCGGCCAAGTATTTCTCAGCCAGCTCACGCCGCACCTGATCGAAGACTTCGGAAAAAGTCGTGCCTTCTTCGGTCAGGCGCCGCCGAAGGGTTCTGGGGGTCAGGTTCATATGGCCCGCTACAACTTCCATGGATGGAAACTCTCCGGGGCGCTCCATGATCAATTGCTGGACCTGCCCCGATATGCTGGAAGCGTCGTCGATCTTGCCGATCAGGTTCTCACAGCCCTCACGCAGCATGGCGAGAGTGACCGGATTGGTTAGCGGCGGGCGGTCATCCAGAAGGCTGTGGTCGTAGTGGATCTCGGTAGCACCGGCCGAAAAGTGAACCGGGCAGCCGAGTTGCTCTTCGTAAAGCGCTGCGGAAGGCGGGTCGGCGTGGGCCACCGTGATCATCAGCGGCTTGCGATCCGCCCTGGCGATGTCCTGGATATGGGTGATGTGTTGGGCCAATTGCTGCGCCAGCAGGAAGGTCTTGACCGCTCCGGTGTAGCCGACGCGGAATTCGTTGGGGAAATACCAGATGAAATGGTCGCCCTGCGCCCGCCAGTTGATGGAAAAGAGTGGTGTTGCCAGCCGATGGTAGCGCACGGCGAGGTTGAAGCCGTCGCGCACCGTCGGACTGCACAGCAGGGCAAAGCCGTAAAGACCATAGGCCGAAAGGTGGATGCTTTGGCCCACCCGGAACGGTAGCCTCGGGTCGTCGCAGTGCTTGATCACGTTGGCGCAGGCGGTGACATATTGCTCGACGCTTGTGCGCGTCTTGGCGTCTTCCAGCATTGTCAGGTCAAGCCGGGTGCCGCGCAGGACCTTAGCCGCCGGAATGCCGAAGGTCTTTGCCACCTCGATCAGCGCGAACAGTTTGTAGGGCGCATACATGGTCGGGCCTCCCCCAATGAGGCCAGATTAGGCGAGGGCACGCGGTCTCACAATCCAAATTGTCCTCTGCGCACTCCCCGTTTGTCCTCCCCGCACCTGTTGCAATGGTCCGTCACGCGTCAGTTTTTGGAAAAGTCGTGACTGACCGCGGGGGGAGAACAAAATGAAGACTACATTGACCAGAAGAATGTTGTTGGAAGGTGTGGCGACGCTGGCGTTGTCGGGTGCCTTTGCAGCTGCTGCCATGGCGGCGGATGAAATTGTGATCGGTGCCGCCGTCGCACAGTCAGGCTGGATGACCGCCTTCGACGGCCCGTCGCTGGCCGGGTTCAAGGTGTTCCTGGACGAGATCAACGCCAAGGGCGGCGTGGACGGCCACAAGTTGGTGCTGAAGGTCGTGGACACCACCACGACTCAGCCGGGCGCCAAGGATGCCGCGACCCAATTGATCAACGATGGCGCGCAAATCCTGTTAACCTCAGCCAACTTCGACATGGGCGCCCCGGCTGGCAATGTGGCCCAAGCGCAGGGCATGTTGAACTTCTCGCTCGGCGCCGCCTCGCCGCTCTACGGGCCAGATGGGATCGGCCCGCAGGCCTATTCCTCGGCGCCCTCGACCTATCTGGAAGGCAATGCCATCGCGCAGACCCTGGCCGATCTGGGCTCGAAGAAGCCCTTTGTGCTGATTGACGACACCATCGACTATTCCACCCAAGTCGGCGACGGCGTGAAGGCGCAGTTTGCCAAGCTGGGGATCACCTTGGCCGGTGAAGCGACCTTCAAGAACGGCGACACCTCCATCGCAACGCAAATCTCGCAGATCGAGGCCTCGGGGGCCGACTCTATCGCCATTGCCACCTATCTGCCGGGCGGTGCCACGGCGCTGCTGCAAATCCGGGCGGCCAAGCTGGCTCAGCTGATCGGCGCGCCTCTGGGGCTGGGTGGGACCGACTGGGTTGTTGGGGTTGGCAATCTGGGCGAGTTCTATGAAACCGCCGTTGCCTCGATCTACGGCGATGACCCGGATGCGGCCGTCAAGGCCTTCGTCGAGAACTTCACCAAGGCCACTGGCGCGGCACCTGCCACCAGCCAGGCCATCGAAGGCTACAACGTCGGCGAGTTGATCGCTGCGGCCCTGCACGAAACTGGCGGCAAGACCGACGGCGCAGCGCTGTCGGCCGCTCTGGACAAGATGACCGCCTTCAAGGTGCTTGGCGGCGAGATCACGTACACCAATAAGGTGCATATCAAGGCCAGCGGCCCGGTCACCGTCCTGAAATACGACGGGGACAAAGTGTCCTACTTCAAGACCGTCAACATCCAGAACTGACGGCTCGAAGGACCACGCACGTGACCGCCGCAGCCGCAATGGGCGTGCGGTCCGAACAGACGGGGGAGCTGACAAGCTCCCTCGTCGCGCGCCATGTCAGCGTGCGGTTCGGATTGATCACCGCCCTCGAAGACGTATCGCTGGAGGTTGCCCCGGGCGAGATCCTTGGGCTGATCGGCCCCAATGGCGCCGGGAAGACCACGCTGGTCAATGTGTTGAGCGGGGTTCAGCGGCCGACGGAAGGCACAGTCCATATCGGAGGGCGCGATGTCACGCGCCTGCCAGTGGCGGATCGGGCGCGGCACGGTTTGGGGCGGACCTTCCAATCCGCCCGCCTGTTCGCCGCCCTGACGGTGTCGGAAAATCTGGAAGTCTATGCCTCGACCACCCATCGCAACCGTTCGCAGGCGCGCGCGCTGGTGGCTGAACTGCTGAAGGTGGGCGAGTTGAGGTCTCTGGCCGACACCCGGGCGGGCGATCTACCGCAAGGGATGGAGCGGCGGGTGGCCCTGATGCGCGCGTTGGCGCTGCGGCCAAGCCACCTTTTGTTGGATGAACCGGCAGCGGGCCTTGATGACGTGGAAACCGACGAGTTGGAGGGTCTGATCTCCAACCTTGCGGCGCGGTTTGGCTGCGGGGTGCTGCTGATCGAACACGACATGCGGCTGATCATGCGGGCGTGCCATCGGATTCACGTCTTGAACTACGGCCGCACCCTTGCCGTCGGCACGCCGGAGGAAGTCTCGGCCAATGCCGAAGTGCGCAAAGCCTATCTGGGGGGCGCGGCATGAGTCTGGTCATCGAAAACCTTTCGGTCCAATACGGCAGCGTGCGGGCCGCACGCTGCGTTTCGATCACCTGCGAGCCGGGCAAGATCGTCACCATCGTCGGCCCGAACGGCGCGGGCAAGTCGAGCGTCCTTAACGCCATTGCCGGCGGCAGCGTGGGCCGGGTGTCGGGCCGCGTCGCTGTCGACGGCAAGGACCTGACCGGGCATTCGCCGGAACAGATCCTGCGGCAGGGTGTGGCGCTGGTGCCGGAAGGGCGGCGCATCTTCAACTCGCTGTCGGTGGAAGAGAATATCCGCATCGGCACTGTCATCCGCGCTGACCAAAAGGCGGCTGCCGCCGACGCCGAAGCCATGTATGACCGCTTTCCGGCACTTGCTAGGCGGCGCACGGCGGCAGGCGGCACGCTCTCGGGCGGCGAAGCACAGCAACTCGCCATCGCCCGCGCTCTGGTCTCGCGCCCGCGTTTTTTGCTGCTGGACGAACCATCATTGGGTCTTGCGCCCCTCATCATCGTCCAGATCTTCGACATCGTGCGCGAATTGAAACGCGAAGGGCTGGGCGTCATCCTCGTCGAACAGAACGCGGTTGCCGCGATGGAACTGGCCGACACTTCGCATTTGATGCTGACCGGAGAGTTGCGGCGCAGTTCCGAGGCGGGCCAAGGCGGCGACCTGATCGCCGAATACTTCTCGTCAACGCTGGCCAAGGAGGGGACGCCGTGATCTTCATTCTTCAGAACCTGATCGACGCGATCAGCCTTGGCTGCCTTTATGCCCTCTTCGCGCTGTCCATCGCGATGATCTTCGGCGTCGCCCGCATCGTGAACTTCGCCAATGGCGACCTGATCACCGTTGGCGGCTTCAGCCTGCTGATGACCGGCATGATCGGCAATATCCCTGCCCTGATCGCGGGCTTCGCGGCTGTCGTGATACTTGCACTGGCGATGGAGCGTTTCGCCTTCCGCCGCATCATCAAGGCCCCGATGCCGACGCTGATGGTCATGTCGCTGGGGTTGAGTCTGCTTATCCAGAACATCCTTCTGATCGCCTTCGGCTCGCGCCCCAAAGGCATCGACATCGCGCAATACCTGGCCGAACCCGTGGTCGTGGCGGGGCTGCGGTTGTCGGCGCTGAACTTGATCACCATGGGTGTTTTAGCTTTTCTGGGCGGCGGACTGATCTATCTGCTGAAACGCACCTCGATCGGGATGCAACTTCGCGCCGCGGCCGAGGATTTCCAGATGGCGCGCCTTGCGGGCGTCCGGGCCAATCTCGTCGTGGCCACCTCTTTTGCACTCAGCGGCATCATGGCAGCGGCGGCGGGAATGATTCTGGCGCTGCAGGTCGGCACTGCGACCTATAACCTTGGGGGCCGGGCGGTCATCCTGGGCTTCATCGCCACGGTTCTGGGCGGGCTTGGCAGCATCCCCGGCGCGGCGTCGGGCGGCTTCCTGATCGGCTTTGCCACCGTTTTGGCGCAAATCCTGTTGCCGCAGGCGGTCAGCCCGTTCCGCGATGCCTTCGTCTTTGCCGCAGTGATCCTCGTGCTGCTGTTCCGTCCGCAGGGTCTGTTCGTCGCCTTTGGCCGGGGGGTGCGCGCATGATCTTTCGGCTTCTGACCCTTGGCCTGATGGTCCTTCTGCCGGTGGCGCTGGTCTCACTGATCGGCTCGCCCTGGCTGACCGGGGCCACCATGTCCAGCTTGATCCTGATGGTCATGGTCGTGGGCCTTTACCTTTTCTGTGGCAATTCCGGCGTGCTGGCCTTTGGCCATGTCACCTTCGTTGCCATCGGAGCTTATGCTTGTGGCCTGTTGACGGTTCCAGCCAAAGTCAAACCGGCGATCTTCCCGAACCTGCCTTCCTTCCTTGCCGATATCTCGGTGCCGCCGCACGTGGGTGTCCTGATCGGCGGGGTGTTGGCGGCGCTGGCGGCGGCGATCCTGTTCTTCCCGCTGCGCAGGTTGAACGCGCAGGCATTGTCCATTGCCACCCTGGCGCTTTTGCTGATCGCCAACATCTTCTTCACGAATGTCCGACTGTCCTCGAGCGGCGGCTCGGTGTTCCGGGTGCCCTTGGCGGCGACGCTGTGGACCGTGACGCCCTGGCTCTTGGGCGCGCTCGTCGTAGCGCTGCTGTTTCAGTCCTCGCGCCTTGGCCTGCGCCTGCGGGCCACCCGCGAAGATGAGTTCGCGGCGGAATCCGGCGGGATCAACATTGGCGGCACTCGGATGGCGGCCTTCGTCCTGAGTGCAGCCCTGATGGGCGCGGCAGGCGGGCTCTATGCCCTATCTATCGGCTCTTTCTCGTCCGCCGACTTCTACATCGACCTCACCATCCTTCTCTTCGCCATGATGGTGGTGGGCGGCATGCGCAGCCTGTCGGGCGCCATCTTTGGCACCGCGATCATCAGCTTCGCCAGCAATTTCTTCAGCAAGCTGCAAAACGGGGTCAACGTCGCAGGCCTGCCCCTCGACGTACCCGCAGGCACGGCCAATGTGGCCATCGCCCTTTGCATGATTGGCGTTCTGCTCTTCCGAAACGAAGGGCTCTTGGGCGACCGCGAGCTTGATCTCGGGCGCCTTTTCAAAACCAAACGGGAGAAATGACCATGCTGAAACAGATCCGGCGCATCGTCACCGCGAATGACGAGAGCGGCAAATCCGGCGTGCTGATCGACGATATCGCCCAGCACACAATCACGGTCTTGACCGAGATGTGGCTGACCCATCCCGGCCCGCACGACCAAAAGACCCCGGTCGATCTGGCCGAGCAATCGAACGAGCTGGAGCCTCCCAAGGGTGGCACGGTGTTTCGGTTCTTCGAGATCGCCCCGGAGTCCGAAAGCGCCCATCTGTCCTGGGAGGAACGCCAGAAGACCGGGCGCGACTGGTTCGCCTCGATGAACGGCGCGCATCTGCAGCCGGACACCAGCCGCCACGAATCGATGCACCAGTCGCGTTCAACAGACTACATCGTGCTGCTGTCGGGCCAGATCACTCTGGTGCTGGACAAGGAAGAGCGTGACCTGAAACCCTTCGACGTGGTGATCCAGCGCGGCACCAACCACGCCTGGGTCAATCGCGGCACCGAGAACGCGCTGCTTCTGGCCGTTCTCGTCGACGCTGGCGTCTGAGGCTGGGAATGAAACATCCTGAAGGGATTGGCACCGTCGCGGTCGTGGGCTGCGGCACGATCGGGGCCAGCTGGTCGGCCTTGTTTCTGGCGCGTGGGCTGGACGTCGTTGCCACCGACATCAATCCGAGGGCCGAAGCGGGCTTGCGGGCGGCGATAGCGAAGGTCTGGCCGGACCTGCAAAGACTTGGCCTCGTCCAGGAAGGTCAGACCGGCACGCTGCGGTTCGAGCCCAACCTGGCTGAGGCCGTCAAGAGCGCCGATTTCGTGCAGGAAAATGCAGTCGAACGCGAGGCCGAAAAGGTCGCCCTTCTGGCCGAGATCGACACCCATGTCCGGCCGGATGTGCTGATCGCCTCCAGTTCCTCGGCCATCACCATCACGGCGATGCAACGCGACTGCCAGCACCCCGAACGCGTGGTTCTGGGCCATCCGTTCAACCCACCGCACTTGATCCCCTTGGTCGAGGTGGCAGGCGGTGCGCTGACCAGTCCCGAAGCTTTGGCGCGGGCGGAGGCTTTCTACCAAGGGCTTGGCAAGTCCACCATCCGTCTGAACAGGGAAATCTTTGGCCATGTCGCCAACCGCCTGCAAGGGGCGGTGTTCCGCGAAGCCATCCACATGCTCCAAGCGGGCGTCGCCTCAATTGCCGATATCGACAAGGCGATGACCGAAGGACCCGGCTTGCGGTGGGCGGTGATGGGGCCCTTTTTAACCTATCATCTGGCGGGCGGCGCGGGCGGAATGGAGGCATTCATGACCCAGTTCGCTCCGATGCAGAAGAAGCTCTGGGCCGAGTTGGGCAACCCTGAGATCGGCCCCGCCGAGCAACAGGCGATCACCGCAGCCATGGCGGAGGCCGTGGATGGCAAGGCGGTGACCGCCTTCGCAGCGGAGCGTGACCAGACCATCCTGTCTCTTCTGGCTGCCCGCGTCCCGATCCCGACCAGCGCCACGTAAGGACATCCCATGGCCAAGAAAGTCATCATCTCCTGCGCGATCACCGGCGCCATCCACACTCCCTCGATGTCGCCGCATCTGCCGGTCACCCCGGCACAAATTGCCCAATCCGCGATCGAGGCGGCGGAAGCGGGTGCTGCGATCCTGCACCTGCACGCCCGCGATCCTGTCACCGGGCGACCCGCATCCGATCCTGCGCTTTACGCGCAGTTCCTGCCGGCGATCCACGCCGCAACCGATGCCGTGATGAACCTGACGACCGGCGGCGGCCTGACCATGACGGTCGAGGAACGGCTGGAAGGCCCGCTGCGCTTCAAGCCTGAGATGTGTTCGCTGAATATGGGCTCAATGAACTTCGCGATCTTCCCGCTGGCCGAACGCCCGACCGACTGGAAGCACGACTGGGAGCAGCCCTACCTGCGCGGCACCAAGGATTTCATCTTCCGCAACACCTTTGGCGACATCGAACGGATCATCAACCTTCTGGGCAAGGATCATGGCACACGCTTCGAACACGAATGCTATGACGTGGGCCACCTTTACAACCTTGCGCATTTCGTCGACCGCTGGATCATCGAGCCGCCCTTCCTGATCCAGACGATCTTCGGCATCCTTGGTGGGATCTCAGCCGATTGGGAGAACCTCGCCTTCATGAAGGCCACTGCCGACCGCCTGTTCGGCGATGCGGCGGAATGGTCGGTTCTGGCGGCGGGGCGGTCTCAGATGCCCTTTGCCACTCAAGCGGCGATGCGCGGCGGCCATGTGCGCGTGGGGCTCGAAGACAGCCTCTTCATCGAACGCGGCAAGCTTTCGACATCGAACGCCGAACAGGTCGCCAAGATCCGCACCATCGTCGAAGACCTTGGCCTGCAAATTGCCACGCCGGCGGATGCCCGCACGATGCTTGCCTTAAAGGGGCGGGACCTGGTGCAGTTGTAAGGGATCCCCAGGCAGAAATCCTGCCCGACCGCCGCCGGCACTCTTGAGGAGGTGTTGACCGGCGGCTTATTCATAGCCCCGGGCGGGTTCGGACTTTGTGTCATTCCCGAGCCCTCTATTGCAGTAATCCGCGATGCGGGGACCCAGGATCTGTCCATTGCCTCGAGCAATGCAGGCATCGATAGCTTCGACTTGGGATGACCTGAGCCCTGACTTCCCTCCGGGGATGGGGAGAGTCCTTGGGTTGATTGCTCTGAGACCCAACTTTGGACCGCCGGACGCTGGAGTTTTCCGACCTTGTGACCTGCTACCCGATGTTGGACCGCCCGGGCAGAGCTTTCCCGCCGTTCTCCGGTCAGCGCGGGCCATTTGCCGCCAACCGTTTCATGAGCTCTTTCGGGGGTATATTGCCGATCGAACTGTGTGGGCGAACTTCGTTGTAGTCTCTACGCCAAGCCTCGCATTTTCGGGCCACGTCGTCGAGGCTCATGAACCAGTGCGCGTTCAGGCATTCCATGCGGAACTTCCCGTTCAGGCTCTCGATGAAGGCCCTCGCCATTTTCCTCGGACCAATGGCGGAAACTGGCTCGATCGATGGGCTTGCCCGGCCGCGAGACGTCGTGCGTAATGTTCCGCTGGCAGGCCCAGAGGTCCAGATCGCGCGAGACGAACCCGCTGCCCTGATCGACGCGGATCGTCCCCGGCAGGCCGATCTCGGCGCCAACCTTTTCGAGCACCTCGATGACATCCGGCGCGCGGAACCGCAGCCTGGGCACGATGGCCGGGGAATAGCGGCTGAAGGTGTCGATGACGGTCAGGACACGGATCTTCGTGCCGGTGACCAACTGGTCATGAACGAAGTCCATGGCCCAGGTTTCGTTCACCCGGATCGGCGGCTTGCGGTCCTCCCTGAGCTTGGCCTTCACGCACCGCTTGGGTGTCTTGTTCCTCAGTTGCAATCCTAAGCCCTTGTAAAGACGATAGACACGCTTCTGATTTATGGACCAGCCTTCGCGGCGCAGCAGGATGTGTATAGGCCGATACCCGTAGCGCACACGGGTCTCGGCATTCGCCGGGCAGACAGTCCCCCGGACTCTCTGCTGATCCTCCTCATTCCTTGATCCTGTGCTCCAGGGCCGCCTGCGAGCGACGCTTGCCCTTGTAGTGGTAGCTCGATCGCTCCGCCCCAAGCACCTGACAGGTTCGCCGAATGCTGACCTTCCAGGTGCCGCAGACTTCATCGGCGAGCTCGCGTCGCCGCGCAGGCGTCAGAGCTTTTTTGACAGAACGTCCTGCAACATGGCCTTGTCGAGGCTTAAGTCGGCGACCAGCTTGCGCAGCTTTCCGTTCTCGTCTTCCAACTGCTTCAGTCGCCGCATCTCCGACGACATCAAGCCGGCGTATTTCTTGCGCCAGGCGTAGAACGTCGCCTCGCTGATCCCGGCCTTGCGGCACACCTCGCCGATCGCCGTGCCTTCTTCAGCCTGCTTCAGCACAAAGGCGATCTGCGCCTCACTGAACTTCGATCGCTTCATTTCCGTCCTCTGTTTCCCGATCCTATCCTAAACTCGAAAATCCCAGCTCGGTTCGGTCCAGGAAACGGGAAGCAGGTCAGGGACAGCTCCTGGCGACACGGCAGGTAAGGTCAGGGAAACGATCTCTTCCATGCGAAAAAGCGTCTATAAGAATGACCTTTTCAGCAATATCGACAGGGTACGAAGCGAAAAGGAAAGGAAGAATTCGCAAGATCAAAAACGACCGCAAAACTCACGGTGCCCAATCATCAGTGCGTCTGCGACAAGCAATAGGGGCGAAATGTCAAAATCACTCGTACCCGAGCAGATCAATGAAACAAACCTCTCATAGAGTGCCGCATACTCCGTGAGAGGAGCAAGAGGCTCCTCGATCCCATTGAAGAACAGCTTCCCTCCGCCGTCAGATAACAATAAGGACGACCGTTCAGTCTGAAACTCAATCTGCCAAACATCACTCTTACGCGGGCGCCAATCCAACTCGATATCGATGCAGGCACCGCGCTCTGTACAGAGCCTCAAGCTCGCTGCGATGGGCGCCTCTCGATTGTCGGGGAAGAACAGTCTTGCGGATTCAAGACCGATAGTGTCCGTTATAACTTCCGTGAGGATAGACAACGCATTTATGCCGGCATCAAAGACGCCAAAACCGGATGGCTGCCAAATCCAATCCTGGCCGGGATGCCACCGGTTGACATCCTCCGTCCAGGTGACGCGACAACTGCGCAAGTTTTCGCCAGCCAACCTCGCCTTGAGCAGGGCTATTCCGGCACCGAATCTGGAATGCCAACCCGAAAACAATGTTGCGCCACTTGTAGAGGCAAGTTGCCCCAAGGCTACCGCTTCCGAAACTGTTCCAGCAGGAGGCTTTTCGAGGAGAACGGAATGTCCCGCGCCTGCGGCAATTTTTGCGAGTTCGAACCTGGACTTGGGTGGAGTACACAATGATATCGCATCCAACCGCAAACCACTCGAAAGCATTTCCGGCAAAGAAAGGAACGAAGGGACTCCATCAATACCGCCCTCGGGGCTGGCGATCCCGACAAGGCAGACCCGAGAATTGGATAGTATTGCGGGTAGATGCTGCGTACGCGCGATCTTTCCAAATCCAACGATGCCCAAGTGTATTGCGTCGTCACGCATGTGATCCTCTCCGAAGCATAGTATACTGGCAGTAACCAAGGTGCCGATAAAACGTACTGTTGACTACATATGTCCGCCCGTGCGCCGCAGAGGGAGTGAGATCTGAGCATCACCTTGGCCACGCCTGCAGGCGCGCAGCCGCAACACAGAAGCGACAACGTATGGATATTATCGTCCTAACTTGATCGACCGCCATGCGTCCACGAATGCAGCCGCATTCGAACGAAGTTCATCATTTGACATGGTCCTTGAGAAGAGTGACGATCCAAGTCCAAATCCTGATGCTCCTGCATTGCTAAAGATCGCAAGATTTTCTGGCTTAAGGCCTCCAACCGGAATCAACTTCACTCCAGCGGGAAGGACTGCTGCAATCGCTTTCAGAAAGTTAGGTGACATCTGCTCTGCGGGGAACAGCTTTAGGGCATCAGCGCCCGCCCTCAACGCAGAGAATGCCTCGGTCGGTGTCATCACGCCGGGCGCACAGATCAGCGACGCGCCCTTTGCCGCTCGAATCACGTCACAATCAGCGTGCGGCATCACGATGATACGGCCACCCGCGGCGGCGACGGCATACACTTCGTCCTCAGTCGTAACTGTGCCAGCCCCGACCAACACCTCTGATCCGAACTCCTCACTCAAGAGCCGAATGCTTTCGAATGCTCTTGGGGAATTGAGCGGAACTTCGATGATTGCGAAACCAGCCGAGACAAGCAAATCGCCGACCTGCAAAACCGTGGAGGGCGTCACCCCCCGCAAGATTGCGACGAGCGGCATCCTGTCGAGGTAGTATTGCAGAAGCATCAGCCCTTTTCCTAATTGGTTGTGCCGACGAGATCAGCCAATTGGGCAATCTTCCAAAGCCCCGCAGTAGCCGCCTGGTCGCCCGTAACTACGACTCGCACGCCTAGCCGCGACAAGGCCAGAGCGTAGAGGCGACATAGCTTGGGATCACCCACAAGGACAATGTTCTCTCCCGCTCCGACCGCTCCGGCCTTAAGCTCATCTCCAATGATGATACCGGACAGATAGTGACGACTATCCCGGGCATCCATATGCCCCGCCAAGACTCTTGAACGCGCAGAAAAGAGGCAAGACGCAAGTCCGTCGCTTTCAAGCGCAAAATCAATTCCCTGGAGGAAGGACAGGTCCGAGTTTCCGTCGTTTGGCTCAGAGGCTGTAGTGCCAGGATATCGCCCTAAGATCGAATGGCTTAGCAATACAGAAAACAGTTCGCCGGACATGAAGGTCTTGAAGTGAACTATCTTCCCGTCCCGGATGGTGACCCACTTTGAATGAGTACCAGGAAGAATCATCCTAGCGGCTTCTGCAGGGGCGAGACCCAATTCGAGAGCACCCAGCGCCTGGACCTCCTCGCCGCGCATGAAGTCCGCCCTTGGTCGGAAAATCGCTACTCCCGGAACAATGCGAACGTTGCTTCCTTCAACGAGTTGTAATCGTGCTGCGAGCTCTCCCATGCCTGCCGGTGCTTCAAGATATGCCGCCTCCTGCCAGCCGTTTACACTTCCTATCATTCCAGCAGCGATCACAGGGAGTTCAGGTGACAGGTCGCCAAAGTTGGAGGTTGCTACATGCAAAGCCTTGGCAAAGTCACGATCTGTGACTTGCATGACGCCGAGCTGACTGCTGCTCTGTGTGATGGTTCCTCCCAAAGCATCGAGTAGGTTGGCACGGAGGGAACTTGTCCCCCAGTCCAATGTAATGAGTGCCGGAATACGCGTTGCCATGTTCTAGACAATCTTCTTCATCGAGCCCGAACGAGACCGTTTCCCACCTAGATCGTGCGTAGAATCGTTTATCGCTCGTTGCCTGGCTGCCTCGAGTTCTTCCGAAAGGATCGAGCGCGATGGTGCCAGAACAATTCGTCGCAGGGCCTTCAGGTCGAGTTTCGGTTTGCGGTATTCGTCCAAGAGGCCGTTCTTTTCTTGTAAGGTATCAGTGAGTTGCGTGTAACAATAGCCTGCCAAATCGCGACTTTCGTGAAGCGCGGAAAACAAAGAGGCGATCAGTTCGAGATATGCCTCGGATGTCTCGACAGTCTGGTATCCAAACCAAGACTCACCGCTTTTGGGATGAAATGAAATGCCACCAAATTCTGTGACCATCAGCGGGAGATCGCTCGAAGCGACCTCCAGATTCACCCGCCGTCGCTGCGGGCCGAAGATCGGCATGTCGGCGACGGCGCTCGCTCTCGAGGCGTACCTCTCTCGAAGAACTTCGCCTCTGACAGAATAGTCGTGCAACCCGACGATGTCTGCCACCTCGTGTTCCCAGCCGTCGTTGCCGATGACGGGGCGGGTAGGATCAAGGGTCTTGGTCATGTGATAGAGCGCGCGGGCAAAGGCGGCCTGATCTTCCCGCCGTGAGATGTCGGGAACACCCCAGCTTTCGTTCAAAGGTACCCATGTGACGATGCAGGGATGGCTGCGATCGCGTTCTATGGCTTCCATCCACTCCGACATCACTGCCTTCGCCATGGCGGGCGAGAAGGCAAAGGCGCTTGGCATCTCTTCCCACACCAAAAGCCCTTGGCGGTCGCACTGGCAGAGGAACCTGGGATCCTCGATCTTCTGATGCAGCCGAACTGCATTGAATCCAAGTTGCTTAATTAGCTCGACTTCTCGCCTAATCGCCTCGTCGCTTGGAGCAGCAAGGTGGCTCTCCGGCCAATAGCCTTGCTCCAAGACGGCTCGCAGGAAGAAAGGCTGATCATTCAACAAGAAACGGGCTGCAGAAACACCGCAACTACGCATCCCAGCGTAGGTTGTGACAACATCCTCCGATCGATCGGGGAGCCGCAGAGTGACTCTTAGGTCCAGCAGGTTTGGTAATTTCGGCGACCAAAGCAGATTACTACGACCTTCGCCATTCTCGAAGCCCGGAACTGCAAGGCTGAGCTGGCACGCCTTTCGGGCTATCGAAACAGACATAGCCAGCAGTGGGGTGCTGTCCCGACTCAACCACACTTCGACTACGCTTCCGACCGGTGGTTCCGCGCTCAGTTCCAGGTCCAAACGTAGTGTGCCGCTATCAATATCGGGAGTCCTATGGACTGCCGAAATGTAAGTTTCTGGGACAAATTCGACCCACACCGGCTGCCAGATCCCAGTCGTCCGGTGGTACCAGATTGCGTGAGGCTCCGCCTCCCAATCCTGCTTCCCTCTTGCCTGTGCAATCGAACCGGGCTGGTCCTCGGCGCGCAAGACGATGGTTTGAGTGGCGCCGCCAACCAGTTCCAACGTAATGTCGACACTGAAAGAAGTGTGCCCACCTTCATGGCGAGCTACGTGCTGCCCGTTCACCCAAACGTCCGCCTGGTAGTCAACAGCACCGAAGTTTAGGATGACCCTTCCAGAGACCGGCGTTTCAATGGCAGCTGTGAGTCGGTACCAAACTACAGGATGGAACCCGCGATCCTCGATTCCCGATAGAGCGGATTCTGGTGGATAGGGGACCCGAATTCGAAGTGGAAGGTCAACATGCCCCGTGTGCCAACCATTTCTCTTGCCGCGATCATCATCATCGAAAGCAAATTGCCACTCTCCACGGAGGTCAATCCAAGTTTGACGCTCCCGGTCGGGCCGCGGGTGAGACATCTCCATTTCAGTAGATCTTTCCATTAACTGCGCGACCGTTCGAGTCGAAAAGATGAACGTGTTCAGTGGAAATCCCCAGCTGAACCTTTCCCTCGACACGCTTTTCCGAGCTTGTTGCAATGACTGCTGTACCATCCGACAGCCGCACGTGCAGAAGACTGCGCTCACCCAAGTATTCCATGACTTCGACTACCCCCGACAACGGGCCATCTGCCCAAACGTTGAGATGCTCCGGCCGAATGCCGAGGGTCACTGAGTCGCAGTCAGGGTAGCTGCGCGCCAAGGTAATTGCGGAACCGCCCAAAGTAATGAAGCGATTGTCGCGCAATGTCCCGTCGAGGAAGTTCATTTGCGGAGTTCCGATAAAGCCCGCGATGAATTTCGTATGTGGTCGCTCATAGAGATCCTGTGGCGTGCCAACCTGTTCGGGCCGTCCAGCATTGAGAACAACTATTCGATCGGCCAAGGTCATGGCCTCGACCTGATCATGGGTCACATAGACAATTGTGTTCCCAAGCCGCTGATGCAGCTTGGCGATCTCAACGCGCGTCTGGGCACGAAGAGCTGCATCCAGGTTCGACAACGGTTCGTCAAAGAGGAACACGTCAGGCTCTCGAACGATAGCCCTGCCAATGGCCACGCGTTGCCTTTGCCCGCCCGAAAGCTGCCCGGGACGCCGATCAAGCAAGGGCGTTAGATTCAGCGACTCGGCCGCTGCCGCCACTTTCGCGGATACCTGCTCGCGTGGAAGTCCATCATTGCGGAGTCCGAAGCCCATGTTGTCTCTAACCGTCATATGCGGATAGAGTGCATAGTTCTGGAAAACCATTGCAATTCCGCGTTTGCCAGGCGGCGCATTGTTTACAACACGTCCCTTGATCGCAATCTCGCCATCAGTAATGTCTTCGAGACCAGCAATCATGCGTAGTAGAGTGGATTTGCCGCACCCAGAGGGTCCAACCAATACGAGAAATTCACCCTCGGAAACATCGAGGTCAATTCCCTTCAGTACGCTAAGTCCACCGTAAGACTTCGCGACCGATCGCAGCGACAGGCACAAGGTGATCATCGTGCAAGCTCCCCAATGGCACCAACGTCGTTCGCGGCGACAGCGCTCCTGTACTGAGCAACCAATTCGGTCTCGATGCGCTCAAAACTACCGTCGAACCCGGTCTTCAGAGTCCACAGTCCCATCGGTGCCATGAAGGCCTCCAATGGCGCATGCTCCAGTGACTCAAACCGCATAGTCCGCAGGAAGTTAGCAACCTGATCAGGATTCAGACGAGAAGGCCCTTGGCGCAGAATGTAGTCTTCGAGAGGCCGGCCCGCGCGGTAAACCCAATCGATCAGGTCGAACACTGGAAACCATGTATAGCCCACCAATGGAAGACCCAACGCGCGGGCCTGCTTGCAGGCCGCCACCGATTCGGCCAGCCATGCAGCACGCTGAGGCACGGTCCCATTCAGGCTTGTTTCCGTAAGCATAACTGGCTTACCGTATCGAGAAGCAAAGGCCTCGATGGACCTGATCATGCCCGCCGCGCCGCCAGGAAACTTGGTCTTGGCAGGTTTGCCGTGCCAAATATCGAGGCGACTCACCGACATTTCCGAATAGTAGTTCGTACCAAATATATCGATTTCCTGCCTTTTGGAGCGGAACCAATCGAGATCGCCCTCCGACATTCCGTTCTTCAGAAACCAGTCGACGAGTGAATGTTGACCATCTACGAGACCCACCACAAGATCAGAACCGGCGAAAGTCTTGGCTGTTTCGAGAGCGGCAAGTTCGGCGAGCTCCGGCGTACCGGGCAGAACTTCGCCTGCGGCGTCCACCTGGACAATTACTGCATCAGTTCGCGCCGCGCGGATTGCATCGATTGTCAGCGTCATACCGCGTGCAATGTTGCGGATAATCTTAACCTGGCCGTCCGAACCTCGCAAATAGGGGGGCCAGATCCCGTTTAGGCCCGCGAATTCGGAACAGATAAGTGTCTCGTTGAAGGGAGTATGGTACCTGATGGTGTCACGATAGCGGTCGGCGGCCGCATACGCCCAGTCGGCGACATATTTTTCATAGTCGGTATTCAAGAACTGGTTTTCGAGCCAGAGCGGCACGCCATAATGCATGAGATCAAAGATTATCTCGATTCCCTTCTCGGCCGCGTAGGCAATCGCGCGGTCCGACCAATCCCAATCGAACTTGCCAGGTTGCGTCTCGATCTTGTACCAAGGCAACCCATATCGCAGGGCGCGCACGCCCAGGCTCGCAACCCTATCCAGATCCTCTCGCCAGTAGCGGTAATGATCCGTCAGATCGAATTCATCCAGCACCCGCTCGCCGGCCCTTTCGGTTTGGCCGATGAAAGTGTTTTCGATTCCGGCGGCCCAAACGAAACCTTCGGGGGACGTGTCGAGAAAAGCGGTTATCTTGGTCATTTCGGCTCCATCAGTCTTTGAGTCCGGACATGGCAATGCCTTGGACGAAGTATCGCTGCGCGAAGATGTAGAGGATCAGCAATGGCAAGAGCGTAATTACCGCGCCTGCCATCACGACGCCGTACTCGACAACATGTTGGCCCACAAATAGTGCCAGACCGGCCGGAAGAGTGCGCATTTCGTTGGCCGAAGTCATTAGAAGTGGCCACAAGAAGTCATTCCAGTTGTACATGAAGTGGAAGATCGCAAGGGTGGCCAGGGCGGGCTTCGCATTCGGCAAGATGATCTTCCAGTAGATACCGAATTCGCTTGCTCCGTCCACGCGCGCGGCTTCATCGATTTCCCGCGGAAGGGTGACGAAGAACTGTCGCAGCAGGAAGATTCCGAAGGCGTTCGTTGCTCTTGGAACAATTAATCCCTGATAGGTATCGAGCATTCCAAGATCGTGAACCACCACGTACAGCGGGATGATCATAACCTGAAACGGCAGCATCAGTGCAACGAGGATTACCAGAAAGATGGCATCTCGACCAGGAAACTTCAGTCTCGCGAGAGCAAAAGCGGTCATGGAGTCGAACAGGAGAGACACGGCGGTGACCCCGCCCGCCATTACCACCGAATTGAGCAGCATCCGTGCGAAGGGAAGCCTCTGCCAAACGTTCGCGTAGTTCTCCAAAGTCAATGCCGTTGGCCAGAGCCGAGGAGGAAACTGCGCAATTGTTGCTTCCGGCTTGAACGACGTGAGAATCATCCAAAGAAAAGGAAAGGCCAGCACGGTCGAGAAGAGCAACAGCCCGGTGAATGTGAAAAGCGGAATGCCGCGGCTCATGGGATCAAACGGTTTCCTCCGCATGGTCAATGCCTTTCAGAACGGGTCAGCCAAAGCTGGGCGAGGGTTAGGGCTAGAACGATCAGGAAGAGGATTACGCCAGCAGCAGCTGCATAGGAGAGATCAAAGTTGGTAATCCCCTGGCGGTAGATGAAGGTTACAATGGTGTCCGTCGAGAATAGAGGCCCGCCATTCGGGGTCAGGACGAACGACGGGTCGAACACCTGGAAGGCTGAGATTGCGGTGATTACGAGGACGAATACGTGCGTTTCGCGCAACTGTGGCATCGTGATCGAAGCAAAGCGCCGCCATGGGCCGGCATTATCGATCAACGCTGCCTCATAAAGCGACTTGGGAATACCCTGCAGGCCAGCCAGGTAGATCACCATGTTGAAGCCAAGATTCTTCCAGAGCGTCACGAGGATAACGGCGGGCATTGCCCAGTGTGGATCGCGCAGTGGAGAGAATCTAGAAATGCCGACTGTTCCGGCCCAGTAGATCAGGAGCCCGATGTCGGGATCGAAGAGGAAGCGCCATACGAGTGCCATCACGGAGAATGACGCAATTACCGGCAAAAATAGAATGGACCTCATCAAAGTCCGAAGAGGTAGTGCTTGATTGAGACCAAGCGCAAGCAAAAGTGGCAGAACAATAGACAGGGGGACAAAGAGGGCAGAAAAATATAGTGTGTTTTTGAACGCTGCCCAAGCACGAGGATCATGCCAGAGCCGCGTGTAGTTTGCGAGACCTACCCATTTTTGTTCGTGAACTCCAAATCGCCATTGGTGTAGGCTAAGGTTCAGGGATTGGATAATGGGCCAGAAGACGAATACCGCAAGGACGATTGCACTCGGGGCAAGAAACAGAATTGCTGCCCTGGTTTGACGACCGGCTTCAGTGCCGAGACTTTTCAACACCGGCTTTTCTGTCGGCTTTGGGGTGGGGATCGCCATCATGTACTCCAAATTGTGGGCCTGACCGCTGGAACCACGGTCAGGCCCGGCCGGTGCAATGGGAGGTTATTGCACCAGCGAACCAAGTTGAGCGACTGCGGCACTGGCGGCATCGACCACGGTTGCTTGGCCAAGGGTGATCGACTGGATCAGGGGAGTGAATACTTCGGTATCGATCTGGCGAGCATTCACTTGGCCTGCCAAGTTGAAGCGCGAGACCGGAACGACCGCTGCGAATTTCGCCGCCCAGGGGTTGGTCAGGGCGGCGTCTCCGACCATGTCGGTCCGCGACGGCGGAAAGCCCGTGTCGTTGGCCAAGGTCGCTTGTGTTTCCTTCGCGTTCCAGAACTTCAGAAACTCGATCGCTTCCTCAGGGTGCTTGGTGTTGGCGTTGACCATCAACACCACCGAGTCAGCCAACGTCACTGGACCGGCGGGGCCCGCAGGGATCGGCGCAACGTCGTAATTCAAGCCGGCCGCGCTAAAGCCGTTCGTCATCCAGGGGCCGGTAACGCCCATCGCCGCGCGCCCCGTCTCGAAGAGCTTGTCCGCTTCCGCACCGGTCAGACCGACGGGAGAAATACCATTCTCTCGGACAAGCTTGGACCACTTTTCCAGCGCCTCGATCGCCTGCGGCGAATCCAGCCCTGCACCGTTCTTGCTCACAACATCTGCGCCGTTGCCCCACAACAGGATCGGCCAGTTTGGAACTGTCTCGTGATCAGGCAGAGTGAGCCCATACTGCGGGTTGTCCCCGGTCTTGGTCGTCGCCAGGATTGCCTTGGTCCACTCATCCCATGTTTTCGGCGGGTTGTTCGGATCCAGGCCGGCTGCCGCGAAAAGGTCCTTGTTGTAATACATGAGCAGGGTCGCATAGTTCATCGGTGTGGCATAATAGGCGCCATTGGACTGTAGAACCTGCTTCAGTCCATCGGACCAATTCGCCGGATCGAGCCCATGGTCTGCATTGACATAGGGCGTAAGGTCCATGACATAGCCGCTGGCGGCGAATTTCGGCACGTTCGCGAAGTTGACCCCGATTACGTCAGGCCCCGAGCCGCTGGCCAGCGAGGTCAGCAATTTTTGCATCAGGCTGTCCCACGGCATGATGTCCATTTCGACCGGCACATCTGCGTGGGCTTCACTGAATTTCGCGGTCAAGGCTTCGACGGTCGGCCGATCCGGACCAGTGAAGCCGTTCCAGAACGTGAGGCTGTCTGCAAGAGCCGGCGCAGCGGCCAGAATGCTGAGCAGCGACATGCCGCCCAGCAGCTTTTGAATGGTCATCGCCATTTCCTCCCTGTGTTTAGAATCACGGCCTCGCTCCCCGGAGGCACATCGTATGGGCTAAGTTAAATCTTTAGCATTGTAAAGTCAAAATTAAATCTTCCGGGGGGTTGATCGTGACTGCATGGCGCTTCACACTCGCGTGCGAGCGGGTGTTCGCGCGGGAGGCGCTGCATGACAAGAAGAAAGCGAGCACTAACGCTTCAAGAGGTCGCGGTTGAAGCTGGCGTCTCCCAAGCTACTGTTTCCCTTGTTCTAAATGGGGTGGCAGGTGCTCGAGTCTCCGATTTGACCCGCGAACGGGTTCTAGCGGCCGCCGACAAGATCGGCTATCGCCGTGCGGCACGGATACGGGCAGACGAGCGCCTTGGTTCGGTCATCGCAATGATCATCGATGATGTTGCGGCAAGTCCCTTCGCGGCTCCACTTCTGGAGGGTGCCCGTGAAGCAGCTTGGGAACACCAATGCGTGGTCAGTGTCATCACGACCAGGAGCCAGGCCCAGATCGAAGAGGCAGCAATCCAGGCAATGATTAGCCTACCCGTGATCGGGATAATCTATGCCACGCTCCTTACGAGGCAGGTGGAGATCCCAAAAGCGACTTCGGACATACCCGTGGTGCTGCTCAACTGCTACGACGAACACGCTGCTTTCTCTTCCGTGCGCCCTGACGACTATGGTGGAGGACGATCGGCAACACGAGTATTGGTTTCCTCCGGGCATGAACGGATCGGACACTTGGCGGGCGAGTCATGGCTTGAGGCCTCCAAGCTCAGGCAGGCTGGATGGTACGACGAACTTAAGGAGAGCGGCAAGGCAATCGATCCCGACCTAGTCCAATCGCAAGGTTCGAGCGTCGCAGGGGGCCGCGCGGGAGCGCATGAATTGCTGGATCTACCTGACCCACCAACAGCGCTTTTCTGTTTTAACGACCGAGTAGCGCTCGGTGCGCTGGAAGCAGCAAGGGAACGAGGACTTAATGTGCCTGCGGACCTTTCGATTGTTGGCTTCGACAACGACCCATTCGCGTCTTCGCTCTTTCCAACTGGTCTGACCACAATCGAACTTCCCCATACCGAGATGGCCGGATGGGCTGTTGAGCGCATTATCCAGGCTCGGAAGGTGCGTGAAAAGTTGAAACCAAAACAGATGCTTATGCCCTGCCCGGTCATCCGGAGGCGATCAGTCCATAGGCCCGTAAGAAGAACCGACGCAAATAGCCGAGCCTGACCCACACTTAATGCAGGGACAGTTTGAGGCTGCCAAAAGGCAACCACCAGCTTCACTGGGGCGGGCGTTGTCTGCTTCATATCGCAAGAGTGGCGAGCCGAATACGTGGCGACGTTGAAGCAGGACATCGGCGAAACACGCATCCGAGCGAAGGCACAAGATCAGATTGGAGAACCGATGATCGAGAAATTTGGAGCGCTTCCCGACGGACGTCAAGTCGACAGAATCACCATAAGCAATGGCCGATTAACCGCATGCCTCCTAACCCTGGGAGGAATACTACAGGATCTCCGGATGGCCGAGCGGCCGTGGCCGTTGGTGCTTGGTAGCCCTAATTTGGCTGCTTACCTTGGGCCACTCTCCTACTGTGGCGCGATCGTAGGACCCGTTGCAAATAGGATTGCCAATGCAAGGGCCGTTATCGACGGACAGGTACATCGCTTTGATCCAAATGAGAGCGGTTGCACAACTCTGCATGGTGGGTCTACAGGTCTATCGGGACTGCTTTGGATCGTCGAAGGAGTCCGCCCGCAATATGCTTGCTTGTCCGTGGCATTGCCCGATGGGCAGGGGGGATTTCCTGGCAATCGCAAAATCCGCGTGGAATATTGTATTACTGGGTCCTCAACTCTCTCTTTGGTCATGTCGGCGACCACGGACGCACCAACGATTATTAACTTGGCGCATCATGGCTACTGGAATCTCGATGGGACCGAGAACACAAAAGACCATGTTCTTACGATCCAAGCAGGGTACTACACCCCGGTCGACCCCGCCTTGATCCCTACTGGCGAGATCCTGCCGGTATCCGAGACTCCGTTCGACTTCCGCAAAGGCGCTAAATTCCCTTCTTCAGTGCCCATTGATCACAACTTTTGTCTCCGAGATTCGCGTGCCGCCACACTCGCATTCGCAGCGGAGCTTCGAAGCAAGCGCGGCCCAAGACTCAGAATCGAGACAACCGAACCAGGCCTTCAGGTCTATGATTGTGCCTCGATGTCAAGTTTTCCCTTCCACGGCCACGGCGGCAAATCCTATGGCCGCTATGCTGGACTGGTGATAGAACCGCAGGCATGGCCCGACGCACCGAACCACGCTCATTTCCCGTCAACCTACTTGGACGTGGGTCAAACATATCGACAGGAGTCCAACTTTATTTTGCTCGATTAAACTTGAGGTGCGTTCGAGTGTCTCGGAAGCTCACAGCGCGGCGCTCGGACCGTGGCTGGGAAAAGCCTGTGCAGGATCGGTTTCCATCTCCCGCACCCATTCCGCAGGACATCCGAATGAAAATTCAGATCCCGCGATGCCGACACCGCGCGATCCCGCACCAGTTTCAGCGCCTCAAGCTTGAACTTGTAGCTGAACTTCCGTCACTCCATGGCAACTCCGATTCCGCTGAAACACCCTATCTCGGTGGCCACGAAACCGACAGCAAGCCACGCCGTGGTACAGTCCATGGGGTACGTTGCCGGCGCGGTTCAAAGTGGCACTCCGTTCTGGTCTTGTTGGGTGCCCGAAGCATAAAGGTACTTCGTAAAACACGCCCCAATCACGGACGGATCGTGTCCCACGGCGTGGTGTTCGGAACTCCAACATTGTGGCATGGTGGCGTTCCTAGGTTATGCGACGGCGGCGGCCCGGCGCAGCGCGGACATGAGTTCGGCCTGCTTGTCCGCAATTGCGCCATCCGTACGCCATGCCACAAGGCCATCGGGGCGTACCAGAGATGCACCTGCTGTCCCGGTGCCATAGGCGACGGCGAACAAGACGTCGCCAAGGACGCTCATATCACGTCCGACAACCACTGCCGTCAACGGGACGCCAAGCGCAGCGGAGGCTTTCAAAGCCGCTTCCGCCCAGGCTGGCTCTTCGGTCAGCAGAGTGAAGCCGGTCGTGAAAAGGTCGATGGTCGACAGTTCCTGCCCGTCCCTCGCAATCGTTAGATGCGGCGCACGCACACCGGGTTGACCTGCCCAGTCGTCGGGGTGGGCGGCAGGCGGTAGTGAGTCGTCTGCGCCGATAACGATGTCCGAGCGGTGAAGCTGTCCCAGTTCCATCGCCTCATTGCCATAGAGCACCTCGCCCACCAGTGCGTCGCCGACATATTTGGCATAGTCGGGCCGGGCAAAAGTCTGCTGGTGGCGAAGCCATGCAATCGGCTGTCGCTCATCTGTATAGCTGTCAAGAAGCGAAGGCACCGAGATTCCATCCAGCACGAACTGGAGCTTCCAGCTGAGGTTCCAGACATCATCGATCCCGGTATTGGCACCGAAACCGCCGCGTGTCGGCGGCAATTGGTGCGCCGCATCGCCCGCGATGAAGACCCGGCCCTTCGAATAACTGTCAGCTATGCGGCCCGCCATATCCCATGAACCGGAGGTTATGATCTCGAACGGCAGGTCAACCCCGAGCGCACGTCGGATGTCGGGAGCATAATCGCCCGCAGGTTTCGGTTCGCCGCCGTAGAACATCAGCACCCAGCGCCCGTCGCCGTAGGTGGTCAGGAAAGACTTGAACCCGTCCTGCTCGATCTCGAACTGCTGGATCCCGCGGTCCAGATATTTGTCCGCAGCGTCGCAGCGGAACAGGACCGAACGAATGTTCATCAGATGCCCGACACCACGACGCTCAATTCCAAGCGCCTCACGTACCCGGCTTTCGGCACCGTCCGCAGCAATCATATAGTTCGCACCGAGGGAATACTCCCTCCCCGTCACGCGATCGCGGAGTTCGACCGTAACACTGTCGCCATTCTGATCGAAGGACAGCATCTCGGTTCCAAGCCGAAGCTCTGCGCCCAGCTCGCGCGCCCGGTGCCGCAGGATCGGCTCCAGATTGTCCTGCGCGAATGCGGCCATCCTGGCCGGCGACAGGCGCCGTTCTGGTTTGGCGCTCACTGCCTTTGGCGGCGTCCAGTCGGACTCGGCGATTATAGTCCCGGCAAGGTTTTCGACCTTGCCACGTCGCAGGCGGAAATTCGGATCCACGCCCGGAATCCGATCCGCAATGCCGAGGGCGCGGTAGAATTCCAGTGTATGTTCGGTAAACCCGGTTGCGCGCGGGTGCAATGCGCTGCTCTCGTGTTTCTCGATCACAACGGTTCTTACTCCTCGCCGGGCAAGGAAGGCGGCGGCGGAAAGCCCGACAAGGCTACCGCCGATGATGACGACCTGAGTGTCGTGCATGCGTTTGTCCTTTCAATAGTGCCAAGCGGCACATTTCAAGGACGGCCACGTCTGCAGCGGGGAATTCGTCTAGCAAACCCCGACGGAGCAGACGCAACGCGTCCGTTTCCATCGTGGTCCGCGGCCCGAAGGCTGGATTGAGGCCCGCCCCGAAGGGCAGGCTGACCGGGGCTCACCAAGAACCGGTCCACCATTTTCGACAGTGTTCAGTTAGGGCCATTTGCGTTCAGAAACAAGCGGTCAATGGCAAAATATCCGTGCCGCCCGGCTGCCCCGCCTTCAGCTCTGCGCCTGGCGACAACAGGCAAACCGGTCTTGTTGGGAGTCACCGATTGCAAAAATGATTTGCCTTATGACTGCGTTGCGGTCGAGCGGGTTGCTTTTCTGGCAAAGCGTCGGTCCGGAATGAACCAGGTCAGCGCGACAAAGGCGATGATTCCAATCGCGACCCATGGAAGGAAAAACCGCCCAGAAATCAGCGCCAGAACATAGCTGATCAACGAAATCCATTCCTTCGGCGCCGCCCTAACAGCAAAAGTGAAGTCCGATTCCTGGCCCTATTGTGCGGCAAGGGCGATCACCAGAGCAGTATAGGCCAGCCCGCACATGAAAAGAACCAGCGCGTACAGAAATACAGGCACCGGAGAAAAATGATTCCCGCCCTTGAAGCCCGTGGCGAAGGGCAGTAGCGACAACCAGAACAGGAAGTGGAGATTGGCCCATAACACCCAGCCACCGACCTCACGCACAGCATGGAACATATTGTGATGGTTGTTCCAATAGATGCCGACGTGGACAAAAGACAACAGATAGCACAGCAGCACTGGCCACAGCGGCCACAGCGCGGTCCAGTCATCGCCGTGGGGAACTCTCAGTTCCAGTACCGTGATGGTGATGGTGATGATGATGGCCATGACGCCATCCGAGAACGCCTCAATCCGTCCCTTGGTCATGTGGGCTCCTCTCCTCAAGAGATGTTATTTGCAGCAAAGACATCGGGGCACCTGATTGCCTTCCGAGGGCTCTATCTGTTGCCGCCACGCTGCCACTTAAGGTGGTCGATCACCGCGCGCATAGCGGGTGATACTGCCCGACGGCCTGGATAGTAAAGATAGTCGGCGGAAACCCCGTATGCCCACTCGGGAAGCACCTCGATCAACTCGCCCGCTTCGATCCTGTCGACGATGGCTTCGCGAAGCACATTGGCCAGTCCCAGCCCTTGCTGTGCCGCGCGCACTGCCATCTCGATCTCGTTGACGATCAGGCTGGGCACGATCGCAACGCCAATCTGGACACCGTCCTTGCTGAGCTGCCAAGCAGCAAGTGCCCTGGACGTCACATACCGATAGCCAATGCAACTGTGTCTTTGTAGATCCTCCGGGCTTTGCGGCGGCGGATTGTCTTTCAGATAGGAAGGTGCCGCAACAATCGCAGTGCGGTAGTCGCCACTGATGCGGACAGCAATCATGTCCTTTGCCAGCAATTTCCCTGACCGCACACCAATATCACAGCCGTCAGCGACGATGTCGCTCAGGCCGTCATCGACCACGAGCTCCACTTTCAGGTCGGGATATTTCTCCCGCAGCCTCTTCAGCTTTGGCAGGATCAGCATGGCCACGGCGTTGCGATGGGCGTTGATCCTTACAGTGCCTGCAATTCGGTCACGCCTGCCCGCCAGTTCCTCCAGGCCACTGTCGATTTCCTCGAATGCCGGGCGGAGCCTGCGCAGGAGATCAGTACCCGCTTCGGTCGGCGAGATGCTGCGCGTCGTCCGACGCAACAGCGGGACGCCCACCCTCGTCTCAAGCTTGCGGATGGCATGGCTGAGTGCCGAAGACGAGAGGTTGAGCTTTGCCGCCGCAGCTCGAAAACTTCCCTCGTCGACGATGACTGAGAAGGCCATCAAGTTCGGCAGGTCTTCTCGCTCCATTGCTGAATCCTGTTCATCTTACTGCGCTCCCGCCCATACCTTATCACACAATCCCTGCGCGCCTATCCTCGTGCACACCAAGTTCACACGAAAGGAACACCGGAAATGACTTTCTCAGTTTCGCCAATGCTTGATCTGGCTCATACGAACCCCGAGACCGCAGATCTGATGGCCGGGTACTTCGCCGCCAAATCAGCCCACGATGCCGCCTCGACGGCTGCATTCTTCTCCTCCGATGCCATCACCTATTCCGACGCTCCGTTGGGCTGGGCGATGAATGGCAAAGTGGCCATCGAAAAGGCATTCCATGCCGCCATGCCGCAGTGGCGGGACGGCCGCTCCTACCCGACGGCGATCTTCGGCGGCATTTCGGGCGGGGACGGGAGTGCCCTTGTGGCGTTCACTAACACGCCCGGCATTGTCGGCAACGAGCTGTTGCACATCATCGCAGCGGTCGATGTGCGGGCAGGCAAGATCCTGCGCTGGGTCGATTATTGGGACTCGTCATCCATCGACCAGGCCTTTCGCGCCCAGGTGCGCGCGCCCACCGAAACCTTTCCCGTCACCTTCGGCGAGGATCAAGTCGTCACGAAACCCTCGGGAAAGATCGCCGATGCCAGCGCGGCATTGCAGCAGGCACTTGCCAGCGGAGACGCAAGTGCGGCGGCTTCGCTCTTCGACTATGACGCCTCATGGGAGGACCTGACGCTGCGAACGCACATCATAGGGCGCTCCGCCATCGAACGCTACCTTCGTGGCAGCGCCGCAATGTCCCCATATGGCCTGGGTTCTCGGATGCGGCATGTTGTGGGCTCAGGCAATGCCGGAGGTTTCGAATGGTCCGGAGCACCCGCAACCGATGCACCGAGCGGTGTAACCGCACTTGCCTTGACGCCACAGGGACATATCGCCCGCGGGACGACCGTCTATGACGGAAAGCTGCTGGGCGCGGATGCCCGTCGCAAACTGGTTGAGCTTGCCACTGCGGCATAGCAGCAAGCCGGTCACACCACGGCAGAACGACGCGGCCTGGCCGGGGAGCAATGGTTCCCCGGCCGGGCTGTTTGCAGGCGCATTGATCTGCGCAAGCTTCCGTCGCCCTGATCCTGTGTCGAATTGATGAATATTGCTCATCCGTTCATCTCATCGCCGCTGGCTTATCACGCAATCGGTGCAGGGCTATTTTCGTCCCAGCATCTTCAAGGAAAGGACAAGTTCATGAAACGCTGGATTGTGAAGGCTGGTGCAACCTCTCTGGTCGGGTTGGTCAGCGAAGAGGTTTCCCGCCCCGATCCCGGGCCGGGAGAGGTCAGGATCAAGGTTCACGCCGTGTCGATCAATGCGCGCGACCATCTCCTCATCAACGGTGCCTATGGTGTGCCGGGCGGTGACTTCATCGCGCTCGCCGATGGAGCGGGCGAGATCGATGCGCTTGGACCCAATGTATCGGGGTGGTCTGTCGGCGACCGGGTGACCGGCCTCTATTACCGGAGCTGGCATGACGGCCCTCCCGCACCGGATCAGGGCTGGGGTCTCGGGTCGGATGGCCAGGACGGGATGCTGGCGGAATATGCAGTCCTCAGGGCGGATCGCATCACCGCGATGCCAAAATCACTGACCTTCGAGGAAGCCGCCTGCCTGCCATGCGCGGCGTTGACGGCCTGGTCCGCTCTGAACGGCGACCGCCCCTATCGGCGGCCCTTGGAAGCGGGCGACAAGGTGCTGGTGACGGGGACCGGGGCCGTCTCGCTGTTCGCGCTCCTTTTCGCCAGGGCGAAAGGGGCCGATGTCGTGGCCACCACGAGCCAGGAAGACAAGGCTGCACAGGTCCGGGCGCTTGGGGCATCGGATACAGTGAACTACCGGATGTCCGCGAACTGGGGTGAAGTCGCGGCCGGGCGCACGGGTGGATTTGACCGCGTGGTGAATTCCGCAGGCAGCGCCCAAATCGACCAGTCGATCGCCGCGATCGCACCGGGTGGAGAAATCGCACTGATGGGTCTTTACGAGCACGCCGCCGCATCGCCGAATTTTGTCTTCCTGATGATGAAGGGAGGCATTCTTCGCGGGACCGCTGTCGGCAGCGCGATGGCGCACAGAGACATGGTTGCCTTCATTGACCAGTACGGCATAAAGCCGCCGATTGACCGGGTCTTTGGCATGACGGACGCAAAGGCCGCCTACCAATACGCGGCTTCCGGCAAACCCTTCGGAAAGGTCGTGATCAAGGTCTCCGCCTGATCGCCTGGGCCAACAGCTTCTTTCAGAAAATCGGAAACTGGGTCGTGAAACGCATTCACGGTCCAAACAAAGGAGGCCCGCAAAATGTACAGCCTCGAAAGGTAAACAGTCGTCGTAACAGGCGGTGCCAGCGGCATCGGCCTGGCCGCTGTGCAACGCTTTGTCGCCGAGGGCGCATTCGTCTAAGTCGTCGGCCGCAGGCTGGATGCGCTGAACAAGGTGGTATCAGAGCTTGGCCCAAATGCCCGCGCGGCTGCGGCCGGCGTCTCGAACCTCGGCGATCTTGACCGCCTTTATGCACAGCTAAAGTCGGCACGGCCTAGAGTCAGGACTTCGGTAACGGGGCCGTCCCAGTCAAGGGGTTTTGTGCATTCGAGGTCGGCCGCCGGGATGCGGTTTTGAACATCTGTTCTTTCTAGGCCGCCCTGCTGTCACTGCCGCCTTCGTCTGAGATCAACCCGGGTGCATGCTTCGGTCCGTGGTCAGCGCGGTGGCTGCCAACATGATGCTAGTTCAATGCAATTCCGGTGTGCCCATCTCGTTGGCGTGCTCGATCTGGATCGGCAACAGTCCTGACCACGGCATCATCGGAACCGCGTCCCTGGGGGACCTCGAAGGCCTGCGTTTAGGCAGGCAACGGTTGGGAACTCAGGTCGTCAGGCCGCATGGGGCACTGCGATGTCGGACCGGAAGTCGGTGTCATCAACCCACATCCGGTGAAGGATCACCCCGATGCGCCGCGCCAGGGCGACCATTGCGCGTTTTGCGCCACGGCGGCGGGCGACTTGCGCGCCCCATGTTCTCAGCCATGTCGAACGCCCACGGTGCATCATGACGGTCGCAGCCTGACACAACGCGCGGCGCAGGTTGACATCGCCGGCCTTGGTGATGCCACCCGAGACGTCGCGCTCGCCAGATTGGTTTCGCGACGGGGTGAGGCTGACCCACGGTCCTACCTTTTTCGATGAGGTGAAGCGGGCGGGATCATCAACAGCGGATCGGAATGTCAGGGCGACAACTGCGCCGATCCCGGGCATGGACATCAGCCGACGGCATACAAGGTCATCCTGAGCCAAGTGGCGGACACTGCGCTCCAGTCCCGCCAGTTCTTGACGCAAGCATGCCCGCGCCCGGAGCATCGGTTCTGTCGCAGCTTCAAGCATGGGATTGCCCACGGCCAGTTCTCGGATGCGAAGTTCGAACCTGCCGCGGGATATGGCGCCAACCTTGAGCCCGAAGTTCCGGAGCAGCCCTCGCAGGGACATTTCCAAGGCGATCATGCCCTGCTGGACGGCCTTGCGAGCCCCAAGCACGGCACGGACCTCTTGCGCCGAGACGGATTTGCAGTGAACAGGCCGGAACCAGCCGAGGTGAAGCAGGCGCGCAATGCCCTCGGCATCTCGCCGATCCGTCTTGATCGGCATGGCCTTCAGGGCGCCCTTCACCTGTCGGGTTTCCATCAGGACGACATCCAGACCTGCTGCGGTCAGCCCACGGTGCAACCACTGAGACAAGGGACCAGCCTCGAGCCCGATGGCAGCAATGCTGCCCTCCAGCTCGCCAATCCAACGCACCAATTCTTCCGGTTCACTGGCGACCTGCGCCTCTTTCATGATCTTCCCATGCTCGCTGATCACGCAGATCGCAGCCTTCGCCCGCGACACATCCAATCCAACAAACAGCCTCATCCCGTAAACCTCCTTCTGGATCCGATACGGGAACGGCGACAGCTTGTCCCTGATCTTGCAAGCGGTAACGGGCAGTGCGCGACGCAGGCCCCGTTACGGCATCTCGTTCTCGTTTCATAGCCAGAACATGACGGTTGCAGCGAGTGCGACGGCGGAGAGGAAGACTTTCGGGCATCGATCGTAGCGTGTGGCAACGCGACGCCAGTCCTTCAGCCGCCCGAACATGATCTCGATCCTGTTGCGGCGTTTGTAGCGACGTCTGTCGTATTTGATGGTCTTGCCACGCGACTTCCGGCCCGGAATGCAGGGCTTTATCCCTTGTCTTTTAATGCGTCTCTGAACCAGACGGCGTCATAACCCCGATCGGCCAGCAGCCATTCCGCCTTCGGCAAACAGCCCAGCAGGGCAGCCGCTCCAGTGTAGTCGCTGACCTGGCCTGCGGTCATGTAGAACCGGATCGGACGACCTTCCGCGTCAGTGACGGCATGCAGCTTGGTGTTCATGCCGCCCTTGGTTCGACCGATCAGACGGCCGCGCTGGTCTTCGGACCCCCCTTTTTCGACCGCAGGCTGCTCGCCGTGCGGTGCGCTTTCAGATAGGTCGCGTCGATCATCACCGTCTTCGGAACGGCTGCTTCGGAGGCCAGCCCCTCCATGATCCGGGCGAAGACCCCCATTTCCCCCCACCGCTTCCATCGGTTGTAGAGGGCCTTTGGCGGACCATACTCCCGGGGCGCGTCACACCACCGCAGCCCATTGCGATTGATGAAGATAATCCCGCTCAGCACGCGCCGGTCATCGACGCGGGGCTTGCCATGGCTCTTCGCGAAGAAGGGTTGGAGACGTGCCATCTGCACGTCCGTCAGCCAGAAAAGGTTGCTCATTGATCGGTCTCCTTGCGGAGCCTGAATCACGACGCAAGAGCAAGTTCAATGGGTCCTGACCCTAGGCGTGATTGATATTGGTCTAGGAATATATGCTGGCAATTCCGGTAGTTGGCAGTGCCAGTTCAGCGTAATAGCCGGTTGAGTGCGGGCGTAGGGGAGACAGAAGATGACAATTAGTTTTGAAGGCAAACGCGTGTTGGTTGTTGGTGCGGCAGGTGGCATAGGCAAAGCAACTGTTGGAGCATTTGCTTCGGCCAATGCCATGGTCATCGCAGCGGGTCGAACCCTGAAGTCAGTGGAACAACTGGCCACAAGTCCCAACGTAAAACCTGCTGAACTGGACTTCCTCGACAATGGCGTGGTTGAAGCGTTCTTTAAGAATAACGATCCATTCGATCATGTCATAGTCGCTGCCGCCAGTACGATAGCTGGATCGGTGACTGGGTTATCTTTGGAAGACGCAAAGGCCGCAATGGAAAGCAAGTTTTGGGGCGCTTACCGTGTGGCAAGAGCGGCACGTGTCAACGATGGCGGGTCAATTACCTTTGTATCCGGGGTGCTTTCGAAGCGCCCGTCACCGAACTCGGTATTGCATGGGTCGATCAATGCGGCCCTAGAGGCGCTGGCAAGAGGTTTGGCTCTTGAGCGAGCCCCGGTCCGGGTTAACTCCGTTTCGCCCGGCATCATCGATACCCCACTTCACAACCGTATGACTGCCGAGGCTCGCGCTGCGATGTACAGCAAACTGTCCACAATGTTGCCGGTTCGGCGTGTTGGTCGTGCTGAAGAAATCGCGCGGGCAATTGTTTTTGTGGCCTTAAATGGTTTCATGACTGGATCGACCACGACTGTCGATGGTGGTGGCACCATTATGTGATCCGCAGTTGGGTGCCCCTGCGAATTGGGGCACGCCGATCGCGATGCCACGCATCTATCCGTAATACTTGTACCGCTCGACAGCGACGGCAATATCGTCCGCCTCAAGCATCTTCACGGCCCCAGCCTGGCGCGCATAGACATATTGGCGGCACAGAATCTCTAGCCGCAGGGCCGCGTTGAACGCCTTTTTCAGGGTGGTGCCATGGCAGATCATGCCGTGGTTCCCCAACAGGCAAGCGGTCCGGCCTTGCAGTGCCCTGACGGCCGATGCGCCCAGTTCCGGTGAGCCATAGGTTTCATAGGTCGTGCAGCGCACGTCCCCGCCGCCGAACGCAGCAATCATGTAGTGAAAGGGCGGCAGGGGAAGGTTGGTGCAGGCCAGAGCGACGCAATGGTCGGAATGGGTGTGGACGACAGCCTCGGCCTGCGGAAACGCCTGGTAGATTGCCGCGTGCATGGACCATTCGCTCGAGGGTCGCAGGCCGGTGCTGCAACTGCCGTCAAAGCCGGTGGTGATAAAGGCGTCATTGGTCATCGTGTCGGCAGAGGCCCCGGCAGCGGAAATCAGCATTCCGTCATCGTGCCGGATGCTGATGTTGCCTGCGGCCAAGAATATCAGGCCCAGGGTATTCAAGTCTCGGTATGTTTGGACCAGTTCGGAGCGCTTTTGCTGCTCGGGTGCCATGGGCTTGCCTTGTGATTAGCGGAATGGGGCGAAAGCGATTGCTTGGGGGAGTAGGGTTTCAGGAACTACCCCCACACGACGGGCAGGCATGGGGAAGAAAGACCCCTTGTTGCCACGCCTGATAGGCTTGGTGCAGACCCTTGATCCTGCTCGTGTTTTCGACGGCAATGGCCCTGAGGTCGGCGGCGTGGCGCGAGGCGTTTTCTATGACTGCGGCCTCGTCAAAAGCCTTGATCACGTTGTCCCGTAGCAGCCATTTTCCATCAACCATCAGCGCGTGGACATTCCGGGGATCGGCATGGACCACTACCGAGTTTAGATCCTTGGGCGAGGCGGCCAGACCCGCGCTATCAAGGCAAAGGACCAGGATGTCGGCTGCATTTCCAGCCTCTAGTCGCCCCTTTGCCTGGGGCGATCCCAGCGCAGCCGCCCCGCTTGCGGTCGCGGCCGACAGCGCCTCAGCAGGGGTGACCCACCGGTCAAAGTCGGTGCCGGGATCGCGGCCCGAGATCAGCATGTGCCGCATGACCTCAAACAGATCGTGCCGTCCCCCGGTGTTCGAACAATCGGTGCCAAGCGCCACGTTTATGCCGGCGTCCAATTCGGTCCGGACGGATTTCCGGCCAGAGCCCAACATGCCGTTGCTGATCGGGTTGAACGACAGGGTGACGCCGCGCCTTGCGAGCAATTCCCGTTCCTTGTCGTCCAGCCAGATGCCGTGAGCGACAGACAGTCTTTCATGGAGCAGATCCGCGTCATCCATCGCCTGGACGACGCCCTTTGGCCATCGCTGGCGCGCGGCACCGGCCTGAGGAAAGGTTTCAAGAAGATGCGTGTGGCTTCCGATGCCAAGGCCCTCCTGCAAGTCGCGCCACAGTTGCCAAAGCTCATCGGAACAGCGCTGCGGGGAATTCGGTCCGGCAAGCAAGGTGATGCGCTGGTCGCCCGCCCATCTTATCTGCCTATCCAGCTCTGCATAGGTCGCGCGACTTTCAGCGCCGCCGCGGGGGGATAGGGGAGCGATGTGTTGAAGCACCTGCCGGTCAAGCGGAAGGTTCATAATGTCCTCATCCCGCAAATCGGCGAAGAAGGGCGCAAAGCCGATGCGCAGACCGGACTCCCGATGCGCGTGCAGGCCGGTGGCGGCAAAGCGGGTCTGGGGAAAATGATCGACATATCCGCCGATGCCATTTCGGATCATCTCGGCGCTGGTCAAAAGCACGGCGCTGCGGATGGCATCTTCGGCAAAGCCAAGCCCGTAGTTGATCGCATAGTAGGACCAAAGCTCCAGCGGAAAGGCATTCTCGGTTCCCCGCAGCAGGGTCGATGTGGAATGGACATGGGCGCTGATCAGCGGCGGCATGATCAACATGCCTTTGGCATCGATCACCTCATCAGCGGCCAGGGCAACCTGCTGCGCTTCGCCCGGCGTTAGGATCGCGCTGACCCTGTTGCCTGTGATCAGAACGCCGCCCTCGCGCAGGGCAGAGTTGTTGCCAGGCCAGATATGACCGCCGCTGATGCAGATGCGCTTGTCCGGGGTCATGGCGCGGCAAACCTTTGTTTGATTTGCAAGGGGGCAAAGACGCCAACGGATGTGGCGATGGCGGAAACCAGATGCGGAGGGGATACGTCAAACGCCGGATACCAGCCCGTGGCCAGTTGCGATGCCGTTCTGGTGCCCATGCAATGCAAGGATTCCGCGCCGTCGCGTTCTTCCATTCCCACGTTGTCCGGTGTCGCGGCCTTGGAATCGGGAAAGCGCACCATCGCCACAAAGGGGATACCGAAATGATGCGCGGCGATTGCCAATTGCAGCGTTCCCACCTTGTTTATGACATGCCCCGATAGTGTGACGCGATCGGCCGCCGTCATCAGCTTGTTGACCAGTCGCCGGTCCATGGCATGGGCTGCCATTCCGTCGGTGATGACGGTGACATCAATGCCCATTTCGGCGACGCTATGAGCCGTCAGCCTGGCACCCTGAAGATAGGGGCGTGTTTCCGTGCAGATGACTTTTACCGTTTTGCCTGTTGATTGCACCGAGCGAAGAGTCTCGATCAAGCTCGATTCCCCCCAGCAATGGGTCAATATCGTGTCGCCGTCATCGACCAGCTCGCCCGCGTTTTCACCCAGCCGTTCATTGTTCTCGCGCTGTCGCGCCCAGGCCTGCCGGACCAACTCTTCGACGCGTGCGCCTAGGTTCGCCTCTTCGATGCGCTTTTCCGCCTCGACCAGCAAAATGGCGATCACGTCCCGGATGTTGTTGTTTGTGGGCCTTGTGCTGACCAACCTTGCGGCGGCTTGCGCCAGAAGCTGTCGGCGTTCCTCGGTAACCCGCAGTTTGGTGGCCTGCCTGGCGGCCAATACAAACCCGGCGCTGGCTGCAAAGAACGGGCCGCTGCTTTGCGTGACCATGTCTTCAATCGCAACCGCAACCTGTTCGACATTGCGGCAGGTCACGAATTCGGTTTTGAAGGGGAAGACGCGCCGGTCCAGGATTCGGACGGCGTCGTCCTCCAGCAGGACGCTTTTGGCAATCAGTGTCGGCACATTCGCATGGGTGTCCATTGCGGCTTCTTTCGGTTTGTCGGGAAATCGGTTGCCCTAGGTCAAACCTGGACAACGTCGCATCAAAGATCGGCGGCGGCGATATGGCCGTGCCCCGCGCTGCGGGCCTTGGCATCCCATTCCGTCAGCCGCTTGATCGCTTCGGCGGCGATCAGACAGGCCCTGGCGATGCCGCCGCTTTCATCCCAGACCCCGGTGATGCGATTGGCGATGACAGAACAGACGGCTCCGGCGCGCAATCCATAAAGGCGCGCTATGGTCAGAAGAGCCGCGGTTTCCATTTCGAAGTTCAAGACGCCCGCGCGCTGCATCTCCTCGAAGATACGCTCGCCTTCGGGCGAAAGATAATCGCCAAATCCCGCGCGCCCCTGACCCGCCACGAAGGAACCCGTTGTTGCGGCGGTGCCGAGGCGGTAGGCCCGCCCAGTGGCGACAATGGCGTCCACCAGCGCGAAAGTTACCTCATGGGCCGCGACGGCGGGAAATTCAGGGCGCACGTAAAGGTGGCTTGTTCCGTCCAGACGCACGGCGGAATCGTTGACGATCAAGGAACCGGGGGCGATCTCCTCGCGCAGGGTGCCACAGGTGCCGACGCGGATGAACGTGTCGATCCCAAGCTTTACCAAGTCGGTCAGGATCAGTTCCAGTGACGGGGCACCGACCAAGGTCGAGACCGCCCCGATGCGGACCCCCTTGTAAGTCCCGGATGCGGCGCGGTAGCCACGCGGCAGGCCGATCACCTTGGCGTCGTCCCATTGGCCTGCCATCAGATCGACGCGGTCGGGATCGCCAGGCAGCAGCACATAGCGCGGCAAGTCCAGGTCTTTCAAAGCATTCATGCGGCGTGGGTCGCCAGCACTTGCGGATGCCTTGCCCGCTGTTGTTTCGCTCATCTTTGCCTCCATTGGGTTCCGGACAATTTGGCACTGCCGGTGGCTTTTCTGTTGATCATTTCACCCGGCCGCGCGTTTTAGGTCGAGCCCGCTGCCCCGCATCGCGGTCTGGCCTTGCGCAATCACGTCGGCGGCGGCATCCAGCGCCCCCGGCCCATGCGGAATACCCAGTGCCTTCATCCCCGCCGCCATGCTGGCGATGACACCCAAGGTCATATGGGCATTAACATGGCCCATATTGGCCACGCGCAGGTAATCATCGCCTGCCGGATCGCCTTGCGGTGCCATGCCAAGCCCGATCCCAAGTGTCACTCCGGCCTCAAATTCCAGCCACGCGCGCAGGGCTTTCGCGCCGCCATTTGCGATGCGAGCGGCTGTCACGGCATGCGACCTTTCGTGCGGGTTGGCCATATTCAGGCCGATCCCTCCAACCTTACCCCAACAGTCAAGCGCAGCCCAAACTGCACGAGACAGAACGGCGTGGCGGTGCCAAACGGCATCCAAACCCTCTTCGTCCAGGATCATCGACAAGGACTCGCGCAGCCCGAACAGATGCTGCGTCGGCGGCGTGCCACCAAACATCGAATAAAAGGCACCGCCGGTCCTGGGTTTCCAATCCCAATAGGGCGTCACAAGATCGGCGCTGCGCGAGGTGTCCTTGGCCTTTTGCGAAAACCAAACCAGACCAAGTCCGGGCGGCAGCATCAAGCCTTTCTGACTGGCCCCGATCAAGACATCGATGCCCCAATTATCCATGCGCAATTCGTCAGAGCCGATCGAGGCGACCCCGTCCACCACCAGCAATGCGCGGTGCCCCACTTGATCGATGGCGGCCCTAACGGCGGCCAAGTTGCTTTTGGCAGACGACGCGGTGTCAACATGCGTCACATAGACGGCAGCAATCTTTCCATGGACATCCGCTTTCAGCGCAGCTGCGATAGGGTCGGGTGACAGCGCTGAACTTTTGCCAAAGTCCAGCACCTCGACCTCGATCCCAAGGCGTCGGGTCGCATCGGCCCAAAGCAAGCTGAACTGTCCGGTCGCGGCCAACAGCACTTTTTGCCCGCGCGAGAGGATGTTGGAACTCGCCGCCTCCCACGCCCCGTGCCCATTGGCGATGTAGACGACAGCATTGTGCCTGGTGCCAACCAGCCTGCGAAGGTCGCGGTAGATTCCATCCACTAGGGTGACGATTTCGCCTTCGTAGATATTGGGCGATGCTCGGTGCATTGCGGTCAACACCCGATCCGGGATGACGGTCGGCCCCGGAATGGCAAGATAGGAGCGTCCAGTTGCGATGGTCATAGCTGTTTTCAATCTGAGGTTCGGTCCATTAGTGCCGCATCCCGTTAAGGGTGCGGCACCGTGGCGTTCATTAGTTAAAGACAAGGCCCGGCGGGTTCGTGACGGCCGGGGCGTCCAGTGCCTCGCCCTCAATGTGCCACCGCTTCAGCGTCGCAAGATAGGTGCCGTCGGTGACCAATTCATTGACCGCTGCGGTCATCGCATCGGCCAGGCCCGAACCCTTGTAGACCGCGACGCCATCCAGCGCCTTTTGATCCTGCCCATTGCCGCTGATAATACCCGCTAGCTTGGTCGTGCCATTCACCGCCACGTCATAGGCGCCTTGGCTGTAGGTCACGAACAAGACATCGACCTTGCCCGAAGTCAGCGCCAATTGGGCGGTCGCGGGATCGTCAAAATATACGAATTCGGCCGGCCTAAGCCCTGCGGCCACATTCTGCTTGTCCCAACCCAGCAGAACTTTTTCGCCTGGCGTGCCAGAGTCCACAACAACGCGCAGGCCCGCAATGTCCTTGGGCTCCTTCACTTGCTTGATCGGGCTTTTGGCATCGACGAAGAACCCGCTGACATCCTGGGCATAGGTCGAAAAGTCAAATTTCTGCTTGCGCTCCTCGGTGATCGTCAAATCCGAGATGAACGAGTCGAACTTGCCCGAGGAAAGCGCAAGCGACCAATCGGGCCAGGCCACAACGACAATCTTCAGCTTCAACCCCAGCTTTTCGGCAATCAGCGAGGCAAGATCGGCGTTAGCCCCGATGACGGTGGCCGAGTCCGTCGCGTAAAACCCAGTCGGCGGCAGGTAGGGCGACATCGCCATGGTCAATGTGCCGGGCTCCAGCAATTTGACATTGGCCAGCAATTTGGCCGATTCACCCGCCGTTGTATGAATCCGTTCGGCCTGTTCAGGACTGGTGTCAAAGACCGTTTGGGAAAACACCGCCGAGCCGCCGGCGAACATGATACTTGCGGCCACGGCACAGACAGTCAGGGACTTGGTAAGTGAAAACATTGTCGTCCTCCTGTTGGGTTTGGATTGTTGGTTTCTTCTTCCTTGGACCTGGCCGATCACAAAACCTTGGCCAGGAACTCTGCGGTTCGCAGATGAGTGGGAGATTTGAAGACCTGCTCCGGCGATCCGACTTCCAGGATGCGGCCCGCCTCCATGAACACGACTTTGCTGGCGACCTCGCGGGCAAAGCCGATCTCATGGGTGACCACGACCATGGTCGTGCCCGACGATGCCAATTCCCGCATCACGTCCAGCACTTCGCCCACAAGTTCGGGATCAAGGGCCGACGTCGGCTCGTCAAACAGCAAGACCTTGGGTTTTAGGGCCAGGGCGCGGGCAATGGCGACGCGCTGTTGCTGCCCGCCGGAAAGTTGGCGCGGATAGGCCGCGGCCTTTTCGCGCAGACCAACACGGTCGAGAAGCTCCAGCGCCGCCACCTCGGCAGCCCTGCGGTCGGTCTTTTGCACGGCGACCGGTGCTTCGGTGATATTGGCCAAGGCCGTAAGGTGCGGAAACAGATTGAAATTCTGAAACACCATGCCAACGGCCGAGCGGCGCTTGCGAACCTCGCCCTCGCCCAGTTCGTGCAGCTTCTGGCCCTGCTTGCGATAGCCGATGGCTTGCCCGTCAATCTCGATCAGCCCCTCGTCCGGGCGCTCAAGGTGGTTAATCATGCGCAAGAGGGTGGATTTGCCAGCGCCAGACGGGCCGATGATGGCGACGACCTCGCCAGGAGCCACTGACAGGCTCACATTGTCGATCGCTACATAGGTGCCAAACCTGCGCGAGACGCCCGAGATCGAGACCGCACCCGATACAGCGCTTTCGAACGGCCTATGAACCACGCGTGCCACGGCTTGGATTGGGCGGCTATCCTCGTTGGATTTGACCTCGGCCTTGGCCTTCCGGCCCAGAAACCTCGCCTTCGGCACCTCTCGCGTGCTGCCACGGGCAAAGTGCCTTTCAATTTGCACCTGGAACAGCGACAAGATCGTGAGGATGATCAGATACCAAATTGTGGCGACCATCAGCAGAGGGATGACCTCTAGATTTCGGCGATAGATTACCTGGACGGTGTAGAACAACTCGGGCAGCGCCAGGACATACAGGACTGAAGTGGCCTTGGCGAGGCCGATGACCTCATTGAAGGCGGGCGGTAAAATGGCCCGCATGGCCTGCGGCAGAATGATGTGCAAAGCCTCGCGCCGCTGCGATAGCCCCAGCGCTGCTGCTGCTTCGCGCTGGCCATGATCGACGGAAAGAATACCGCCCCGAATGATTTCGGACGAAAATGCCGCCTGATTCAGGCTGAGACCCAAAATAGCGACGGCGTAGATGTCAATCAGATCGGTGGTTCTGTATTGGGTAAAGTCGATGTTCGTAAAGGGAATGCCCAACGTGATCGTCGGATAAAGATATCCCAGATTGTTCAGCACCAACAAAAGAACAATCAGCGGAATAGAACGCAGAAGCCAGATATAACCCCAAGAAAGCCGGGACAGCAACCAGGAATCGGAAAGCCGCGCAAAGGCGAGCAACGTGCCCAGCAAGAAGCCCAAGACGGACGATAGGGCTGTCAGCCAAAGAGTTCTTGCCAAGGCCCAAAGGATCGGCAGCGAGAAAAAATATTCCGCCATGACCCCCCAGCCCCAATTCTGGTTGGTCAGGATTGAATACAACGTGGCCAAAATCAGAAGGATCGCAACCGCGGCCCCAACCTTGCGCCAAGGGCGACTTGCCGGCACAATTTGAAACTTCGCCCCACCTGCTTCGGCGGGCGGAACAATTTCTTTCGGCAATTGGATGGGCAGATCAGACAAAGTTATGCTCCACTGCGGCGGTCGGCTTCTGGTGTTCGAAAATGCCGGTGAAGTCCTTCATCGCAGACATCCCCAAAGGCCCGTTACCCTGCGATATGCTTGGGGCCGCGCCGCGGCAAGAACCAGGCCCAGCAATATGTGGAACCAGATGGCGGCGGTCTTTGGAACCACCGGGGCTGGCTAAAGGAACCAGTTGACTGGGGGCATTCGCGCGGATTTGCTGGGCGCGACCCCGAGCGAGGTGGAAGCGCCATGCCCAAGTTGCAGCAAAACAGAACCGACGGAATCCGGGTGTGGGAACACCTGATCAACCCGCCGCAGCCCGGGAAAGGCAACTTGGCGTCGCAGCTTGTGGCGTCTCTGGTCGATGCCATTGACGACAATCGGATGCCTGAGGGGGTGCGTCTGCCGTCCAGCCGGGTATTGGCGGAAAAGCTACGACTGGGCCGCAACACGGTGATTGCGGCGGTTAGCGCATTGCTTGAACAGGGTTATCTTGTTTCCAAGGACCGATCGGGGGTCTTTGTTGGCCCGCGCCAAGGTATTCCATCTGCGCGCCTCTGTCTCCCCAATCCGGTATCTGCAATGGATTGGCCCGCGCGTCTTGCGCCGTCGTTCAAAAGGCCCTCGGAGGTTTCGGACGACGCCGGTGCCATAGCCCACAATCTGAAATACGGTCAGTTCGATGCCGGTCTTTTCCCCCTCAGGCACTGGCGCGAATGCGAGCGCGCGGCCTCTGCCGTCACTGAAATGGCGGAATGGGGGCGTGACGTATATGACCGCGATGACCCGTCGCTGGTGGAAAGCCTTCGGCGGCATGTTTTGCCGCGTCACGGCATCTGGGCCAACCCCGACGAGATTTTGGTGACACTGGGCGGACAGGAAGGTCGTTACCTGGTCGCCCGGCTACTGTGCAGGTTCGGCACAGTGACGGGAATTGAAAGTCCCGGAATGCCGGATATGAACGACATCGTCGCCTTGATGCCGACCCAGCGGATTTACCTGCCTCTGGACAATCAAGGCGCTGAAATTTCAGACCAACTGAAACGTTGCGATATTGCGTTCTTGACGCCTGGCCACCAATGCCCGACGACCGCCGTCATGTCTGAGGCGCGGCGTGTCGCCGTTTTGGAACTGGCGCAGGCGCAAAACATGATCATCGTTGAAGACACCTATGAAACCGAGACGGTTTCCTTGACCAACCCGATTCCCGCGATGAAAGCTCTCGATCTTGACGACCGTGTCATCCACATTGGCAGCCTGTCCAAGTCGATCGCGCCGGGGTTGCGGATTGGTTTCGTGGTCGCCAATGCCAAAGTGATTGAAGAACTGCGGGCCGTTCGGCGGCTGATCCACCGTCATCCGCCTGGAAATACCCAGCGCGCCTTGGCGCTTTTCATTGATCGGGGTCACTATCATTCATTCTTAAGCCGTGTGTCCAAAGAGCTGCAAAAGAGAACGGACACCTTTGGACAAGCTGCAGCCAAATGGCTTCCCGATGTTGCCTATGCCCATGCGCGCGGCTCATCGACGTTTTGGATGACGTTTCCAAATGGCGAAGATCTCCGGCGCGTCTGCGACAAGCCCAGAGAGCAGGGTATTCTGGTTGAACGGGGCGATCGGTTCTTCTTTGAGGGTGAAAACATCGCCTGCATCAGAATGTCCGTCTCGCAAATTCCCGAAGCCGGGATTGAAAAGGCCATCAGGGCGGTGGCCCAAAGCCGGCAACGGCCTTGAATGTTTCGGGCTGAGCAGCATCACCCTTTTGTCGCGACAATCGTTGAAATCACATCAAGCGCAGTTTCGACTTGGCTTGGTGAGGTGAAGATGTGGGGCGAAAGCCGGACCCGGCCTTCGGTAATCCAGGCCAGAACGCCTTCCGCCTCCAGCCTTTCCGACCATGCCGTTGCGTCCTGGACGCGAAACGAAACGATCCCGGCGCGTCGGCCCTCCTCGCGCGGCGTCAGTATGTCGAGCTCCAGGTCACCAAGACGCTGGATCATGCGGCCTGTAAAAGAGGTCAGATAGGAATCCACCCGTTCCATCCCCAGCGCGTTCAAATACCTGGCCCCTTCGCCGGTCAGCAAGACACTCAGAACGGCGGGATTGCCCAGTTCAAAGCGTCGACCGTCGATTTCCTGCACAACGGTCAAGTCGCGGATGTCAGCATTCACTTCCCTTGTTGACCGCCAGCCAGATTCAAACGGCAGCCAATTGGGCTGGCGGTTCGCATTGCAATAGACCGTTGCCGCGCCATGGACACCAAGCATCCATTTGTACCCGCAGGACAGGACGAAATCGGCAAGCGTCGAATCGAACCGGGCGGCACCCAAGGCATGCGATGCGTCGATGATCAGCGCAGCACCAACTTGATCCGCCAAGTGCCGCAGCGCCGCCAGGTCGGCGCGCTCACCTGTGTAGTACGAAACCAGGCTGACAATGATCGCGCGCGTGCCCCGATCGACAAGCTGCGCAAGCCGGTCCATGTCCAGAAGGTGGTTGGGCGTTTTCAGCAGCCGGACCTGAAGTTTGGTGCCGGTGATCCAGGGATTAAGGGTCGACGAAAATTCCCATTGTGTCAGGACAACGTTGCCCCCATCGGCATCCATGGTGCGGGCGATCGAACTCATCGCCTGGGCCACGTTCAGGGCGAATCCGATTTCTTGTGGCGTCACGTTCAAAAGTTGGGCCGCTTGGCCTCTGGCATCCTCAAGACGGCCATAGATGCGCCGGATCCCCGCCAGGCCACAGGCTTTATCCTTGGCATATTGAGCGAAGACGGCAGGCTGGGTTGCAAGAACGGGTGCTTCCCCGGCGGCGGCAAGGTGGATTGTGTTGCCGAGGCCGATGAAGTCGGATGCTGGAACGGGTAGGGGTATTACGGTCATGGGCTTCTCCATCTGTGCCGCTTGTCGGGGGCTCTGCGCATCCACGCGACATCTAGCGGTCGTTTGGCGCAGCGCAATCTCGGCCAAGGTGTGCGGATTTTCGGCCAGCACCAAAAGGTTCCGTCGCGCACTTCGGCGTTTCCTATAAAATCTTTTAATGTCAATGTCTTGGCGAACAAGTATCACGACGGGGCTGCCTTGCACGGGTACCGTGGCTGGGAATCTGGTTCCCAATATGCTCGCAACTGGCTCTTGCCCGGATGGTGCCCTCGGCTTAGCGCAGGGCGCGAAAGGGCCTCTTTCCCTTGCGCGATGATGGACCAAACGACGTGCAGTTGAAATTCCACACGCTTGACGTCTTTACCCAGCAGAGGTTCGGGGGCAATCCCTTGGCCGTTGTGCTGGGGGCCGATGGGCTGTCCACCTCGCAGATGCAGAACATCGCGCGCGAGTTCAATCTCTCCGAGACGATCTTTGTCATGGCACCGAAGGACCCGGCCAATACGGCCCGCGTGCGAATCTTTTTCCCCGGTGGGGAAATTCCCTTTGCCGGGCATCCGACCATCGGCTGCGCAGTGCTTTTGGCCGAAAATCTGATGGGCAGGGGCCAGCCGTTCGAGACTGACATCCGGCTGGAAGAACTGGCGGGCCTGGTGCCGGTAAGGGTGTGCAGTTTGGGCAGTGCGAGTTGGGCGCAACTGACTGCGCCTGTGGTTCCCTATCCGGTGGCGTCGCCCATGCCCGCGCTGGACGATCTGGCGTGGGCCCTGACACTGGACCCGACCGATATTGGGCCTGCGGATCAGGGCCTTGGCCTGCATGAAGGCGGGCCGCGATACCTTTACGTTCCCATCGCCACACCCAAAGCCTTGGCCAAGGCGTGGTCACGCGGGCCGGAATGGTCAGGCATTTTGCAAAGTCTTGGGGCGAGCGGCGGATATCTTTACACCAAGGGGGGCGACAGACCAGAAACCGATTACCGCACGCGGATGCTCATTGCGGACGGAGCCGAAGACCCGGCCACCGGATCGGCCGCCGCGCTTTTCGCGTCGCAACTCCTTGCCACGCATGCCCTTGCCGCCGGAACCCACGCTTTCAGGCTGGAACAAGGCTACGAAATGGGCCGCCCGTCGAGCCTGGAGCTGGAGGTGGATGTCGCTGTCGGCAAGCTGATTTCCGTGCGGGTCGCCGGAGCGGCAGTCAGAGTGACTGAGGGGCTTTTGTCCCTGTGACGCCGCAGGCAAGACAGAAAGGAAAGCGAATGAGCGCCGAAGCCAGGTTGGTCGAACTGGGCATCACCTTGCCGGAAATGCCAGAAACCCCCATCGGAAACTTCGTTTCCGGTGTGCTGCACAACGGTCTGCTTTACATGTCGGGCGAGGGCCCGTTGGGATTGGCTGGCCCAGCGGGGACGGGCCTTGTCGGGCGGGATGTAACTGTCGAACAGGCCTATGACCAGGCCAGGTTGACGGGGTTGGCGCTGCTGGCCTCGGTCCGGCGCATTCTTGGCTCGCTGGATCGGGTGGACCGTGTGCTGTCCGTTCATGGCATGGTCAACGCGATTCCCGATTTCACGCAGCATCCCAAGGTGATGAACGGGTTTTCCGATCTGATGGTGGCGGTCTTTGGTGAAAATGGCCGCCACGCCCGCGCGGCCGTTGGAATGGGATCTTTGCCGGGTGGCATGACGGTTGAGGTCACAGCGATCTTTGCGGTCAGGCCCTGGCAGCATGACGGGACGCCCATCACCAATGAACCAACGAAAACAAGCGTTTGAAGGAGACATCCCATGTATCCGGTATTCGACGGTCACAATGACCTTCTGCTGCGCCTGCACCTTGCCCCGGAAAACCGTGAGGCGATCTGGTTGACGGGCGAGGGCATTGGCCATCTGGACCTGCCACGCATGAAACGGGGCGGCTTTGTCGGCGGCCTTTTCGCCATTTATGTACCGTCGCCAGAGAAAGACGACGGGACCAATACGCAGCCGAAGGATGAACCGAGTTTCATCCGACCCTTGCCGGACCTGATCACTGCCGAACAATCGCAGGCCACCGCCCTGTCGCAGGCCGGGCATCTGATGTGGATGGAGCGCGCGTCGAGTGGCGGGTTCAAGATTGCCCGCAGCGTGGCCGAAATCCGCGATTGTATGGCGCAGGGTGTCATCGCCGGGATCATGCACATGGAAGGTGCGGAAGCAATTGGTCCCGACCTTGACGCGCTTTATACGTTCCACGCGATCGGCCTGCGGTCACTTGGTCCGGTCTGGTCGCGCCCCACGGTCTTTGGCCACGGTGTGCCTTTCGCCTTTCCGCATGGTCCGGATTTAGGCGATGGTCTGACCGATGCCGGAAAACGGCTGGTGCGGGCCTGTAATGAGTTGAGGGTCATGCTTGACCTAAGCCACTTGAACGAAAAGGGTTTTGACGACATCGCCCGGCTCAGCGATGCGCCATTGGTTGCCACCCATTCCAATGCCCATGCTATCTGCCCCTCCTCGCGCAACCTGACCGATCGGCAATTGGCGGTGATCGCCGAAAGCCGGGGTATGGTCGGGCTGAACTTCGGCACCTTCTTTCTGCGCCGCGACGGCAAGATGTCGACGGACATGGGTTGGGAGGATGTTCTGGCGCATCTGGACCATCTGCTGGAAAAGCTGGGCGAGGATCATGTCGGCTTGGGATCGGATTTCGACGGCGTGCCCGTCCCGCAGGGGATCGGTGACGTAACTGGGGTGCCGCGCTTGCAGCAGGCGATGCTGGACCACGGCTATGGCGAGGCGCTGGTGCGCAAGATCAGTTGCGACAATTGGTTGGCCGTTTTGGAACAGACTTGGGGGCACTGACACCCCTTTCGCAGGAGCCCCTTGTGCCTCGATTTTCCGGCATTATCCCTCCACTGATCACACCGCTGACCGAAACGCTTGATGTGGATTATCTCTCATTGGCTGCCCTGGTCGAGCATTTGATTAGCGCGGGTGTTCACGGGCTGTTCGTGCTGGGGACCAGCGGCGAGGTGATGTTTCACAATCCCGAAACCCGGTGCCGGATCGTTGAAACGGTCGCCCGGCAAAACAATGGACGACTGCCACTGTTTGTGGGGGCGATTGATGCGACCACCGATCTGGTGATTGCCCATGCAAAGCACGCGGCCAGCTTGCGCGCGGATGCGGTTGTCGTGACGGCGCCATTTTACACAAAGACGCAGCAGAGCGAAATCATCGACCATTTTCGCGATGTCCGGGATGCGGTCGACTTGGCCATCGTCGCCTATGACATCCCGTTCTGCGTCAACGTGAAGCTTGAGCGTCAGTTGGTCGTCACCCTGGCTCGCCAGGGGACCATCGCGGGCCTGAAGGATTCCAGCGGTGATGAACGGAATTTCCGTTATGTGCTACTGGATATGGCGGATCATCCCGAATTTTTCGCCCTGACCGGATCGGAAGTGACGGTCGATGCGGCCCTTGCCATGGGAGCCCATGGCGCAGTGCCGGGTTTGGCCAATGTTGATCCGGCAGGCTATGTCCGTTTGTGGGATGCCGCACAGCGTGGCGATGGCCTGGCTTGCAGATTGGAGCAGGAACGCCTGTGTGCCCTGTCCGAAATGACTTTTGTGGCATCGGGGCGCGTCAGCCCGATTGCTGCTGCGGTCGGCAGTTTCAAGACCGCGTTGCGCGAGATGGGCGTCATTTCGACCAATGCCGTCGCGCGCCCGCAGCAGCCACTGAACACCGAAGAAGCGCGCTTGGTGGCGGAAATCTTACGTCGCTGCGGCCCAAGGACGCTGAACGGCTAACGGCCAAAGGTTGATCAGGTTGGCATCTCTTCGCCCTTAGAATTTTGTGCATGGATATCAACTACAACTGCACCAGATCGTGCCCCTTTAAGGCAAGCATCGTGCGGGCCTCGGACGGCGTGGCGATTTGCAGGCCAAGGTCTTCGACGACGTTGCGGATCTTGCGGACCTGTTCGGCATTCGAGGTCGAAAGCTTGCCCCGTTCGATATACAAGCTGTCCTCCAGCCCGACCCGCACATGGCCGCCGCGCATCGCGGCCTGTGTGGCGAAAGGCATCTGCGACCGCCCGGCCGCCAGAACCGACCACTCCACAGCGTCGCCGAACAGCCGGTCGACGGTCGCCTTGATGAAGGCGAGGTTCTCCCAATCAGCAGAAATGCCGCCCAGGATTCCGAAAATGGTCTGGATTAGGAACGGCGGCTCGATGACCTTGCGGTCGACGAAATGGGCGGGGTTGTAAAGCTGGCCCACGTCATAGCATTCATGCTCGAACCGCGTGCCATGCTCCTTGCCCAAAAGGTTGGTGATCCGCTCTATGTTGCTAAAGGTGTTGCGGAAAATGAAATCTTTGGTGCCGGGCAGATAGGGCTGCTCCCAATCGTGTTGCCAGTCGGTTGGCCGATCCGCCAGTGGGAAGATCGCGAAATTCATCGAGCCCATGTTTACCGAGCACATCTCGGGCTTGAAGCGCAGCGGGCCTTCCAGCCGTTCCTCGACCGTCATGGTCAGCCCGCCGCCGGTGGTCAGGTTCATCACCGCATCGGTGGCTGCATGGATTGCCGGAAGGAATTGGGCGTAAAGCCTGGGGTCCGATGCGGGCCGCCCGGTGACAGGATCGCGGGCGAGCTGGTGCAGGATCGCGGCACCTGCTTCCACCGCCTCAATGGCCGATTGCGCGATTTGGGCCGGGGTGATCGGCAGATACGGTGACATCGACGGCGTGTGGATGTCAATCGGCGTGCAAAACTGGCTCTGACTCACATTCGGTGCAGCTCTTTTCCCGGCGCATCTGCCATGCCGATGACGCGCGCCCTGAGAAGGTCGAGATGGGCGCGGCCATACATCTGGCGCTTGAGGAGCTTGAGGCGATTGATCTGACCCTCCGTCTGCCCGTTCGACCAGGGCTCGGTCAGGGCGGCCAGGACGGCCAGGACGGCGTGCTTGTCTGCTGACAATCCCTTGGCAAACGAGGCCAGCAAGCTTGCGTTTGCTTCCAGCAACCAGGGCTGAAGGTGCTCGGCGCTGCGGTTCCGGACCATCCTCTGGAAACGGTCGACCAACACTGCGGCTTCCCCAAGGCGCGGGATGCTGGCCTCGATTGCTGCGACCGTGATCGTCTCCTCTCGCGTCAGGTCTTGCCGGCACAGCACCATCATCTGGGCGATCGCCCGGGTGGAGGGGCATGGGCGCGGAGCACCGAAGGATGAAGGCTCCGCCCGGCGCCGTCGGGTTGCCCATTCCGTGACGACCCGCAGACTGCCGCGGAACCCGGCAGTCTTCAGACGGCGCCAGAGTTCGGCGCCGTTGCGGCAGCCTCCGGCCCATTCGACGTCGAGCCGGGGCAGCCAAGGCTCCAGAGAACTCTGGCGGCCGCGGAAGATGTCCTCGCGTTCGCCCCGCAAAATGCGTCTAACGACCTGCCGGCTGCAGCCAGTGCGCCGGACGATCTCCTTGATGGCCACCCCGTCCTTGGCAAGCGACTGGACCGCGGCATTCGTCTCCTTCCGGCGCAGGAACCCCTGATACTGAATGCGCTCAGCGGCCGACAGCAGCTGCGGCGTGATCTTCCCTGCGCCAAGGACGCGTCGGATGTCTCGCATCGAATTGCAGACCGCATCGGCGAAAGCCCGGCTTGCATTCTCGAGAAGATGCCAGCAGTCGGCCACCTGCACCGCATGCGGCAACGCCCTGGCGACGGCCTGGCCGTAACCGCCGCCACGGTCCCGCGACACGATCTGGATGCCGGGACGCTCGTTGAGCCAAGCTTCGACCGTCGCCGCCTCACGGTCTGGCAGAAGGTCGATGACCTACCGTCGCTCAAGGTCGCAGATGATGGTTCCGTAGCGATGACCATTCTTCCAGGCCCAGTCGTCTATTCCGATGATGCGCGGGGGTGGCGCGGCCTCCGGTGTCGGGATGCCGCTCCGGATGCTGCGCAGCAAGGTATCCTTGCTCAACGGCAGAAGAAGTCGGTTCGCCAGCGCTTGCGCCGGCCGCCCTCCAAGGGCGAGGCCAAGACAACGGACAAGACCCTGCAGCCGCGTCGTGCGCCGCCCGTAGCGCTGCGTGATCCCGTCGCCCGGTCGTTCCGCGAATATCTTCACCCGACAGCTGCGAACCGGACAACGAAACCGCCGGACCAAAAGCTCGACGCGAACGCGCCGACCATGCGCTGGCAAATCGGAGAGCGCACGTCGATAGCGGCTGTGAATGCGTCCCGACATCGAGCCGCAGGACGGACATCGAGCCACCCCACCCGGCATGCGAGCTGAAACAAAGACCCCCTCGGCTCCGATCCTGATCTCATCGACATTCAGGCCGGGTGGCAACAGGCACTCGCAGCTTCCAACTTGGCGCATACTCCGATCCTCCAGCTACATCATGCGCCAGAAGTAGTGCCACACCCCACAAGTTGCACCGAATGTGAGTCAGAGCCAAAATTGCACACGATGACGTAATTGCTTCGACCATTTCCCTGAATGGCTGAGGTGGGCAGGATGGGTGCTGTTGATCCATAGGGAGGATGCCACCATGAAACAGTATGTCGGGTTGGACGTCTCGCAGAAGGAGACAGCAATCTGTGTCGTGGACGAGACCGGCAAACCGGTCTTTGAAGCCCGCGGCAAATCGGATCCCGGGGCTTTGGCGGCACTGCTGGCGAAGAGGGCCCCGTTCGCAGAACGGATCGGCTTTGAAACTGGCGCGATGTCGAGCTGGCTCTGGCATGAACTCAAGCGTGTCGGCCTTCCGGTCGTCTGCATCGACGCCCGTCACGCCCATGCCGCGCTGTCGGTGCGGATGAACAAGAGCGATGAAAACGATGCGCGTGGTCTGGCCGAGCTGGTTCGGATCGGCTGGTATCGGGAGGTGGCGGTCAAGAGCGAGACCAGCCAGCAGGTTCGGTCAGTATTGGTGGCCCGGTCGCGCCTGGTGTCCATGCGTCGCGATCTGGAGAACCAGGTGCGCTCCATGCTGAAGGAATGCGGCCTGATCTTCCCGCGCTCGATCGCCGGACAGTTCCAGCGCCGAGTCACTGAGCTGACCGGCGACGGGCATGTGTTGTGGCCGGTGCTGCAGCCCCTGCTTTCCGTCCATGCTCATGTCTGCCGTGAACTGGACGGACTTGATCGGCAAATCCGCCATCTGGCCAGAGAGGATGAGACGACCCGCCGCATGATGACGGTGCCGGGCATCGGCGTGGTAACGGCACTCACCTTCCGGCACACCATCGACGATCCTTCCCGTTTCCGCAGCGCCGCCACGGTTGGCGCCTATCTGGGCCTCAACCCGCGACGAAAGCAATCGGGCGAAACGGATACAACGGGTCACGTCTCACGATGGGGGGATCGGTTGCTGCGCACCTACCTCTACGAGGCTGCCAGCGTTCTGCTGCACCGGACAAAACGGTGGTGTGCGCTGAAGGCCTGGGGGCTCCGGCTGGCCAAGCGCAACGGCATGAAGAAGGCGCAGGTCGCTGTGGCGCGAAAACTGGCGGTCATCCTGCATTGCATCTGGGTCGATGGCACGGTGTTCGAATGGGGGAAAGAAATGACCACCTGATCGGCACAGACCTAACCCCGAGATTGCAGGGCTGAAGCCAGACCTGTGATGTCCCGCCGGGACGGTGGTTGCGGTGACCTCGTTGTTTCGGCTGACGCCTTTTTTGGACCGTCGTTGCATACGTTGAGGCACCCGACCCGAACATCATCATGAGGCCATGACCTCGAAAAGGACCATGACCCCGGCACGGAGGCAGAAACAGGCTTGACCAGGACCCGCAATTAAAGGGCCGAAACACAGCCTTCGATTCTCCGACCGAACGGTCTGGACTATTCAATGCTCAGGCCGCAACCTCGCCTTCTCTTTCAGTACGACGAAAGCCCCAGCGGCAAATCTCAATGCGTTCTGCATGTCTGTTTGTGCTGCAAGATCGTTCATACGCGCGTACGTCGGCGCATCTTCGGAACCGCTCCTTCTAAAAACTAAACTAACCGGCACCGCCTGCTTCCTCGCGCTATCAATTGGCCCGAAATGTCTGTCCTCAAAATATCGCACATGCCGCGCCCTGATCGGATACTGCCCCTCGGCCAACACCAGCACCTCATCCAGAGGGAACCGGAGCAACTCGTTGGCCGAGATCAGCGGCCGCTCTTCCGACCGCCGACTGACATTGGCGCTGTCCTTCATTCCCTGCACCCGTGACTGGCTTTCGCTGATCGCAGTGACCGTCACGCGACCAAGCGCTTTCGACAGCACATCCGCCGTTCGGTCATCCTGAGGTGTCATATAGATCTGGACCCCAGCTCCGCCCTGAAGTGACCGACGCCCAGTCTCTCCATAGATGTCATCCAAGCCCGGAATTGTCTGGGAGATGATGAAGAACCGACCGCCGAAGCTGCGGATCGTCTTGATCGAGGAGAGGACCAGAGGCTGCCGGCCGAGTTGGTCAAACTCGTCCATCAGGAACATGACAGCATGGGGTTCATCGGGCCCCGGTTCCTTGCGCTGCAATGAGGCGATGGCATCGGCGAAGAGGAGGCGCACGAGGGGGGCGAGGGTTTTCAGATGCTCGGGCTGGACGACGATGTAGAGGCTTTGGGGGTTCCGGCGGAATGTCCCGAAGTCGAAATCGCTGGCCGAGGTCACGCGGTCCACCGCTGGATCATTCCAGAGGCCGAGGCCGGACCCCTGGATGATCGAGACGTAAGAACCGAGGGTCTTTTCGTTGACGTCGGACATTTCGAGGAAGGTGCGCGAGACGATGGGAATTTGGGTGGTCTCAGCGATAGTGGTGAAACTGCGGACCTTGTTGCCGCCGCCGGCCATGATCTCGGCGGCATAGCCGAGGGTCGGGCGGCCCTGCTCGATGGCATAAAGGCAGGACGCGATGAAGAGGCGCTTGCCGGCGTTGAAGAAGCTCTGCGCGCTTTCGCCCTCCGGGATGAGGAAAAGGTCAGACATCGTGTTCAGTGCCGTGAACTGACTCTCCGCCGAAGTCATGGCTGCGATCCGGGCGAGGGGGTTGAAGCGATGCGAGCCCTTCTCCTCGTCGAAGGGGGAGAAATACCAGATCTTGTTCTTCAGCCCGTGCTTGCGATGCACCGAGGTCTTGGCGAAGTTCTCGCCCTTCACGTCGAGGATCAGAGCCGAGCCCGAGAAGTGGAGGAGGTTCGGGATGACGAAGCCCACGCCTTTGCCGCGGCCGGTCGGCGCGATCATCATGGCATGGGGAAAGCGATCCGGCGGCGCCATCACAAAGAGCGCATCGGATTTTGGTGACCCGAGTTTGGCGAAGATGAAGCCGTTGGACTCGAGGCGGCCCACCATCTTGTTGCGCTTCATCTCGCGCTTTGTCTGGAAATGCGCGTCGTCATACTGGTTGAGCCGCCCGCGGTGGACACCGGCCAAGCCGACCAGAACCAGTGCTGCGGTCACGGACCCGGTGATGATCAGAGCAGATTGCAGGAGCGCCGGCCGCGCCGCCAGGTCGGCCCAGGGATAGCGAAAGAACCAGGGCTGCAGCGGATCAAGGCTGTCCAGGCTCTCCCGGAAGGCCAGGATGACATAGATGGTGGCGAGCATCCCGCCGACATAGAGGCCGATGACAAGGCCAAGGACCAGGGCCACCGGATAGCGCCAGCGGGACTCGAAGTTCGAGAGCATGTTTGAGGCCTTCAGAGTTCGTGGACGTGATCGTGGGTCGCCTCATTGGCGCGAAGCCCAAGCTCGGCAGCGCGGACGTGGCTCCGAGCAAGATCGGCCCAGGGACCGACAGAATGATCGGCAGATAGGTCACCCTCGTTGCGCAACTCATGCGCCACGGCGGCACGAAGCGCCGGATCGCGCACCCGCTCGGCCAAGGGTGTGAGGTCGCCGGACATCACACGGTCCAACTCCTCGCCGGGCAAGGTCTCGTGCATCCGGTCGACGATGGCCTCCAACGCGGGAACTTCGGACAGGCGAAGATCCCGGTCGGCAGAGAGCATCTGCTCGCGCGCCACGATCTCGGCCAGGTCCGGCGCAAATTCGAGGGCGGCGAGTTCTGTCCGGACCTCCTGGCCGAGAGCGCGCTCCGTTTCCATCCAGAACACCTTTTGCATTGTGTTCGGCTGGTCAGCGGTCCAGCTCGCGACTTGGGCTTCGCTGCGCTCGGCCACGGTGAAACGGGCAGCCATTTCTTCGACAGACGTGCCTGCGATGCGAAGTTCGTCTTCCCGGATGGAGAAAAGCGCCGTCAGCCTCCCGCCGATTTGGTCCCGGACATGAGAGAGGGCCGCGCGAAGGCCCTCATCGAGGGTCAAGCCTTCAGGTGGTGTTGCTTCGAGCCGAGCCAGCGACGCCAGCGTTGCATGGAAATACGGATCCTCTTCATGGGCAGCGACGCGGGCATGTGCGGCCAAAAGCGGATTGTCGGGCGCCAGGTTCAGCGACGCTTTCGCCTGCTCCGCAAAGCTGCGCTCCAGGTCGACCCGCTCGGCGGATGGTTCCATGGCGCGGATCGCCCCCCACGCCTCTTCGGCGGCGGCGATCATTTCCGCGCGGGCAGTCTCGATCCGGGTCGCGGCATCGCCTTCTTCATGGAGCGTGGGATCGGGCATCAAAGGCAATCCTTGTCTGAGGGCAGCAGCCGAAGCGCCGAGCGCGCCGGCCAAACGGGTGAGAAAACTGGGGGCGGCCGTAGAACCTTCTTCCGGCCCTGCGGCAATCGCGGCGATCCGGGAGAGTTCATCATAGTCGCGGGCATAATCTTGCAGGGCTTCCAGCCGCCGATCCCGCTCGGCATCGGACAGAGGTGGTGGGGCAGGGGGCGCGGAGCCGCCGGAGCTGGACGCAAGCGCCGAGAGGTCCGGCACGGCATTCTCGATCAGCCCGCGCGACAGACGCGACGTGGCAACCAGGTTCAGCCCATGTTCCTGCGCTATCTCGGCATGCAACTCACGCATGACGTCGAAGTTCAGCTCCGAATAGCGACAGATCGAGAGGAACCGGCCGTTGTCGATGCCGTGCTTGTCCACGATAAAATGGGCATGCACATGGTCGGTGTCCTTGTGCACCGCCGCGACATAGCGCCAGACATCGCCATAATCGCCCGATCCGAAAACCTCCTGCCCCCATTCCCGGGCAATGGCCTCGGCCTGATCCACCTCGACGCCACGCGGGAAACTCAGAACGATGTGATCCGTATGGCCGCGCTTCGGTGCGCCGCGCCAGGTTGAGGACCAGGTCTCGGCGACATGGGCAGCCTTCCTTGGGTCGAAGTCGCGCTCATAGCCCGCGAGATTGCACCAGGTGGACTCAACCCCCTCTTCCCGGGCGACATAGTCCAAGAGCCGCTTCAGCTCCTGCGGCGTACGGGCACTGCCGCCCGCGATGCGCTTGATCACGGATTGCCAACTGCGTGGAGCGGCCGCATTGCGCAAAAGTCCCCGCGTCCGACGGTCCTTCGGCGATCCAAGCCGACCGGACGCCCCGCTGCCACCGCCACGCCCCCGACGCTTTTCGTCCAGCATATGGCCCAGAACGAGATCTTCGACACTCGACCCGGTCATGCCGTCTTCCCCTTCACGGGGTCTGCCACCCCAGCAAGAACGGCGGCCGCCTGATCGGTTGTCATCCCCTGATGGCTGCCAAGGGCCGCAATGAGCAGTACCAGCCCTTCGGAAAGGTCATCGACCCGGGCCGCCACTTTGCGCACCAGCGCCGCATCGCCCGGGTTCCAGTTCAGCTTGCCGACCGCCCCAAGCCTAGCGAGTTGATTGAGATTGCTGCCGATAGCCGACAACTCGCGCCTGGCGGCAGCGATGCCTGCCAGCTCGTCTGCCTGCAAAGCAAGATGCCCGTTTGCCTGTTTGACCAGATGCCTCAATGCCTCGGAAACCGTCAGCCCTTTTGACCGGGCGACTGTCTGAAAGGCTGCCCGTTCGTCCTCGGTCACCCGAGCGATGATGTTCCGATCCAGCCGCTGCGCCTTGCCCCGATCGAGCGCCCCTTTGAGCCGCGAGAGCGACTGGCGCGACCTGCCCATTGCACGGGCCACAGATGCCACGCTGTCGCCAGACTTCAACCGAGCGTCGGCGAAGGCGATCTCGTCCTGGGAAAGGCGCTGACGTGGCATGGGATCGTTGAGCCTCTATCGCAATCATTGCATATCTATTGTAGTCACCAAGCATCATGTATCACACCATACCGTTCCTGCCAACCGTCCTCACCGGCCGGTTTCCGCTCCTCATACGAGGAGCCCGCGCGCGGAAACCGATCAGCCGGTGAGGACTCCATATGGCGTCAGGGGTCGGCGGCTTGCCCGCCGACAGA